>JAYFOZ010000001.1 GCA_034928305.1 Methanomassiliicoccaceae archaeon | reverse complement strand
GTGCATCCGTTGTCCCTTACCTGGGCGACGAAATCCTTGGACGGGACGTCCCTGCCGAGGTCGACTACGTCGAAGCCTCCGCACTGGAGCATCGTCGAGCAGATCGATTTGCCTATGTCGTGCACGTCGCCTTCGACGGTCCCCATGCAGACCCTGGCGAGCTTGACCCCGATCTGGTCCTTGGGGAGGTCCCCCTCGAGGGACTTGACGGCGGAGGACATGCCGTTGGCCGCACTGAGGACGTGGGGGAGGAACAGTTTTCCTCTCTCGAACATCACTCCGACCTCGCTCATGCCGGCGCCCATGGCGTCGATGATGTCGGTCGCCTGCATTCCGGCGGCCTTGGCGTCCGCGGCCGCTTTCTGGATACCGGGGACCTTGTATGCGACCATCGCCGCTGCGATGGCTTTTCTCTCATTGGCAAAGTCGCTCAAAGCGATGCCTCCGATATAGTTTTGTTAGTCATTTACTTACCTCCTTTGCGGATAGACCGCATCGAGCTAGAGCTCAGAAGAACGATTAACTTTATAGTATTTTATCCTGTCGTCATACAAATAAAAACATTTAAATATACAAAATGTCACCAACTCATATTAACAATGTTTATTTTTTATTCTAATATATAAACATATTTGTTTCTTACTTACAAACCAGCGCCATCTGGCAAAACTAGTATTTAATATTTACTATTTTTGAAGTTGTAGGTCGGATGGATATAAGTTACATCCAACATATAAACGCCAGAGAGAATGCATTTGCCAATCCCTGTTCCTAAAAAATTGCCTGACGCATTGAATTACAGAATTATGGCCTCGATTACTGGCCCCGTATTTTAAGGATATTGCAGGATAAGGAATGACAAAACATATTAGTCGAACCGTCATGACGAAACATGCTCTTGAAAGCACAGTCTGTCACCAAATCCTTCGGCCCCATGAAAGTGCTGAAAGATGTAAGTCTTCAGATCAATGACGGCGACAGCATAGGGCTGATAGGGGTCAACGGTGCCGGAAAGACCACATTCCTCAGGATACTTCTGGGAGACATCAAACCCGATACCGGCGAGCTGACGAGGAACACCAGCAAGATCGGTTATCTCCCTCAATTCGCAGAATCTTCCTCCGATGTAACGGTGAGGGAGGTCCTGGGCAGGCCTTACGGGCATGTGGAACGAATCAGGGACAGGATGTCCAAGATCGAAGAGAAAATGGCGACAGGCGGAGATATAGACTGGAACGCGGCCGCCGAAGAATATTCCAAATTGGAATCAGACCTTAAAAGCTCCGCGGCCGATGATGAAAGGAAGATCGTCGCCGCTATCGAAAAGGTAGGACTTCCGGATGATGTGATGGACCGCACCATGGATGCCCTTTCGGGAGGTGAGAGGACCAAGGTTATGCTCACCCGCGTCCTTGTACAGGCCGAAGAATGCGACCTGCTCATATTGGACGAGCCGACTTCGCACCTGGACATAGGCACTGTGGAGTTCCTTGAGGATTTCCTTCTAAAATCAGGATGTGCGCTGGTAGTGATCAGCCATGACAGATACTTTTTAGACAAAATCGTTACCCGCGTATCCGAAATCTCGCACGGGAACTCGCGCGAATACAAAGGCAACTATTCCGATTTCGTTTTGAAGAAGACGATCGACCTCGACCGCATGGAAAAGGAGTACCGCAAATATTCCAGCCAGAAACGTACTCAGGAAGAGATAGCCGAGGAGATGCACAGGGACATGTGGTTTGCCGCAGTCCACAAGACACGCGAGAAGATAATCTCCAAGATGGAAGTGAAGGAAAAACCGGAAGAAGACCAGTCCATAACTGTAAGGATACAGACCGCTCAGAAATCGGGAAAGAATATGATCACCGCACGGAACCTGTCTGTAGATATGGGCGGCAGGACCATAATCAAAGATATCGAACTGGATATAATGAGGGGAGAAAGGATAGGCGTATTCGGTGCGAACGGCGAAGGGAAAAGCACACTGGTCAAAGCACTTATAGGTGAAATACCCAGCAAAGGAGATCTGTGGATAGCGCCCGGCGCCAAGATCGGATATTATTCCCAGAACCACGAGGGGCTGGACCTGCGTCTCACCGCAGAGGAACAGATATTGCAGGCGATCGGTACGGATAAGCGCGCGGAAGCGCGCGGGATGCTTGCGCGTCTTTTGCTCAAAGGTGAGGAAGTGGACCGCCCGATGTCGACTCTCTCCGGCGGACAGAGGGCCCGCGTTGCGCTGTCAATGCTTCTCCTGAAGGAAACAAATCTTCTGATACTGGACGAGCCTACGAATTATCTGGATATACCGTCCAGACACGCAGTGGAATCCGCCCTCAACGAATATGGCGGGACCCTTATTGCCGTAACCCACGACCGTTATTTCCTCGACTCCGTATGTACCAGCACCATAGAGGTCAAAGATGGGAAGATAAACAGGTCTGCCGGGACCTACTCGGAACGTAAAGGTGTCAAAAACATCCGCGAGATAGTCATGGATGCGGACGAATACAGGGTGTTGTCGCCCTTCAAGAACTGGACCATTGGGCGGAAATACACCAAGGGGGAGAGGGTCCTTATCGCTCCCGCCGAGCTTGAGAGCTTCCAATGGGCCATCGACCAGGAAAAAATCAAAAAAACCGGGGGGAGTCAGAGGAAAAAAATCATGGTCGGCAACGATGAAAATAAACAATGATGCATTTTGTTGGACACTTTTTTAAACCATACCAATATACTCGTGCAAGGTAAACGGATGGACGAAGTGGCATTTCTGACGATAATGGCGCTGATGCTGGTGCTCGCCAGTGTAGCGTCCATCCTCTTCAGCAAACTAAGGATGCCCGCCATTATCGGATATCTTGCTGCCGGTATAATCATCGCAAACTTCTGGGGGATTCCCGAGGGAGAGAGCGAAACCATCATCGAGTTGCTATCTAACATCGGCCTGGTTCTGTTGATGTTCGCCATAGGGATGGAACTCAACCTGAAGAAACTGAAGCAGAGCGGTGCTTTCACGATAATGGTCGCCGCCGTACAGCTTCCGCTTATGGTCCTGTGCGGATACATTGCCGGATTTATACTGGGCTGGAACATGGTCGAGTCCGTTTTCCTCGGTGCGGTCATATCCGGTTCATCGACGGCTGTCGTAACCGCTGTCCTGAGGGCCAACAAAAAGATTTCGAAAGATACCGCCGATACCGTCATCCTTGTGACCGTCATGGAGGATATCGGTCAGGTAATCATACTCACAATGGCATCTCCGCTCTTGGTCGGCCAATCTCCGACAGCATCCGGTATGTTGGGACTTGTTGCCGGAATAGTCATTTTCATGGTCGCGGCCATTGTACTGGGACTTCTTGTACTTCCGCGCTTTTTGAACTGGGTGAGCAAACGCTTCAGCCGCGAGATCATCCTGATCACCGCCCTCGGCCTGTGTTTCAGCCTGGCCCTTCTTTCGACATATGTGGGCCTATCCATGGCGATTGGCGCATTCATAATGGGGCTCATCGCATCTCAATGCAAGGACGCGCATATGATAGAGCGCGACATCGAACCCATGAAGAATACCTTCATGGCCATCTTCTTTATAGACGTAGGTCTGAAGATCCATCTGGCAGACGTCGGCTCCAGCATAATGCTTGCCATATTCATTTTCCTTGTTTTCGTCATATCTAAGACCGTAACGGTCGTATTTGCATACTTTATCGGGAATAAAGATTTCAAGACCTCGCTGGTGTCCGCTATGAGCCTGCTCGCTATGGGTGAATTCGCATTCATCATATCAAAAACGGCGCTGGATGCCGGCGCTGTGGATAACGGGTTCTATACTGCGGTTGTCCTTGCCGCGCTGATGTCTATGATATTAATGCCGCTTTTCGCGACTCACAGCACCAACGCATATGACATTTTGAAGAAAGTGGTTCCGAAGCCTGTCGTCGGCGGAATAGAGCGTATGGAAACGGCAAGGTCGGATTTCTACTCCAGGATCGTCTTCTCCACCAAGTCGGCCAAACGCGTCAGGAATAGATTTGTGGTCGTTTACGTCTGCGCACTGATAATTGCAGTGGTGGAAATATTATTCTTTGCCTACGGCTCCATCATCACAGAACTCCTGATGTCTCATCTGAACACCAGCCTCAGGATATCCAACATAATTGTACTGTCTCTCAACCTGGTGGCCCTTATTCCAGCCACTGGCGGCGTGGTGCTGAGCCTGAAGGTCATCGACAGGATGCTCATCGAAGGAGGCAAGCGCAAGCGCGGATATTATATAGAAGACGATTCCGACGCGCGTTCTGCTTACTCGCGCTTCATAGAGATCAGCAACATCCTGATGGTGATGGCAATAGCATTCGTCATCATGCTGATCGTGCCCAACCCGTTGCCGTTGCTGGACCACTTGGTCATAATGATCACCGGCCTTGTCATAATTTTGTTCGTGTACATTTACAAGTATGCGAGAAAATCATGAAGCGATATTGTCTGCATACCATATAGACACGCTAAAAAAATCATTAAAATGCCGGCCGGGCGGCCGGCAGTTAGGGTTTAAACTACAGAATCATCGAAGATATTCGATTTCTTAAGCATGTCTTCATACAACGAGAAAAGCTCATCGTCGGATATGCTGCGGTGCATCTGTACCGACGCGCGCCTTACGATATCCAAAAGGTCCGATGCCATATCCTTGTCGATGCTGACACCCATTTCTCCGAGGACAGTTATCAGGGTGTTCCTTCCGGAGTGCTTCCCTATTACCAGTTTCCTCTCCAGGCCCACCTCTTCCGGATTGTACGGCTCGTAGTTTATCGCATCCTTGATTATTCCGTCCGCATGGATGCCTGCCTCATGAGCAAAACAGTTGGACCCTAGGAACGGCTTCGAAACCTCTATCGAACGGCCCGCCGCCCTCGATACGAACAATGACAGGTCCCTAAGCTGCTTCGTGTCTATGCCTGAGTCTATACCGAACAGATGCTTCGATGCCATCACGACTTCTTCCAATGGAGAGTTGCCCGACCTTTCGCCTATCCCCATTACCGTCGTGCTAGCGAATCTCGCCCCGGCGTGGATGCCTGCGAGGCAGTTCGCTGTTGCCATACCGAAATCATCATGCATGTGCATTTCCACATCCATGCCCGTTTCCGATATTATCCTTTTAATGCGCTCGTATGTCGAGAAGGGTTGCTCCCTTCCGATGGTGTCGCAATATCTGAAACGATCTGCCCCTGCTTCCTTGGCGGTTTTTACGAACTCGACAAGAAAATCAATATCGGCGCGCGAAGAGTCCTCTCCGTTGCACGAGATATAGAATCCATGGCCCTTCGCGTATGAAACGGCCTCGTATATCTTCTCAAGGACCCATTGACGGCTCTTCTTGAGCTTGTGATCTATATGAATGTCGGAAGCCGACATGGAAATGGCCACCGAATCGACTCCGCAGTCGATGCTGGTGTTTATATCATTGATATCGGCCCTGTTCCATCCGAGTATGGATGCGTTCAGACCCATATGCGCAATGTGCTTGACCGCCATCTTTTCGTCGGTGCCCATGGTAGGGATGCCTGCCTCGATCTGCTGGACTCCGGCACGGTCTAGCATCTGGGCTATCTTGTATTTTTCTAAATTAGAGAAGACAATGCCCGCCGTCTGCTCTCCGTCTCTCAGCGTGGTGTCGCAGACATTGAGTCTGCCGCTCAGCGCCTGGATTATATCTTCTTTATTTCTCATCTGAATTCCTCAAATTCACGGCATGCCGCCTGTAAAACGAAACCGGTTTAACAGTCCAGTTATTCTATAATCTTTATTAATATTTTCTATTGCCGTACGACAAGATTATTCGTGCGCCCGCTTCAGGAGTTGTACCTCAGTATCGCCCCGATTCCACCGAGCGCCGAAAGCCTCCTTCCGGCATCGTGCTGTGACGATATCACGAGTATTTTGCCTCTCTGCGACTCGACGTCCCTGACCACCGAGTCGAGATCCTGCTCCCTTACTTTAGAGTCCAATACCAGCAGGGTTTCCACCGCTCCCGCCGATGCGGCGGCGGAGACCTCTGCGAGCCCGTATGTGACGGGGCCGTCCCTGGCTATCTCGGTCATAAGGCTTTCCACAGCCTCCATCTCCGCACCGACCGCCGAATCTCTGAGCACCTCTGCGCCCATGCCCGCCTTCATCAGTTCGTTGATGCCCGTCATTCCGCATTGACCCGTATGATACACGTAACTTCTGGAAAAGAGGTCTGGATCGGACCTTTTTCCTGTTTCAGCAAGGAGCTCCTTTTCGAATCCCGGGCCAAGAAGTACAACGGGCATGTCTTTTTCGGCACACGCCCTGATCTTGGATATTATCTCCTCGTGATAGCCGTCCGATCCCCTTTTCTTCTCGTCGTACTGCTTTCCGGAACGTCCGGACCTGATCGTCGCCATTTCCTTAAGGCCGTACTGCCTCAGAACTGCGACGGTCGCATCGTCCTGGTCCAGTGAAACAAATATTATCCTGGGCTTATTGGTATCTCTTACGGCACGTTCCAATCTTTCTAACTGGGTGGCGCGCCATTTCTGCTTCGAGATTATCAGACTGTCCCCCGGCTCCATCATGAGGGTATGATGCTGGCCTATGTCCTGGGGCCCCGACTCTATTGTGCCCAGCAGCTTCAGCCTTAGATCGTCCTCCGAAAATTCTATCTTCTCTATACGGACGCCAAGGGTCATGCGTTTCTTCTCGGTGCGCTCTGCGCGTATCTTGTCCGCGGCCTTCTCCTCCCTCCTGGTCGTCGAGGCTGTCACGGTGTCTCCCGCCTCCACCACGTTGTATAAATGCCAGAGGTCCTCGTCCGTCTCGGGCATGACCTTTATGCTGTTCGACTGTTGGTCGCGCCCGATTATCCGCATAATCGGCCTATCGCGTCCTCAGATAATCATCTTTCGTTTAATGGCGGGTCATATGTCTATTATCAGACAAGGTTGGTTCTGGTGTGTAGAGCAGAAATGGAAGCCATTATATATGGAACGGAAATGTGATTAATCTCCGATGGCACGCGGATATTTGGTCCTTGAGGACGGAACTGTTTATGAAGGCAGCCTTTTTGGATATCGCTCGCCGGCTGATGGCGAGGTCGTCTTCGGAACCGGGATGAGCGGATACCAGGAGAGTCTCACAGACCCCTCTTTCCGCGGACAGATACTTGTAATGACCTATCCTTTGGCCGGAGACTATGGAATAGTTGACGGATATTCACAATCGAAGCACGTGCACGTCAGGGGGCTCGTGGTCAGGGAGAACTGCACAGAACCGACAGACATGTACGGTGGCAGGACCCTCGATTCTTTTTTGAAAGAGAACAAGGTCCCGGGAATCTCGGGCATCGACACCCGCGACCTCGTCATAAGGCTCAGGGACGGCGGCTCCATGAGGGGAGCAATAACCGATATCGACGTGTCGCCCGAAGATACAGTGAAGAAATTGCAGAAAATGCCATTCCCCATGACAGGAAACCTGGTGGGCGAGGTCTCGTGCAAAGAGATCTCGGTTTCTAACACGGGAAAGGACCTCACCGTGGGAGTGATCGACTGCGGTACAAAATCCGCGATCATAGATGATCTTGCCTCCCGTTTCAACGTTGTTATATTCCCCTACGATACGCCTGCAGACGTGATCATCGAACACAGGCTCAACGGCATTATGATCACTAACGGTCCCGGAGACCCTTCCCATCGGAAAATACTCGACACCGTCGTCAGGACGGAAAAAGAACTTGCGTCCCGCCTGCCCATGTACGGCATATGCTTCGGAAGCCAGACGCTGGCGTTGGCCCTGGGCGCCGAGACCTATAAAATGAAGTTTGGCCACCGCGGCAACAATCAGCCTGTCAAGTTCGAAGACCGTGTTTACATCACGTCGCAGAACCACGGCTACGCAGTGGATTCAAATTCGCTGGACGGCACAGGCCTTATAGCGGACCAGATCAACGTTAACGACGGCACGGTGGAAGGCTGCAGGCACAGGGACCTGCCCATATTCTCAACACAGTACCACCCGGAGGCAAAACCCGGCCCTGCCGATACGCTTTTCCTGTTCGATAGGTTCGGCAAAGTAATGAAGGAGGGAAGACTTTGAAGAAGGATTTCAAGAAACTGATGGTCATCGGTTCCGGGCCCATCGTCATAGGTCAGGCGGCCGAGTTCGACTTTTCGGGCTCGCAGGCATGCCGCGCCCTCCGCGCAGAGGGATACAAGACCGTCCTGGTCAACTCCAACCCTGCGACCATCCAGACGGATGTCGACATGGCCGACAGCGTCTACATCGAGCCGCTGAACGCGGAGACCGTCGCCGCCATAATAGAAAAAGAAGGTGTGGACGGGGTCCTTTCGGGCATGGGGGGCCAGACTGCCCTGAATATATGCTCGGAACTTTACGATAACGGTTCTCTCGCCAGGCTGGGATGCGAACTTTTGGGAACACAGCCAGATGCCATCGCCATGTCTGAGGACAGGGAACTGTTCAAGGAGGCCATGGAGAGGATCGGCGAGCCGGTCCCTATCAGCCGCAGCGTCAACTCCGTGACGGATGCGGTAGAGGCCGCCAAGATGATCGGCCGCTATCCTGTACTTGTGCGCCCCGCATATACGCTGGGCGGCACCGGCGGAGGCGTGGCGTATGACGAGGACGAGCTCATGGACATCTGCGCCCGCGGACTTGCGTACTCGCGCATCCGCCAGGTGCTGATCGAAGAAAGCGTCCTGGGATGGAAAGAGCTCGAATACGAAGTTATGAGGGACTCCAAGGACAACTGCATAATTATATGCGAAATGGAAAACCTCGACGCTATGGGAATACACACGGGAGAAAGCATAGTCTGCGCGCCGCTGCTGACCATCTCCGACCACGATCATCAGCGCCTTAGAACGGCTGCTATAAAGGTCATCCGCACCCTGGGAATAGAGGGCGGTTGCAACGTCCAGTTCGCATTCAACCCCGCCAACAGCGAATACCGTCTGATCGAGGTGAATCCACGTGTCTCACGCTCTTCCGCACTGGCTTCAAAAGCGACCGGCTATCCTATCGCAAGGGTCGCCACCAAGATCGCACTGGGATACACGCTTGACGAAATCCCGAACGATATCACCGGAACAACGTACGCGGCATTCGAGCCTTCGATAGACTACGTGGTGGTCAAGATCCCGCGCTGGCCTTTCGACAAGTTCCGCACGGTGGACCGCCATCTCGGTACCCAGATGAAGAGCACCGGTGAAATAATGTCCATCGGGCGCACATTCGAAGAGGCCTTGCTCAAAGGCCTCAGGTCCCTGGAGATAGGCGTAAGGGGACTGGACCCGGTCGACCTTACCGACGAACAGATCGAAGAGGAACTGGAGAACGCAACCGACATCCGCATATTCGCAATCGGCGAGGCCCTCAGGAAGGGCTGGACGGTCGAAAGGATCGCCAAGCTGACCGATTGGGACCGCTATTTCATAATCAAGATCAGGAACATAATAAGGATGGAAGAACGCCTGAAAAAGAACCCCGCCGACCCTGACCTGATAAGGGAAGCAAAAGAAATGGGCTTCGCCGACCCGGTCATCGCCGAACTGATCAAGACCGATGAGATCAAATTCAGGAACGACCGCAAGGCCAACGGCATCAAGTCGGTCTACAAGATGGTGGACACCTGCGCCGCAGAGTTCGCCGCCATCACGCCTTATTTCTATTCTACGTACGGCAGGTCGTCCGAAACTTTCAGGGACGAAAACAAGAGGCGCGTCGTCGTCATAGGAGGAGGGCCCATCAGGATAGGACAGGGTATCGAGTTCGACTACTGTTGCGTGCATGGAGTGTTCGCATTGCAGGAAGAGGGCGTCGATGCCGTTATCATCAACAACAACCCAGAGACCGTTTCGACCGACTACGATGTATCGGACCGCCTTTACTTCGAACCTTTGACGCTCGAGGATGTACTGGATATCATAGAGGAAGAACAGGCCGACGGCGTGATAGTGCAATTCGGAGGACAGACCAGCGTCAACCTCGCCGTAGACCTGGAGAAGGCCTTGAAGGGTACAAAAACGAAAATTCTGGGCACGGTCCCCGATGATATGGACGTCGCCGAGGACAGAAGGAGGTTCTCCAAGCTGATGGACCAGCTCGGAATACTCCAGCCCAGGTCGGGCACTGGCTATTCTTTCGAAGAAGCAAGGATCATCGCCTCCGAGATCGGATACCCCGTACTGGTCAGGCCTTCATACGTCCTCGGAGGGAGGGCCATGGAGATTGTCTATTCCGAAGACGAGCTAAAGACATACGTCGAAACCGCTGTCAAGGTTTCCAGGCATCACCCCATACTCATAGACAAGTACCTCACAGAGGCCGTCGAGATCGATATCGATGTGCTCAGCGACGGCGAGGACGTCTACATCGGCGGCATAATGGAGCACGTGGAGTACGCCGGCTGCCACTCCGGCGACGCGACGATGGTCATGCCGCCTTTCACACTTAGCCAGAAGATAATAGATGGGATAGTGGAGATATCAGAAAGAGTGGCGCTGGCACTTCACATAAAGGGCCTTATGAATCTTCAGCTGGCCGTCAAAGACGATGAGATCTTCATGATCGAGGCCAATCCTCGCGCCTCCAGGACGATTCCGTTCATCTCAAAGGCCACGGGCGTACCTCTGGCCAAGATCGCCACGAAGGTTATGCTCGGCAAGAAGCTGAAGGATTTCGGACTCTCGGGGTATAGGTCGATCGACCACTACGCGGTAAAGGCTTCGGTGTTCCCGTTCCTGAAGCTTCCGGGCGTTGATTCCATTCTCACGCCCGAGATGAAAAGCACAGGAGAGGTGATGGGCATAGACGAGGACTTCTACATCGCCTGCTATAAAGCTTTGATAGCCGCAGGCAACAAGCTCCCGATGTCCGGAGGAGTGTACATTACCGTGAACGACCAGGACAAGCCCAGGGTGCTGGATGCGGCACGCGGGCTGAAGGAGATGGGATTCACAATATACGCCACCAAGGGAACCTCCACATACCTGAGGGAGAACGGTGTGGACACAACGACCGTCTTCAAACTGGACGAGAAGCTCAAGCCGAACGCGATAGGCCTCATGAGGGACGGAAAGATCAACCTGATCATCAACACCCCGGCCATGAAATCCGGTTCGAGGCGCGACGGATATACGATGCGCAGGCTGGCAGTGGAACTGGAGATCCCGTTCATGACCACCGTTCAGGGCGCAAATATAGCTGTAGGCGCGATAAGGGTCGGCCGCGGCGAGAAGCTCAAGGTCCGCAGTATGAAGGAGTTCCACGTACTCTGATCATACTTGGAACATCTTGGGCTTCCCTGCCGCCGTGACGGTCACCGTTACGTCGATCACGATGAACTCGCTGGGCATGTTCTTGGCACGTATCTTGCTGATCTTCACATCATCGGTGACGACGACGTCTTCGGCTCCATCCCTAAGTGCCAGTTCCCTTACGTATTCTGTGCCCCTGGTCTTGGCGAACTCTATCCCCTCGGATATGCTGTCCATTATGAAACGCCCGAACTTGGCGAAAACGGTGCACGGAATATCGCCCACCATGTTTTCCACGTTGGGCTTTATGAGTATCTCTTCGCGCTCGATTATGCCGCCTGTGACCGCTCCCACCGCATTACCCACATCTGAATATTTGGGCAGTATGAAGTCTGTGCCTAGGCGTTTTGACACCTCGGGCAGGTACGCACCGGCAGGTGCACCTATGCCGATGATCGGCTTGTTCAGTTTGATGCTGCAGCTGTAGTCCCTGCGCTGTTCGAGGGATACCGCTGTCTTGAGAAGGTGCTGTCCCGCGGCACCCATGTCCCGCGAGCCTATTTCGGAGTCCAAAACCTTTCCCATTATCTCGGTGGCCATCTTCTCTGTGAGCATTTTTTTTACAATGGAGATTATCTTCTCTTCGGATACGCCGTATACCATGCTGAAATGTTTTATGGCGAGCTTTGCCGGTTCCGGATCGAACTCGTTGTAATTTCCGTCGGCACACAATATATCGGTAGGGGTCAGCCCTATCCTCTGCACAAGGCCCATATTCTCAATTTCATTGACCTTGAACAGCAACGGATGAACCTTTAGAACTCTGGAGGCCTGACCGAGGGTACGCGGTCCGTTGTTGAGGAATTCGATCAGCATATTCTCTTCAGCGCTCAGCTTTATGTTGTTCTTGTTATTCTTGAGCCTGATGAAGAAATCTGTCTCCTGAAAATTCCTGGCATCATCATCGAACTCGCTGCGGAACATCGGACCTTTGGTCGATATTTTACGCAGAGCATCTGTGATATCCGGCCATTTCCGTGCCGCAAAGCATAGCGGGACGCAACGCACCGTCGATATTCTGATACCGGAATCTAAGACTACGATATGACTGTCCCCTCCCAGGCCGACGGTCGATATGTCTGCGGCCTTGACGTGGGTTCTCATGCCTCCAAGAATGGCTCCGTATTCCACTATATCCGGGCGACCTCCTCTGAGGATCCCTATGTCCGTAGTCGTTCCCCCTATGTCCACCACGATGGCATCATCGATCCCGGTCAGCTTCCTGGCGCCTATAAGGCTCGACGCGGGGCCAGAAAGTATCGTCTCTATAGGCCTTATGGACGCCTCCGCCTCTCCCATCATTGAACCGTCTCCTTTCACTACCATCAGGGGAGCGAGGATGTTTCTCTCAGCCATGACCTGTTTCATGGCCACGATGAGCTCGTCGATAACGGGTATTAGCCGAGCGTTCATGATACAAGTGGTGGTCCTGTCATCGAACCCCAAGGTCGACGAGAGCTCATGACCGCATACCGTACGGACGCCAAGTATCTCGTATGCCATCTTTCTGACTTTCAGCTCATGCGCGGGATTGCGAATGCCCAGATATCCCGATATGGCGATACCGTCGACCTTGCCCCTTATACTTCGGAGGAATTTATCGGCTGCGTATACGTCGAGAGGTTCGGTCTCTCTTCCCAAGAGGTCGTGCCTACCTTCGATGACCGTCTCTTCGTCGGCTTGGTACTTGCTGTTAAAATCGTGTCCGATGGCCACGAGTCCGACGCGGCAACCCTTTCCCTCGACCACCGAGTTGGTAGCCAAAGTCGAAGACAGAGATACCACGCCCACCTTGGCCAGAATCTCGTCGCTGAGCCCTTCTATGGACCCCCTTATCCCGATTGTGAGGTCCTCATGGGTAGTCGGTGATTTATGGGACGCCAAAACTTCCCCGGTCTCGATATTCATTACTGCCGCGTCGGTATAAGTTCCGCCGGTGTCGATTCCCAATCCGTATGCCATTCCGAGTACTCCTTTTCCGACCCGAATCTGATTGTCTTATTTTAATATTGGTACAGAATGAATGCGGGCGTCAGTTGTTTTATACAAATAACCGTATCTGGGGTTCGGTGGTTCAGATGCCTGATACCGAAGAGCTCAGGGAGCAGATAGCGGCCATTGATGCCGAGATAATCGACCTTATCGCCACGCGTATGGAAATCAGTGACGAACTGGCCAAGGCCAAGAAGAAATCCTCTCAGAGCTATTGGAACAACGAGAAAGAGCGCGAGGTCATACAGAGATATCACGAGCTCTGCGAAGAAGTGAGCCTTTCGGAGAGCGAGGCAAAACAGATAGCCGAGGTTATACTAAGTATCTCGAAGGATAGGCAGAAGCACCTTTTCGAGAAATAACGCGCGGTTTTATATACGTCATCGGAATCAGAATGAGCCAGGGAGAGCAATACATATGAACAAGACGCGCGTCGCGGTCCTCGGGGCAACGGGGATGATCGGACAGAGGTTCGTTCAGATGCTGGAAGACCACCCTTACTTCGAGATAGAGGGGCTGTATGCATCCGAAAGGTCCGGAGGAAAAAAGCTCAGAGACGTCCTAAAGGTAAGGGACTACAGCTTCAGAGACGAGACCCTCGACAGAGAGATCGAGGTCATGGACCTCGACAAGATCTCGGCCACGACCAGGGTGGCCTTCAGCGGAATACCCAGCGAGCTGGCGGGACACACCGAGTCTGCCCTCGCCGAAGCGGGTGTGGCCGTTTTCACCAACGCCGGAGCACACAGGATGGACCCCAACGTTCCTATACTGATACCTGAGGTCAACCCGGAGCACCTTCAGTCTGTGAAAGAGCAGAAGACATACTCGGAGAACGGCGGTTTCATAGTCACCAACGCAAACTGCTCGACCACTGGAATAGCCCTTCCTTTGAAGGCGATCTATGCCAAGTACGGGCTCGAAGAAGTTTTCGTTTCAACATATCAGGCGCTTTCCGGGGCAGGATATCCCGGAGTACCGTCGCTGGACGCGGTCGGCAATGTCGTTCCGTTCATCAAGGGCGAGGAAGAGAAGATGGAGACGGAGCTCTGCAAGATGCTCGGTGTCTTCGACGGCAACGTCTTCCGCTTCGCTGACATCAGGTTAATGGCGAACTGCGCCCGCGTGCCCGTGGTGGACGGACACACCGAGTCCTTGGTATTGGCACTAAGAGATGAACCGTCGCTGGCCGAGCTCGGCGAAGTGCTCTCCGCATTCCGCGGAGAACCTCAGATGCTGGGACTTCCATCGGCGCCGGACGTGCCGATAATAGTCAGGAGCGAAGAAAACCGCCCTCAGCCGGTATTCGATGTGTATGCTGGGACGCCGGATCGTGCAAAGGGCATGGCGGTGAGCGTCGGAAGGCTCAGGTCGAGCAACGGCTATTACAAGGCGTTCGTACTTTCACACAACACGATCAGGGGCGGTGCCGGAGGTTCCGTCCTCAATGCAGAGCTGGCCAAGGCAAAGGGTCTGCTTTAAAACGATTTCCGTCACTGATAAACGAGGCTGAAGATGACACTGAAATTAGCTATCCCGAATAAAGGAAGGCTCAGCGAGAGGTCTGTGGAGCTGCTCTCGAAAGCAGGCCTGGACATAGGAGAGGATTGGGGACGCAAACTTTACGTCAACGTGAAGGGACGCGACATAGAAGTCATGCTGGTCCGTGCCCAGGACATTCCCGAGTTCGTTTATTCTGGAGCGATAGACTTCGGCATCACCGGTCTGGACCAGGTCGAAGAGTCGGGATACGCCCTCGAGAACATGCTTAACCTGGAGTTCGGATACTGTCGCCTTTCGCTCGCCGTTCCGGACGGATCGCACATAAAATCGGGAAGGGACCTCAAGGACGGAAGTCGCATAGCCACTTCGTTCCCGAAAGTCACTAAGCGTTTCTTCGATTCTATTGATAAAAACGTGGATATCATCGTCATTTCCGGCGCTGCAGAGATCATGCCCTACCTGGGCGTAGCGGACTGCATAGTGGATCTGGTATCGACCGGCTCTACGCTCAAGATGAACCGCCTTAGAGAGACCGAAGTACTATTCCAGTCGCAGGCAGCGGTCGTCGCCAGCTCACAGGCGCTAAACGAGAAGAAAGAAGCCATGCTCGAGGTGACCGAGGCGATCCGCAGCGTCATTGCCGCAGAGAACCGCAAGTACCTCATGGCCAACGTACCTAGGTCTATGATCGCAGAGGTGGAGAAGTTCCTTCCCGGCATAGGCGGCCCCACCGTCCTTGAGATCGCGGGTAATAAGGATATGGTCGCGGTTCAGGCCGTTGTATCGTACTCGCAGCTTTACGATGCAATAAACAATCTAAGAAAAATCGGCGCCACAGGGATACTGACTCTCTCGATGGAGAGGCTGGTGGAGTGATGGTGTCAAAAGACATAATGAGAAGTTCTACCAGAGAATTCGAGAGATACTACAACCCGAAGATCGGGAATGAAATCAGATTGGACACCAATGTTAACGTTCTCGGTTCCAACCCTGCAGCCATGAATTTCCTTTCGGGCTGGAAGGGCGACATCAACGGATATCCGAACACGTATTCGGACGACCTCCGCGACGCTCTGTCGGACCTTTACGGTCTCGAAAGAGAAAACTTCGTAGCAGGCAACGGTTCCGATGAAGTGATCGATGTTGCATTCAAGACCTTCACCGAGTTTGGAGAAAAATGCGCTGTACCCGTCCCCTCATATGTCCTGTATGACTTTTTTGTCAAAATAAACGGAGGCAACACTGTGGAAATCGATCTTACGGACGATTTCCAGCTGGATGTTGACGCGTTTCTGAAGTCCGGAGCGAGGGTCGCCATAATGCCCTCTCCCAACAACCCTACCGGAAACTCGTTCCACGAGAAAGACCTGGAAGAGATACTTTCTGATTTTAAAGGCGTGGTCGTAGTGGACGAGGCATATGGAGAATACAGCGACCGCTCCATGATACGCAGGGTCAACGAGTTCGATAATCTGATCGTGGTCAGGACTTTCTCCAAAGCCTACGCCATGGCGGGCCTCAGAGTAGGGTATGCCGTATCTAACCTAAGCATCGCAGGCATGATGAACTGCGTAAAGATACCGTATTCCCTGAACATGCTCAGCGAGAAAGCGGCCATAGCCGCTGTGAAGGACCAGGATTTCATAAGACGCAGCCATGCCCTTGTCAGCGAGCAGCGCCCGAAATTGGACGCGGGACTGAGGGCACTCGGTTTTGAAACATATCCGTCAGATTCCAATTTCATACTGGCCAGGTCGCCGGTGGACCACGCAGAGTTGGTATCCCGCCTGAAAAAGAAAGGAGTGATGATACGGGACTTCGGCTCCAGGCGCAGGACCGAGAACTGCGTCCGTATCACCGTCGGCAGCGAAGAGCTCAACGCAATGCTCCTGGACAAGGCCGCCGAGGTGATCGAGGAATGCCGCTGATATACCTTACCGACTACGGGGTCGGAAACCTTCATTCGGTAAAGAACGCATTGGAAAACTGCGGTGCCAGCGTTGAAACTGTTACCGACATGTACAAACTGGCTGATGCCGACTGCATAGTTTTTCCCGGGGTGGGGGCCTTCGACAGCACGATAGAACGCATCGCCCCCTACAGAAAAGAAATATTGAAACATCTTGAGAGCGGGGTGCCGGCACTTGGGATATGCATAGGCGCACAAATTCTATTCGACTCCAGCGAAGAGGGAAAAAAAGAAGGACTGGGTCTTTTCAAGGGACCGGTAGTCGCACTAGAGGCCGAAAGACTGCCCCATATGGGCTGGAACACCGTTGAATCCGATGATCCGTTACTCGACGGAACACCGGACAGGGATTTTTATTTCGCTCACTCCTATCGTGGCCGCCCAGACGACCAAACAACAATAACCGGGACCACGGAATACGAGAGCTGGCACATTCCTGTGATATTCCGGAGGTTCAACACATACGGCGTGCAGTTCCACCCCGAAAAAAGCAGCATGTCCGGTATGAGGGTGCTAAAGAACTTCATTGAATTTGCAGAGGAATGCCAATGATAATAATTCCGGCCGTAGATATGCTCGACGGGCAAGTGGTCCAGCTTGTCGGAGGAGAACTGGGCAGCGAGCAGGTCAAGATACCCGATCCTTTCCAGACGGCGATGTCCTGGGTCTCCAAGGGGGCCGGATATTTGCACCTTGTAGATCTGGACGCGGCTTTCGGGAGGGGCGATAATTTGACGTCCATCGAAAAAATAGCCCGTATGTCGGGCGTTCCGGTGGAGGCCGGAGGCGGCATAAGGTCCGAAGGTACCGTAGATGCTCTCATCCGCGCAGGGGTCGACAGGGTCGTACTAGGCACCAAAGCTATAAAGGAAACCGAGTGGCTGGAACATATATCGTTAAAGTATCCCGGCCGCATCGCCCTTGCAATGGACACCCGCGGAAACAAGATAGTGGTGAAAGGATGGCAGGAATCCGTCTCGGTGACCGTAGCACAGATGTTCAAGATCATCGAGGGCCTTCCTCTAGCGGGAGTTCTCAACACCAATGTAGACGTTGAAGGTAAAAAGAAGGGCGTCGACGAGAGACAAGTGAGGGATTTCATTTCCGCTTGTCCACACAAAGTGATCGCATCTGGAGGTGTCACCGAACAGAGGGATGCCGAGATACTCAGGGATGCGGGCGCAGTTGCAGCCGTTGTAGGTCTGGCACTGTACACTTTCGAAATAAGGCCATGGGAATGGAAGACGCCGTGGAACGTATGATTCGATAAACACCAATTATAAATATACCAGGATTCAATGCAACTTTTTGTCATGTTCCTACCGTGCGAACTTATCGTTGCAGACATTCTACCCACTGCCAGAGGTGCAATAGCCAGGTGCCTCGTTGAAGAACACGGCTATACACAGGTCCGTGTCGCAGAAGCGTTCGGCGTTACCGGATCGGCGGTTTCGCAATACCTCAAGGGAACCAGAGGCGGTAGCGAACTTATCGAGAACAGCCCCAACTGCGAAGGATTCTACAAAATGATCGAAAAAGCGGCCGCTATGATAGCTGAGGGCTACAATGTGACCGAGGTCCTCTGTTCGATCTGCGGTTTTGTGAAGAAAAGCGGCATGATCCAAGAACTTTACAGCGCAAGAGGCTGCCACGGTTTGCCCGCTGCATGCTTAGAGTGTCCGCGCTTCAATATTAGCATTACCTGAGCGCGCCCGCAACAATTATTATAGGGCCAAGCCCTCTCAGAAACGATGACTGGAAGAAGGGCGAAAGTGGAGCGCGGTACAAGGGAAACCAAGGTCGTAGCGGAGCTGGACCTTGACGGTACCGGAGTGTTCCAAGTCGATTGTAGCATCCAATTTCTGAAACATATGGTCGAAACACTGGCCAGATATGCCTCGTTCGATCTCAAGCTTGTCGCAGAAGGAGATAACGATCATCACATCACAGAGGATGTCGCCATAACACTGGGGGACGCTTTCAAGAAGGCTCTGGGAAACGGACCGGTCGAGAGGGTCGCAACAGAATTCATACCTATGGACGACGCACTGGTTATGGTGTCCGTGGATATTGTGGACAGGCCTTTCGCCGATATAGACTGCCCCGATGACCTCTATGCACACTTCTTCAGGAGCTTCGCTATGTCGGCCGGGCTGACACTGCATATCGATGTATTTCGAGGATTCGACGAGCATCATATCGTCGAAGCTTCATTCAAATCCCTGGGTAAAGCCCTCCACAAGGCTACCGTCCCTCGTAAAACAGAGCTTAGCACCAAGGACAGAGCGGAGGTGAAATGATGCTGAAGAAGAGGATCATTCCATGCCTTGACATGAAGGACGGGAAGGTCGTGAAAGGCATACACTTCAAAGATCTGAGAGATGTAGGAAGTCCTCCCGAGATGGCCTCGGAATATGAAAAACAAGGGGCCGACGAAGTGGCTTTCCTGGACATATCGGCATCGCTCGAATCGAGGGCTACGATGCTGGACGTGGTTTCGAGAACCGCCAAGAACCTGTTCATACCGCTATGCGTGGGCGGAGGCATAAGGACCGCTGGAGATATGAGATCGGCTCTTAAAGCCGGAGCCGACAAGGTGTCGATGAACTCTGCCGCCATATCCGATCCCGATGTAATAACGGAATGTGCAAAAAAGTTCGGGAAGCAGTGCGTGGTCGTAGCAATAGACGCAAAACTGAACAATGGCACATGGGAAGTTTTCACCCATGGCGGAACACGGTCGACCGGACTTGATGCGGTCGAATGGTCTCAGAGGGCCGCAGACCTCGGAGCCGGGGAGATACTCCTCACATCCATGGACGCCGACGGCGCCAAGACCGGGTACGACGTTCCATTGACGGCCGCGGTGGCCGATGCCGTATCCGTCCCTGTAATCGCATCAGGCGGTTGCGGGTCGATGGAACACATCTATGAAGTTCTTACGCAGACCGGTGCGGCCGCCGCCCTGGCCGCTTCGGTGTTCCACTACAAGGAATTCACTGTCTCGGAGGTCAAAGAATACCTCAGGGACAGGGGGGTCGCAGTAAGATGACCGACCTGAAATACGACGCCAATGGACTGATACCCGTTGTGGTACAGGACCGAAGGACCAACGAGATACTGATGGTCGCATGGGCGAATGCAGAGGCGGTTGGACTCATGAAGAGTACGGGCTACACGCATTTCTGGTCGAGAAGCAGACAAAAGCTCTGGAAAAAGGGAGAGGAATCCGGTCACGTACAGAAGATAGTGTCGATACAGACGGACTGCGATGCAGATACGCTGCTGGTCAGGGTCGATCAGACCGGCGTCGCGTGCCACCTCGGCAAGCCTTCCTGCTTCGACGAGGTCCTCTACGGAACCACAGACGGCACCATGGCCGTCATTCCGGAGCTTGCCAGGGTTATAAAGGATAGAAAAGAGAACCCCTCTGACGAAAGCTACACCTGTAAACTCATGAACAATGAGACCCAGATGTGTAAAAAGGTCGTTGAGGAGGCGGCCGAGTTCGTACTCAGTGTTAAAGACGGGGACGTAGATTCAGCGTCAAAGGAGCTTGCGGACCTGATATACCACATAATGGTTTTGGCGGAGGCAAAAGAACTGCCGATCGAAAAGACGTACGAAGAACTTTCGGAGAGGAGACAATGAGAGTGGACCTTCACAGCCATACAGTTTTCAGCGACGGGGAACTGATTCCCGCAGAGCTTGTACGAAGGGCGATGTTCCTCGGACATGACGCCATTGCGATCACTGACCATGTAGACATGACAAATTTAGAATATGTCGTTACGAACCTTGTCAAGGCGATCGACCTCAGCGACGATTATATAAAAGTCATCCCGGGGGTCGAGATCACCCATGTGCCACCTTCGAAGATAGCCGAAATTGCAAGAAGAGCAAGGAAGCTGGGTGCACAGTGGATCGTTGTCCACGGCGAGACCGTCTCCGAACCAGTCGCCGAAGGTACCAACCTCGCCGCGGCAATGAATCCGGATATCGACATTCTTGCACACCCCGGACTCATCACCGAAAAAGAGGCACAGGCCGCCGCTGACAACGACGTCATACTGGAGATAACCGGTCGCATGTGGCACAATATCACCAACGGTCACGTCGCATGTATGGCGAGAAAGGTCGGGGCGATGATGGTCGTCGATTCGGACGCGCATTCGCCCGGAAATCTTATGACCGAGGAGATGGCGATGAAGGTCGCCCTCGGCGCAGGCCTGACGATGGAAGAGGCGAACAAGGCCATCCGCGTGACGCCTTATGATGTCATAAGGAACCTGTAACCATTTTGGACGACTGGCGTCGCCGATACTGCGTTGATTTATACTTTAATTATAATGCATAAGTATGCCTAAAATTGCAATCATCGGCGGCACGGGAATCTATAGCAAAGATACCTTCAAAGTCGACTCCGTAGAATATCCTGACACGCCCTACGGCAAGCCTGCAGACGGTGTCCGCATTGGAAAAATGAACGGCGTAGAGGTCGCATTCCTCTACCGTCACGGGGAAGACCATCGCTTCAACCCGACAGAGGTGCCATATAGGGCGAACATGTGGGCGCTGAAGAAGCTTGGCGTCGAGATGGTCATATCGGCATGCGCCGTAGGGTCCCTCCAGGAGGAATATGCTCCGGGAGACCTCGTGATAGTTGACGACTTCATAGATTTTACAAAGAAACGCGATCTGACCTTCATTGACGACGCTGCGGTCCACATCAGCCTGCCGGAGCCTTTCTGCCCACATATGTCCGAGGTTTTTGCAGACACCGCGAAGGATCTCGGGATAACATGCCACATGGGCGGAACTTACATATGCATCGAGGGTCCCAGGTTCTCTACCAAGGCAGAGAGCAACATGTTCAGAAACTATGCCGACATAATAGGAATGACCCTCGTGCCGGAGTGCCAGCTAGCCAAGGAGCTGGGCATGTGCTACTGCAGCCTCGCGACCGTCACCGATTATGACATGTGGAAGGACGAGCCGGTCGACATAAAGATGGTCTCGGAAACTATGGCAAAATGCCTGAACTACATCTCCAAGCTGCTTGAGACCGGGCTCCCCCAGATCATAGCGGGCAAGTGCGGATGCTCGGACGTTGCCGAGGCCGCAGGGTCCCTAAAGCATCTGAAACTACTGCCATGACGAAATCGAGCGGAGTACGCATACTGATCAGAGGAACCGTTCAAGGCGTCGGCTTCCGTCCCGCGGTATACCGTGCGGCGTCCAAACTGGGTATCCGGGGCAGGGTATGGAACAGCGGTTCCGATGTCATAATAGAAGCTGAACGCGGCAGCGACCTGCTAAAGGAACTGTATGATGATCTGCCTCCGCTTGCCGTGATAGAGGACATCTCTGTCACAGAGATAGAGATGCCCCATTTCGAGGGGTTTTCCATTGCCGGATCTTCGTCTGGCGGTGAGAGCGTGTCCATTCCTACGGATACAGCGATATGTGATGCATGCCTCCATGAGATCAGGTCCCCCGGACGGCGTTCAGGGTATGCTTTCACATCTTGCACCGACTGCGGAGCGCGCTTCACCCTGCTATCCGCTCTGCCTTACGACAGACAGAATACGTCGATATCGGAATTCCATGTCTGTCCGGAATGCGGGAAAGAGTTCGATGACCCTGAAGAGAGGCGGTTCCATCATCAGACGATATGCTGCCCTGCATGCGGCCCTTCCTACCGCCTTCTTGACCGTCACGGCGGCTCTGTCCGGGGCGATCCCATCCCGACTTTCGCGGGCATGCTCTCCGGCGGAAATATCGGTATCGCCAAGAGCTGGGGGGGAATGCACATATGCTGCACCCTGGACAACATAGACCGTCTCAGAGATTGGTACGACAGACCGCAGAAACCCTTTGCGATAATGGCCCGCGACATGGACGCCTTGAAAAAATACGGCAGACCGAACGATGACGAGATACGTGAGATCGTGTCCCCGCACCGCCCTATCGTCCTGGTGGACAAGAACAATGTGCCCGAGAATGTCGCCCCGGGACTGGACAACATCGGTATCTTCTTGCCTTACACCGGGATGCAGCATATGCTCTTCGACAATATGAAAGAAGATGCGCTGGTGATGACGTCTGCCAACCCTTCGGGCGAACCTATGATCACAGACGATTCCGAGATTTTAGAAATGGGCGCCGACATGTATCTTCTTCACAATCAGAAGATAATCAACCGCGCGGACGACAGCGTGTTGCGCATTTACAAGGGCCATTCCTACTTCATACGCAAATCGCGGGGGAATATCCCATCGTTCATAGAGACCAACCCGGAGCTTCGGGGCAACGTCATCGGCATAGGCGCGCAAGAGAATCTGACAGGCGCCGTCTCCAAAGGTTCAAGGATATATCAGACACAGTACATCGGCCACGGCGCCAGCATCGGCGTCCCCGAGTATCTTGAAAGTTCGGTCAGGAACCTCATAGACCTGACTGGTGCTACCCCTGAAATAGTGGCCGGCGACCTCCATCCGGGGTATTCGAACCGCAGGGTCAGCAGAAAACTCGTGGAAGAGTACGACATACCTTATGTGGACATCCAACACCACTGGGCCCATGCGGCATCCCTGCTCGCGGATAACAAAAAAATGGCAGGCACAGTATTGTCCCTGGACGGAACAGGCTACGGCAGCGACGGAAACGCGTGGGGCGGAGAGGTCATCTCCACGGACCTGACAAAATATGCCCGCGAAGCTCATCTGGAATACATACCGCTTCTCGGCTCGGAAAAGGCCCTTTACGACCTTAAGAGACTGAAGTTCGCGGTGGACGTCATGAACGGCAGAGATAACGAACTGTTTTCCGATCAAGAAGCTTCCGTTATGAGGAAACTAATGCGCACCAGCGTGAAGACCTCATCCATGGGCAGACTGCTGGATACCTTGGCATTCACACTGGGAGTCTGTTCGTTAAGAACGTACGACGGCGAGCCGGCAATGAAGTTGGAGCCTCTGCTAGCACGTGGAAAACTGATATCTGGATACGAGACGGACCTGATCAACGGAACCATAAGAACGGTACACCTGTTCGACAGAATGGGGCGCTCGGACAGGCCGGAGGACATCGCCTATTCGATCGTATATAATGTGATGGGTAAACTGATGGAAGCAGCCGCCGACGCCACGGACAGGAACGGTTACAAATACATCGGAATAACCGGAGGAGTCTCGTACAACTCGGTAATATCCAGAATCTTCGAGGAAATAGGCCAGAAGTCAGACCATGAATTAATATTCCACAACAGAGTACCAAATGGTGACGGCGGAATATCTACAGGCCAGGCCGCCATCGCACAGATGATGATAGGATGAATAACACTCTTTTCGTACTCCTTGACGGGGCCGAAGACGACCCTAATCCGCTCCTCGGTGGAAAAAAACCCATCGAAGTAGCAAAGATGCCGTTCCTCAGATCCAGGGCCACATGTCACCACAAGACCACTGGACGCGCGTACACCCATCTCTTCCTCAATGAATTTTTCACCGGTCATCCCCCGGAGAGCCCCAGGGCCGCCATCGAGGCGCTGGGACTCGGCCTTAACATGGGCAGCAACAGGACAGCATACAGGCTGAGCCCCGCCGAAATCAGGGAAAACATGATAATATGGTCCTATAACACGGACAATTTCCGCGATGCCCTCGAAAGGAACGTCATGGATAACTTAGGCATTCTGGAGCCTTACTCGCCGGATATCAATTTCTTCCTAAATGGGCGCGCCGTTCTGACGATGGAATGCGACGAGGTGCCGGACTTGCCCGGGCCTCCTGTAAATGCACCTTTCGTCGAAGTGCCGGGAGATCTTGGCAGACTGGTGATGCGTGTAGCGGACATTATGGATGGGATCACCGACTATCCATGGGGATGCGGACGTCTCGGACATATCTATCCGGGCTTCAGGTCCCTGAGGGGCATGACCGCGATATCCGATAGCCCGACGTCGCTGGGCGTCTGCGCGTCCCTCGGCCACAAGATCGAACTTATAAAAGACCTCGATGCCAGATTCCCTGTGGCGGCGGAGGCGTTGAAGCACGGGAATGTTTTCCTGCACATAGACGAGGTGGACGAATACAGCCATCAGAAGGACCCGTTCAAGAAGATCTGGGTGCTGGAGCATACAGATGACCTTATGAAGGAATACTTCTCGGATGCTGAACGGATAGTATACTTTGCGGACCACGGCACATCATGCGTGACAGGCGAACACATTATTACCAATGTGCCCGTCTGGACCACGTTCGAATCTGAATTCAGGGACGGGGAGCTTATACCCCTGAACAGAGTGATTCAAGGATTATTAGGTTAAGAGGAGATCGAATGGCATACAACGGGGAGATTCCAGAGTCACTGAGCGTTTGGGGAAACAGAAAGATCGCTGACCAGCTATTGGGCGAGACATGGGGAAAACGAGGTGCGTTCACATGCACTGTCGCCAATACCATGACTTCCGTGCGACCGGGGATCTCCGATGCCGGAGATACACCCGAACTCACTTTGTTCACGCCTGCGGCGGACGCCGAGCTGCTTGTCAGCGGCAAAACGACCTGCATGAAAGGAATACCGATAAACCCCGGAGGGATACCCACTCCGGCGACCCTGACCAAAGCCGCTTTGGAACTGTCCGGGATGCCTTACTACATCGTTAACGGAGGAACCAAGATCACTCCTTACGTCCCGTATTTCGATATGGGAGGGGAATGCGGAAGAGATATCACGACCGGCGACTCCGTTTCTAACGTAAAAATCGAATTCGAAAAAGGAAAGATGCTCGGCGAGTCTCTCGCACGCGGTTATGATTACATCGTGGTCAGCGAAAGCTGCGCCGGAGGTACGACGACGGCCCTTGCTGTCCTCATGGCGATGGGCACCGTTAAGGAAAACCTGGTCAGCAGCAGCTCCCCAAATAATCCGAAGGAGCTGAAGACTAAAACGGTCATGCAGGGGCTCGACGCGGCCGGAATAAAGCCCGGCGAGCTGAAGGACGACCCTATGCGCGCCATCGAATGCGTCGGAGACCCTATGATGCCTGCCAACGTCGGAATGATCGTCGGCGCTACGCAAGCGGGAATCCCCGTCATAATCGGCGGAGGGACCCAGATGGCGGCAGTCATGGCGGCGGCGGTCGCCGTTGAACCTTCGGTACAGGGAAGAATATTCCAGGGAACCACGAGATGGCTCATGAACGACCCGAACTCCAGCATGGTGAAGCTCATGGGCTCCATTTCAGACAAGATTCCGATCGTTTACATAAACATGGATTACAATAAAAGCCCGTACGAGGGTCTTCAAGCCTATGAGTGGGGCTATATCAAGGAAGGAGTAGGATGCGGAGCGGCTTCCGTAGCGGCCGTGATCGGCAGCGAGGGAGAAATAACCTGCGACGACATCCTTGACAGGGTCCACAGCATTTACCGCGGAATCATGGGTATCCAATAAGCCATCTGGCCATCTGGAGCTCCTGCACAGTGTTGACGTTGACCGCCAAATCTATGCATGAGCACTTGCAGTAATACTCTTGCAGGTAATCGCCATCCAGCGTGCGCTGTCTGTCCATGATGTTTATGCCTGACATGACCCAGGTACTTCCATCCAAGGCGATAGTGTAGGAAGGTACTATTCCAAACCTGGTCACCACCTCTTCATCGACCACAGTTATCATGGACTGCATCTTCGGTTCGAAAGTCTCGGTAACGATGTCTATAGCCTTCGCAGAAAGAAGAGGTATGTCGCAAGGAGATGTGAGCACATACTTCGAAAACATGAGCTCCAGAGCCGTATGTATATCGTTCATGTAACTATCTCCGCTGGTCCTTACTGTCTCGATACCCATATCATTGAGGTATCGCTCGGTCTGCGGAGTATTGGAACTGACAGAAACAAGAATGGAGGAAATGTGTTTTGAGCCTTCCAGCGCCGATACTACGTGCATGACGGTGGGCTTTCCGCCCACCGCCAGCATCGGCTTCTCTATTCCGCCGTTCATCATCCGGGAGCCTTTGCCCCCGGCGTTGATGAGCGCCTCGAACTTCATCATACCCTCATGAGGATAGTAACGAATATGAGGAAGAATGCCAGCATCGTCGCCGAAACGATCGGGCGGGCTATCTCGTTGGTTGCTCCGAGAGTATCCCCGGTGGTGGCACCGAACGTATTGTCGGCAAACTGTGACATCATCTTGCCTACGCCCATCGAAACCAAAGCTCCTACGATGGATGCTATGAACATCGATACTGCGTAGAATCCGAGGCTCCAATCCATCAGATCGCCATTCCAGTAACTGGTATGTACTGCGTTCATGGCCCATATGGAGACCGTCGTTATTGCGATGCCTATGACCAATATAACTGCCGATACTACGGTCGATTTCAGCATGGTGTCGGTATTTGCGTTGGATACCTGTCTGGCTGCCATTCCTTCTCCGGCGGTCCCCGTGGATGCGGCGCTGACCATCGCGTTCTTGACCAATACCTCCGTCGCGGGGATTATGAAGAACAGCGCAAAGAAGAGATCGTCGTCCCAGTCGTTTGCGGCCGAATATATTGCCAGCGTCATCAATGTGACCACTAGCGCCAAACCTATGCCGCCTGCACCGACCCTCGTATCTTTCATCGCCGCAATGTGCTTATCCCTATCTCCGGAGGCCACTATACCGTCGCCGAAGTCTACCAGTCCGTCGAAGTGGAGGAACTTGCTACCCAGCAATACTGTTGCCAGAACGGTAATTCCGACCACCGGCCCCAGCGGGAAGTTTACGAAATAATTGAGCAGATACAGTATGAGCATCTCTATGAACAGTACCAGCCCATATACGGCGCCGATCGCCGGAATGAAATGGAAATTTTTCTCCATCGCGTCCATCTCGGCCTGTCCCACATCCTCTTTCTTGATTGTAAAGAAGGAAATCATGCCCTTGAAGGCCGCACTGAACGAACCGGAGGGGCCCGTGCTGAATTTCTGCTTCTTCTCTTTCTTCTTTTTAGGCTCTGCAACGGGGGCCGTCGCATCCTGAGTTTCAGAATGATAACCAGTGGATGGCTCGAATGTGCCAGACGAGCTTATCGCAGGTTCGGCTTCAGGTTCCGGCCCATAATTGGAAGAAGGTTCGATACCTCCCGAAGTCTTGGGTTCGGGTTCGGACCAGCTCCCTGAGGGCTCGA
Organism: Methanomassiliicoccaceae archaeon; assembly: GCA_034928305.1. NCBI lineage: Archaea > Methanobacteriati > Thermoplasmatota > Thermoplasmata > Methanomassiliicoccales > Methanomassiliicoccaceae > Methanomassiliicoccaceae archaeon. Next base: position 284,386 of record JAYFOZ010000001.1, on the reverse strand, counting down.
TACCTCCCGAAGTCCTGGGTTCAGAATTTCCTTTGGGCTGATAGTACCAGACGGGTTCTTCCGCTTTCGCCTCGGGCATCGGGAGTTCCGACTGATAATCTTTCTCTTCATTCTGTCCCTCGGAGGGTCCTGTTTTTTCGCCGGCGTTCTCCTCATCCGATATGGCATTTGCCCTTGCCTTAGCGGCATCGGATGAAGACATCACCTTCAATTTGGGAATATCTTCTCTTCCTTCTTCGTCTGTCATTTTGGCGCCTCCTCACTGGACAACTGGGTGGCTATTGACACAGCAAAACCAGCGGCAAGGCCCGTCAAAGCCCCCCTGAGGAAGGGTCCCACCCCATCCATTGTCCGTAAATCGCATCTGTTAGATTGCCGTAATAGATTAATACCTATTTGCCCAGAGACTGCTTCGGCGATGTTTTCTGACAAGTCGCCGGCGATCCTTTCGACTTCTGCATTTGTAGGATAATCACTCACCTCGACTCCAAAGAGCAGACCTTTCTTTCCAAGGTTTTCTGCTGTTATGGCACATTGTATCAGCAACGAAAACCTTGCGTTGCTTTTGAGAGATTCCATCATATCGGAGAGTTTCTCCTTTCCTTCATCGTCGAGTTCCAATTCCATGGATATATTATGGATTATATCGCCTACGCCTACGCCCTCTTCGGCAAGCATATCCACATATGTTCCGTGGGAATCGTCCCCCCGGCGGATCAGTGCGGTCCTCACGCATTCCCTGACCGATCTTGCCATGGCTATTCCGATGGGCGTGCCGGTTCCGGCGTATCTCTCTCTTGGGCTTCCGATCGGGGAAACTATCGCTATAGCGTCCGAGGTCGTACCGGTCTCTCTGTATCCCAAAGAACCTAGGGCGGCGGTTTTCGCCTCGGTCATAGCTATCACAATGTTGACCTTTGCTGCCTGGGTCATAGGAATCGGGGATATTCCTATTATGTTTATCGTTCCTGCATGAAGGGCCTCCGACCTCTGACGAGATAGTTTAGAGCGCCTCTCCCAGTCTTCAAGCAGTTCTCCTGCGACTACCTGATTGCTCAGCCCGGCAGTTACGGCAGCGAAGGCCGAAGCCCCTGAAAATTCTGTCAGTTTGGTGTTGAAAACATAACGCACTTCTGCGGCCGTCATGAATCCCACCGCATCAGGAGGGAACCCCAGGCCTTTTCTTACAGATTCGGCGTGCCCGGCAGGGTCTTCGCAGTTGTAGTTTTTTGATACTTCCATGATGAAAAGGCAACTTGACAGCCTTTCCCCTCCGTTCAGGACGGCAGAGCTGAGGACCTCCATCTTGTCCTTGAGGCGAATAACCGCCACATCATAGCCGCCGTAGCTCAATATTTCGCAGTCTGGCACAGTGTTCACGATATTAGTTCCGCCATCCATTCTATGCCTCTTATTATCAGGTCCTCTGCGAACACCTGTACATGGATCCCGGCAAATATGTACAGCGGTACCGTCACGATCAAAAGAAAAAGAATAGACGAAAGTTCGATAAGCCGCAGGCATCTCCTAACGTCGTCCGTGGTAGGCAGCGGCTTTCCGGGATTCATGATATATACGTCTTTCTTTTCCATGCTTATCCCCAGCGCTGCCGAGGTCGAGGTCATGGGCCATCCGCTGTTGGGGCTGGGCGTCATCCCATGCTCCCGGCGGGCGGTCGGCACGCAATCGCGCCAGTTCATACCGAGAAGCATCGCCCCCAGAGCGATGAATATGATAGATGCTCTGGACGTCAGGAACCCCAGAACGTCATCTAACCTTGCGGGAAAATGACCGAGATCGCCATATTTTTCATTCTTGTAACCCCACATGGCATCCATTAGATTTGCGCACCTGAACATGAAGGCCCCGGGCATTCCGAGCAGACCTGCAAAGAACATGGGCGAACACACACTGTCCGCATAGTTCTCCGATACGGTCTCGCAACATGATGAGGCGATGTGTTCCGAATCCATCCCTTTGGTCTTGCGGCTGACGATCATCTGAACCTTTGAAGCCGCTTCCTCGGTCCTTCCCTCATCGAGGTCTTTGCGTATCGGGTCGCAGTGCCTCCTAAAAGAGAAAACCGCGAACGATATTTTGATAAGGAACGCCGTGGCGACGATCCATAATATCTCGCCGTACGGGTCTGGCACATATACGCGGAGCGATGCTGTGGCCAATACTGCGATTCCTCCGAAAATTATGAGTATAAATATGTATGAAAGGAATCCGAGAGTTACGGCCCATGCTCCTTTCCTTTTCTTAAGACGGCGGTCGATCCATCCAAGCACGTTGCCCATCCACCTCAGGGGATGGAATCTGTTCGGAAGCTCTCCTATGAAGCGGTCGATCAGTAATGCGAGAATAATAATTATCAGAGCGTCGGCCCATAGAAACATATTATCACCTTAGCGCCCTCACTGCGGATTCGGCCGCTGTGATGAAACGTTCGTTGCGCTGACGGTCCTTGACGCTGTATCTGACATACCCCTCAAAGAGGTTGCCGAAAGAAGAGCAGTCACGAAGAGATACGCCTTTTTTCTGCATGATTTGATTGACTTCGGAAGCTTTTACCCCCAAATGCTCTATGGATCTGAAATAAAAGAACGAATCCGATACGTTCCCGTCCGAAAAGCCGATCTCCGATAGCCTGCAATTCATTATTGAAGATTCTGCGGCCATCAGCTTCGCTGCCTTCTTCACGTAGTCCATCCTTTCGCCCATCAGGACCGTGGCAACGGTCTGCTCTACCTGTCCGACGTTCCATGTCATCCTCACTTTATCCATCTCTGCCACGGTATCTGAGGATGCGAACCCGAATCCGATGCGTATGCCGGGGATTGCAAAAGATTTTGTCAGTGAACCCGCGATCACCATATTTGGATATTTATCGACATATCGGACACATGATATGTCGTCATGGTTCGGAACCAGCTCCAGCAGCGTCTCGTCCAGGAATAGCATCGTCCCTTGGTCGAGGCATTCTTTTGCCACTTCCAATATCTTTTTCCTGGGCTCGATCCTGCCGGTAGGGTTGTTGGGGTTGCAAATATAAACGGCCTTGGCTGCCGGGATCATCTTGCCTAGGGACTCCCTGTCGATCCTGAAATCATTATCCGGTTCCAATGCCATGCGCCTTACGTCTGCACCGGCGATGCGGCACTGGTGGCTGTATTCGGCAAAGGAGGGGCTAGGTATGACTGCCGTTTCTCCTGGGGATATGAACGTATGGGGGAAGTTTCGGATTATGTCCGAGGAACCTGCCCCCACCGTTATGTTGTCGGCCCTGACGCCGTAGGCAACGGATATCGCATCCTTGAGGACTGAACAGGAATCATCTGGATAGTGGCCGATCTCTGTTGCCGCAGAGGCCATTATTTCGGCTATATCTTCCGGGGGACCGAAGGGATTGAGATTGTGGCTGAAATCTTCGATGCCCTTCAACTTCCAACCCTGTCCGCCGTGCACGGTTTTGGGAAGTACTGCCAATTCCTTACGGGCCGCCACTCCTGGATCGAACATCCTTTTGGTATCTCCAGTATCGGATATAATAATATGGATGGTCCATCCCTCCATACCGGCCGCCAGGTTGTTTGCAGAGGAGATAACAATTCATATTGGTATGCGACTACACTCGGCAATGAAAAATGTCATCGAAGTGAACGACCTTGTCAGGGAGTTCTCGACCCGAGGCCGACCCACAAAGTTAGCAGTGGGAGGTATTTCATTCGATGTCAAGCCTGGAGAGATCTTCGGCCTCCTGGGTCCGAACGGCGCCGGCAAGACGACCACGATAAAGATGCTTGCAACTCTGTTGATCCCGACATCGGGCAACGCGCGCGTCCTCGGCTATGATGTGACCGACGACCGCACCGTCATGCAACTGAGGAAACGTATTAACGTAGTATCCGGCGGCGACAGGGGACTCTACTATCGTTTATCGGCAAAACAGAACCTGGAGTTCTTTGCAGACCTCTATGGGATCCCGAAGCGCGAACAACCGGAGATGTGCCGTAGGCTCCTCGGATTGGTCGGCCTCTCGAATGCTGCCGACATCAAGGTCGAAGATTTCTCTCGGGGGATGAAGCAGCGGCTCCATATAGCCAGAGCCCTGGTTAACGATCCCGAGCTGCTTTTCATGGACGAGCCGACGATCGGCCTGGACCCCGAAATCTCCCGAAGCATAAGGTCGATGATAAGGGGCCTTTCGAAATCCGGCAAGACGATTATCCTCACTACACATTACATGTACGAGGTCGAGGAGCTGTGCGACCGCATGGTTATACTTTCTCATGGCAAAATAGTAGGTCAGGGAACGGTCGGAGAGATAAAAGACATGGTTTCGGACTCCTCGGTCATCCACATCGTTACAGACCGGGATCCTTCGGAGGCCCTTAAGACATTTAGCTCGGATCCGGATATCACCGTTGTCTCCAGCAGGACCGTGGGAGGCAGATATGATACGCGTTTCGCGTCCGTTTCGGGAAAAAGCGACCTTCGGGCGCATGAAGACGTATTCGGTCCGTTCGGGATCAGGCTCATAGGCCTGGACGAACCCACTCTCGAGGATGCGTACATCAGACTCACCGGCGGAGAAGAATAATGAGCATCAGGGCAGTATATGCGGGATTCAAACAGCAGGCGGTGCAGTTCTTCGCTGACCCTCAATGGATAATACCGAGCTTGGTCTCTCCGTTCCTTCTTGCCATGGTGATGATATTCCTTAGCTCCGGTGGCACCTCGATAGAGGGGCCCGTCGTACTGCAGGCTGTTTTGGGGGGCGGCGTGCTCGGCATGTGGGCCAACTCCTTGTTCTCTTCGAGTTCCAGTGTATCTTTCGACAGGATCAACGGGACCTTCGAGCCCATGTTGGGCTCCGGCACAAGAATAATCTATATTCTCGTAGGCAGGTCCCTCTGGAGCACCCTGATAGGTCTGCTGAACGCATTCGCTGTCTTCGCAATAGCAGAAGTGATGTTCGGTGCCGGAATGAACATCCATAATCCGATTTTATTCTTTTTGGCGCTCCTTATGACTATGCTGTCCCTGTCATCCGTGGGACTTCTGATATCGACGCTTTTCGTCCTTACGAGGAAGGGCGGGACGATATCCTCTGTCCTCGAGTATCCGATCTATGTGATGAGCGGCGCCCTGGTACCGATATCCATGCTGCCGGTATGGATGCAGCCGGTGTCCCTTACCCTGGCCCCTACATGGGGAGTGGATGCGATAAAATACTCCGCCCTGGCCGGATACGAAGGTATGCTGGGCATATCTTTCATTACCGATATCGTAATGTGTCTGGCACTTTCAGTTTTATTCATTATTGCGGCATATTTTGTAATGCTTTATGTAGAACGCAAGGTACTGAGGGACGGGACCGCGACGAGGTATTGACATGGGCGGCGCTTTAACCGTAATAGCCACATCTGCCAAGAGCGACTTCATATCGAAGTTCACGATCGTCCATCCGCTTACGAGACTTGTCGTGATAATGTGCATGAATCTTTTCAGCATGTATTTCTTTTTCCTGCTCGCATCCTACGTGGGCAATCCGAACGTCAGTCCCGAGTATGTGATCATCGGTAACGTAGTGCAGAGCGTGTCAACTTCCACGTTATATTCGGCGACCAACATCTCCGGGACCGAGAAGCATACCGGAACTTTAGAACCCATATTGTCTTCTCCTTCCCGGCTGTTCTTCGTTTTCTTCGGAAAGTCTATTTTCAGCATATCCACTGGATTCGTATCGGTCTCCGTATCGCTCCTATATGCCGCATTCTTGTTCGGTGTGGACTTCGGTTCGGCGAACATCGGTGCCATTGCCCTAGTATGCGTGCTGACCTGTCTTTCGCTGGCAGGAATGGGGCTCGCCATAGGGAGCATTGGCATATATCTAAGAACCTCGGCGATCCTGGCCAATCTTTTCGGGTACATCGGACTGCTGATATGCGGAGTCAATTTCCCCATATCGTACCTCCCGGAATGGCTTCAGATATTCTCCTACGGGATGCCCCTCACCTATGCCGTGGAGGCCACAAGGTCTGCTGTCGACGGGTCCGCTTTGACAATGATGGCAGAGCCTCTGCTCATGATGGTCTCACTCGGAATCGTCTATCTGATCGCGGCCTGGTTCATCTTCGGGTTCTTCGAGAGAATTTCTAGAAAAAGAGGCAGTCTGGACTCATTCTAACAGAGATTAATACTGCCTGTGCATTCCATGTATTATGACAGTGCTTTCGGACATCGACATCGCACACGGACTGAGCACAGGGTACCTCGGCATCAGCGACTTTTCTGAGAAGGGCCTTACTCCAAACGGCTACGACCTCAGGATTTCGGAGATTTCTGTCCGAGGTGACCCGGAAGTAAAAACACACGGCGTTGTGGCCATCCCGCCCAGGACCATGTTCTATGTGTCCACTTTAGAGAGGGTCCGCCTGCCGCCCGACCTTTGTGCGCAGCTTTGGCTGAGGACGACGTGGATAAGGAAGGGCATCATGGGCGCTTTCGGGAAGATAGACGCGGGATTCGAAGGAACCCTCACGCTCGGTGCATATAACGCTACCGACGATATAGTGGAACTCCCCATCGGAGAAAGATTCTGCCAGATGATATTCGAGAGCCTTTCTTCCAATTCCGGCAAAGACTACTCCAAGCGTAGCGGAAACTATCAGGGACAGACGGGCATCACCCTCGATCCGGTAAAGAAGAATTAATCCTTCACTATGTCGAATACATAGACGCTCATCGTAGGAGAGTAGGTCTTAAGCTCGGATATCCTCGCTATGTGAATGTCGTAGCCTGCCGATTTCATCCTATCCACAAGATCGGAAGCAAAAACATCCGCCTCGGCCCTCTCCAGTACACGGTGCATATGGACGACCGCGCCGTTCTTGGCCGCCTCCAGAGCGGAATCGAGAAACGCGTCGGACGATTGCGGTAAGTTCATTATTATACGGTCGGCCTTCGGCAGTCCTTTGACCGCTTCGCGTGCGTCGCCTATTATGGGAACGATGTTCTTCGCATGATTGTTCTCGATATTGATCTTCATGAACCTTTCGGCATCCGGATTCAGATCTATCGCGTAGATCACCTCCGGATGCGCCAGTTTTGAAATTACCAGCGGGAAGGGGGCCACGCCGGCGAACATATCGATTATCTTTTCCCCGCCTTTCACGGACAACGCTACCCTTGCCCTTTCGGTCGCCAGCCTGGGATTGAAATACACCAGGGATGGGTCGACCGTTATCCTGACCCCGAACTCCTTGTGTACTGTTTCGGATGTTCCGGTACCGGCTATCTTTTCAAGCTCCCTTACTCTGAACTCGCCCTTGACGCCGGAATCCATCATTACCGTGCGGAGACTGGGCGTCGCTTCCATCATCGCCTCCCCGATGCTTTCCTTATAAGGCACAAGCAGATCTGAGATCTTGATTATCGCCACATCGCCGATTATATCATAGGAGCTCGGGAGCTCCTCGTTGAGCCAGTCGGGAAAATCCAGTATCGTCTTGTAATCTGTAGAATGACTTTCAAGTACATCCGCCGCCGAATCGAACGCCTCGTATCCCTCGAAGGAATCGCACAGCACCGGTATGTTAAGGTACTCTCCGTCCCGGCTGATCTTGTGCTTGGCATCCAACAGCTCTGAATCGGCGAGGCGCTTCCTGATGTCTTCGCCGTCTCTTTTCGGGACCTTGATACATCTGGGCACGCCTTTCACTCTTCATCGATTATTTCTTCGGGAGCTCCGGCAAAATACACCAGCGCATACGCTTCCATAAAATGCAGATCGCCGGGCAGCACCAGCGTGAACAGGGGCGAACCCAAGTCCATGCTTAGCAGGTCCCGAGGATATCCTGCGGTGATCTTCTCTTCCGGCGAGCCAACTTTGGAGGCCACGCACAGGAGCGTCTTATCGCCTATCAGTCCTTCGCCCCACTGCGCCTCTCCGGCCATCAGCCACTCTATGGCCTCGCGGGCGGTCATGTACCTGCCCTCCGACTCCCGTATATCCAGCAATATCATGGTGTGAAGTCCGCGCTTCTTGTTCTCCATTATGTTGTCGTACGGGGATTTGGGGCGGTAGTTCATCTCATAGAGGGGGAGCGTCACTGTGCGGCCGAACTTGTAAGGCTGTAGTCCCAGCGACGCGGGGCATGCGGTGAATATGGAAACGCCGTGAAATATGCGCACGGGTATTCCTGCCTCCTTCGCCTGTATCCTGAGGTCGACGTGCGTCGTTGCAAGCATCGTGTCCCCGGCGGTTACGAAACCGACCCTCATCTTCTTTGCATCTTCGATTATGCTGTCATCCTCTTCCACCTGCGAGCGATATAGAACATCGATGTGTCTGCCTACGACCTTCTCCAGATCCTCTGTTTTGGCACCTATTAGTGTCGACGTGTAGAATTCGGCGTATATCTTATCGCACTCTCTCAGAGCGGCCAATGCTTTCACGGTCATCCCGTCCGTGCCGCTCATGCCGAGTCCCACGAATACAAGTTCGGAAGTCATCCGACCTGCATTACGCTTGTCCGATTAAACTGTTCCTAGAAGGAATGTTTCCCGATAAATACAAAAATAAAGTTTTTTTAGAGCGGTCATGCATCGTTCAGCGTTTCTATTTTTATATTGCTGTTGATGTTCGCAATTAATTTCTGAGCCTGAGATAGGAAATTAGAATCGCGGCTTACCACAAGTGCCCCATACATTCGCACTTAGTAGGCATGCTTGATTAAAAATATCTTGCTAAGGCCTCCCATCTGCCCTCCGGCGTCTGACAGATGAACCTCGGAGACTGTATATCACTGAAAAAAAAAATAGTAAGCTCCCCGGCTCGCGCCGGGGAATTTGTTTCAGTTCAGGGTGCAGAGGGCGTCGACGGCCCAGCAGCCCTTGCCCTTCTTTCCTACGATGACCGGGTTTATCTCCAGCTCGTGGATCTCAGGGTTCTCGAGGGCTATGAGGGCGATCCTTCTGACCGCATCCTTTATGGCCTCGATGTCCGACGGCTCCGTGCCTCTGGCACCGGACAGGAGCCTGTATGCCTTGGTGGACGTGATCATTTTGTCCATCTGCTCCTCCGTCATTGTCGCATGGGCCTGGGATATCTCGCCCATTATCTCGACGAATATGCCTCCGAGGCCGAACGATACGACGGGGCCGAACTGGGCATCGCGTATCATGGACAGGATGACCTCCTCTCCGGAGACCATCTGCTGGATAGATACGCCGTCCAATCTGGCTTCGGGTTTGGCCTTCTTGCATGATGCCATGATCTTTTCGTATGCCGCCTTAGCCTCCGCATCGTTCTTCACGCCTACGACCACTCCTCCGACATCGGTCTTGTGGGCGATGTCCGGGGACAATATCTTCATGACGACGGGATATCCCATCTTGGAGCTCTCCTTGGCCGCATCTTCCGCGTTCTTGACCAGAGCCTCTCCGGGAATTGGTACCCCGTATGCCTTGAAGATCTGCTTGCCTTCGGCTTCGGTGAGAGCTTTCCTTCCTTCCTTCTCGGCCTTCGCCAAAATATCCTTCACCGCTTTCCTTCCGCCCGATACCTTGGGCATCTTGAGCGGGGTTCCTACCGCTTCCTTGCGTAGCGTGTATCCCCTCAGTATGGAGAGGGCGCGCACGGCCCTGTCGGGAGTGGGGAACGTGGGAATAAGCCCGTCCCTGAGTATGTCCAGCGCCTTTTCGCACTTGAATCCACCTGCGAAACAGACTGTCGTGGGCACGGGTATGTCGTCCCTCATTTCAACGAGCATTTCGGCTATCGCCTCAAGGTCTGCAAAGTCCAGGGGCGATCCCATGATTACCAGCCCGCCTACGCTGGGGTCCTTGATGACCGTCTCTATTGCGTGCTTGAAGTATTCGGGCTTGGCGTCTCCCCTCACATCGATGGGGTTCGTGAGCCCTGCGATCGTCGGCACTTTTTCTACCAGCTCCTTGAGAGTCGCCTCTGTCAGTTTGGCCGCCTCGATGTTAGGTGCATCGAACGTCGCGTCCGCGGACATGACGCCGAGGCCTCCTGCGTTGGTGATAATCGCTATTCCGTTCTTCTTCATCTCGCTGCATGTGCTGAAGACGCTGAGCGCATCGAAGAACTCGTCCGCGTCCATAGCCCTATAGACATTTAACTTTTCGAATATGACATCATACACGGAATCGGCCCCGGCAAGGGAGCCTGTATGGGAAGATGCCGCTGCGGAACCTGCGGCGGTCCTTCCGGACTTGAAGGCCACGATGGGTTTCTTGGTCTTCGTGTTCTGCATTGCCTCCATTAGTTCCTTTCCGTTGTCGACACCCTCGATGTACATTCCGATAACCTTGGTGTCCCTGTCCTCGGAGAGGATCGGGATCATGTCGGCCTCGCTCATATCGCACTTGTTCCCATATGTGATAAACTTGCTGAACCCTATCTTCTGGCCGATAGCCCAATCGATTATCGATGAGCCGAACGCCCCGGACTGCGACATGACGGAGACATTACCGATCCTGGGCAGAAGGTGTGCGAAGGTCGTGTTGACCTTTCCCTTGGGATTCATTATGCCGAAGCTGTTCGGACCGAAGATCCTGACGCCGTACTTCTTGGCGGTCACCTTGATCTCCTCTTCGAGTTTCTCGCCCTCGGGTCCCGCCTCTTTGAAACCTGCCGTAAGGATGCTTACGTACTTGCTACCGGATTTTCCAACTTTTTCGATCTCTTCGCTCACAAAGGGTGCTTTGACCGCTATAACGGCAAGATCGACGGGTTTTCCGATTTCGTCAAAGGATTTGTACGCCTTCACGCCCTGTATCAACCCGCCCTTCGGGTTCACGGGGTACAGTTCGCCGTCGAACTTTGCACCTATCATGTTTTTCAACAGCATTCCGCCAAGCTTTGTCTCGTCGGTAGAAGCGCCTATGATGGCCACCGACTTGGGACTGAGAAAGTCGCTCATAAGGGGGGAGTAAAATATTGTTCGCTATAAACCTTACTGTATTTTTTATTTCGGCGTACGATTTACAGTATTATATATTCGGAAATCGTAGAAAAAGTGCTCATTTTCTGCAAAAACAGGTAATTTTACGTCAATTGTAGTAATTTTTGGGGTACAACGGCATTTAACGCAATGAAGATACGGCAAAAAATGTATATGCGCCCTGCCAGCACGGGCAGGGGGCATTAAGGCGTTTGGTTGCCCGTCCGGGCCTTGATATTCACTCGTCTTCTCTCTTTCCGAGATGGTGGTCGATTGCGAAGATCGCGCTAACGTCCTTCCCTGCCCCCTCGAACATGTCGATAATATTGCGGGTGTTCTCTTCTTCCTCGACCTGCTCGTCTATGAACCATTTGAGGAACGATGCCGACGCGTGGTCAGCCTCTTTGACCGCCAGTTCGTAGATCCTGTCGATAGAAGCTGAAACTTTCATCTCGTGCTCGTAAGCGGCTTTGGCGACATCCAAAGGCGTCGTCGGGACTTTACCGGGGGCGTTTATGGTCGCAAGGGTCGGCTCCTGTCCTCTCCTCTTCAAAAAGTCCATGAACTTTTCGGCGTGCTCCATTTCTTCCTTGTACTGGACGAACAGCCAGTTCGCATAGCCTCTATATCCCTTCCCGTCCATTTCGTTAGACATCCCCAGATACAGGAACGCGGAATAGTATTCCATGTTAATCTGGTCATTTATGGCTTTAACTACTTTTTCAGAAATCATGCTCATACTCCTCGGCGTTTTCGCCTGACGATGTATTGTGTGGGGCGTATATAACATAATCAAAACATGGGGCCCCGGTGGAATTCTTTATAAATAACGGGCACTGTAGCGACCTTACCGGACCGGCGAAGGGGCGTGATATGTGATCGCCATGTGCACGGACCGGCTAACAGCGGCCCTGTACTAAATTTGGGAACTTGCGGGAGATGCGATGTGTCATCGTTGCGATGACCGGAAGACAACGCAGGGTCCGATACATACCCCCGGCGTAAGTCAGTGCTTCGAGGCCGGCGTCATCGCCGGACCATGAAAAGGCGTGTTAGCGCCCGGGGGACACCCGCCCCCGGGAGTTCTTCTTATAGATACATACACAACCTCCTAAGCCAGTCTTCGGCTTCCTTCTGTCTCGGATATTTGGATTCCAGCTCTGCGAACTCGCTCCCGTGCTTTTCGGAGGACGGGTCAAAGCCGATCAAGATGTGGCAGAGCTCGTGGTACATCACATAGTCCGCAACAAAATCCGGGATCTCCGAATTGTCCAGTGCAGAAGATACTGCTACCACCTTCATGAGCACCGAGCAGTATCCGACCTTCCGCACGTTGGGCTCTTTCGTCCATGACATGAAGATCTCCGGGTCGTTCTCCACAAGGCCGGCATCGATCAGCCTCTGATAACAGGCGTCCAGGTTTCTGTGCTCGCCCTGTCCGGACCTTGAGAGGTTCCTGCTTCTTCTCAAGAATATCGGTTGCTTGTACTTCGAAAAGTCCGGGGACGTCACCCATTTGCACATCTCCTCCGAAAAGTCAGGGTCCCCTTTTCCGCATATCCTTGCGAAAAGCGTCGATGCCAACCCCTCGAGGACCTCGGAGGGCGCATCGGCCATGTAATCAGATACCTTGAAATCCGCCCATTTGTAAGAGCGCTGCCAGCGTACCTTGAACTCCTTGAACGGGGTAAATTCCGCGTTCACTGTCTCATATCCGTGCTCCTTCCCAACTTTCCTGAACATCTCCCGAAGCCCTTCGTCGTTTTCCATACCTGTTTTCTCCTTTGGCCCCTTTCATCGGGGCGTGCAGAAAAATTGTTGGATGACGAAATATAACAGAAAAAGTACAGTTAGTTTATCTGGCTCTCCGCTTCCTGCGACAGCTATTTTTACAACCATGTTCTACAAAAGTACATGGAAGAAGATCCCAAACAGAGGGAGATAACAGATAAGATATTAGCGGCGATAAAGAAACAGTACGGCTCTATACCTCTAATCAATCAGGTCCTTTCCGAACGTCCAGACCTTTTCGTGCCCGTGGCTAACCTGGGGAGATCCGCCCTGGAAGGCCGAGGGGTCATGGAAAAGAAGACCAGGTTCCTGTGCGCCGTTTCCGCCGCATCGGCCGAGGGCGCCGAATACTGCATCAAGGTGCAGGCCGAGCACGCCATACAGGCGGGCGCTACCAGGGACGAGATATTGGAGGCCATGCTTATCGGCTCATATATGGCACTCACCAGATCGCAGTCTTACGCTTTAAGGGAGTTCGCGAAGCTGTTCGATGTCAATATAGAGTGAGTAACAATCGTTAAGTACTATGATTGAATTATATACCTCGATAAGATTCAAGGAGCGATCAAATGGTAAAAATAACCCCAGAAGCTGAAAAGTTCATAGTTGATCTTATGGACAAAAACAACAAGACGGGCTATGGCATCAAGATCTACCTCGCCGGTTTCGCTTGCTCCGGACCTCAGTTCGGAATGTCCTTCCAGGAGAAGGAAGCGGAGGGCGACATCGTAGACACCTCGGCCGAAGCTTTCAAGATGTACTACGACAACGAGACCGCAGATCCCCTGAAGGAATGCGTCATCGAGTTTATCGATGACCCGAACTTCGGGACCGGGCTCACCATCCGCGACCCCAATGCAAGCGGATGCTCGTCCTGCGGCGGCAGCTGCCACTAAACCCCAAGGGGCGTTCAACGCCCCGCCCCCTTATTTTAGGAAGGCGTGCAGAATATTGTTGCATACCACTTTCGGACACCTCCCTGTTATCCTTTTATCCTGACCCATCTTATTCTGTGACAGAATGAAATATCTCTCCCATCCCAGGATAGCCGCCGGAAAAATAGAGGAAAGAGAGTACCAGATAACTATGGCGAAAGGCTGTCTGGGCGCAAACACGTTGATAGTCCTGCCCACCGGCCTAGGAAAGACCATCGTGGCGCTGTATGTTGCGGCGTGCGTACTGGAGCGCGGGGAAAAGGTTCTGATGGTCGCGCCCACAAAACCTCTGACGGACCAGCACGGGGCATTCTTCGAAGAGAACCTGGTCGGGACCAAGGTCGGAATCGTTAACGGCAACACGAAGCCGGATGTTCGGACCGCCATGATGAAAGAATGCGACCTGATGGTCTCGACCCCGCAGACCATAGCCAACGACCTGGAGAACGGCAGGTATGACCTTGGGGACTTCGGCCTCATCATCTACGACGAGGCCCACAGAGGAACGGGAAACTATGCTTACGTCACTGTGGCAAAGCACTGCGGCGAACGAATACTTTCGATGGGTATGACCGCCTCCCCGAGCGGAGATCTGAACAGAATAGCGGAGATCTGCAGAAATCTGGAACTTACCCGTATCGATATCCGCAGCGATGAAGATCCCGATGTTTCGCCTTATGTTTTCGACACATATGTGAAAAGAATAGAGGTAAGCATGCCGAAGGACCTTGTCAGCATCATATCTCTTCTGCAGGGCATGCTGGACCATTACATAATCGAGCTTACGCACCTCGGTCTTTTCGACCCGAACTGGCCTCCTTCTACCAAACACCTCCTGGTCGTGGGCGAGACCCTCCAGAGGAGGCTCGCACGCGGGGAAAAGACGGCGGTCGTGTTCAGAGGACTGACCGTACAGGCGATATGCCTCAAGCTTCTCCATGCCGTGAGCCTTGCCGAGACCCAGGGCATGAGCGCGCTGCGTGCATATCTGCTTAAGATAGACAGCGAAGCGAAAAAAGCAAGTGCCAGCAAGGGAACAAAAGAGCTTATCGAACTAAAAGAGTTCAAAGATATGGCACATATCGCCGTAACGTCGCCTGTCGAGCACCCTAAGATCTCAAGGGTCATGAGCATCGTGAGCCAGGTGCTTAATTCTTCCGAGGGGTCGAAGATCATTGTTTTCTCCCAGTATCGCGACACCTGCGACATGCTCATCGAAAAACTTTCCACTATTCCGGGGGCGAGGGTGGGAAAGCTCATCGGACAATCACGGGGCGGTTTGAAACAGAAGGAGCAGATGAATGTGCTCAGCGACTTCCATTCGGGAGTTTTCAACGTAGTTGTGTCCACATCCGTAGGCGAAGAGGGGCTGGACGTGGCCAGCACCAACGCGGTGATATTCTACGAGCCGGTGCCTTCGGAAATACGGACGATCCAGAGGAGGGGGCGCACGGGAAGGAGCGGCGACGGAGAAGTATATGTTCTGGTCGCACGCGGAACCGTCGACGAGGTGTTCGAGAGGTCGAGCAAAAAGAAGGAGGAGCTCATGCGCACACGGCTCGAGGGGCTCAGCAGGACGCTTAAAGAACACGTGCCTCCGAATAACGATCGGGGGCAGACCCGTCTTGTCGATTTTTGAAAACGATTAATAGTTTCTCCGATATGAAGGTGATATGCTTTTCTCGGAGCTCGCCGGAACGTTCGACCGAATAGAGGCCGAGCCGAGCCGTCTTGAAATGACATCGATACTGGCCGGGTTCCTGAAGAATGTAGATTCCGATGATATCCCCTATGTGGTGTATCTTTCCCAAGGGAAGCTGCACCCTGACTTCCACCCGATGGTGCTGGGCATGTCCGATAAACTTGTCATCAAAGCGATTGCGGCGACCGTCGGTATGAAGGAGTCGAAGATAGTCGACATGGTGGTCAAGGAGGGGGACCCTGGTACAGCGGCCGAGAAACTGGTGAAGGATAAAAAACAGATGACCCTGTTCTCAGACCCCCTCACCCTGGACAGGGTCGTCAAAAGTCTGACTGCGATAGAGAACGCGGAAGGAAGGGATTCCCAGGATAAAAAAACAAAGATCCTGTCCAATATGCTTCATGATTCCAATCCGATAGAGGCCAGATACCTTTGCAGGATAGTAACCGGCAGGATGAGGGTCGGCGCGGGGACCATGACTATCCTGGATGCTCTGGCGGAAGCGTTCGCCAGCAAGGAGGACAGGCCCGAGATAGAGAGGGCATTCAACATAACTTGCGATCTGGGCCTTGTAGCCAAAACCATAGATAAGGGCGGAATGGATGCCGTACGGAAGATCGAAGTAAGCGTAGGCAGCCCTTTGAAGGTCATGCTTGCGGAGAGATTGCGCTCGATCCCCGAGGTTGTTGAAAGGCTCGGCGGAAAATGCGCGATGGAATACAAGTACGACGGCATCAGAGTACAAGCGCACATAACGAAGGATTCGGTGAAGCTGTACTCCAGAAGGCTGGAGGACCTTACGCCTAACTTCCCGGACGTAGCGCTTTCTCTTAGAGAGCGCTGCAAAATCGATGAGGCCATAGTCGAGGGGGAATGCGTCGCCGTCGACACCCAAACGGGGAACATGCTGCCATTCCAGGAGGTCACCCACCGCAGGAAGAAACATGGCATTTCCGACGCCGTAAAGGATTATCCGGTCCGTATGTTCATGTTCGACATGCTATACGCCGACGGAAAGGACATGACCTCCGAAACGTACCTCGAGAGGCGCTCGTCGATCGAATCGAATTTCAAAATTTCCGATAATATCCAGATGACCGCGATGAAGATAATATCTTCCCCCGAGGAGGGACAGAAGTTCTTCGATGAGGCCGTTACGGCAAGATGCGAGGGGATAATGGCCAAATCCATCTCCGAAGATTCCGTTTACAGGGCCGGGTCCAGAGGATTCCTGTGGATAAAATACAAGAAAGATTACCAGCAGGCTTTGGTAGATTCCTTCGATCTTGCCGTGGTAGGTGCTTTCTACGGGATGGGCAAGAGAGCGGGAAAGTACGGGGCGCTGCTCATGGCCGCCTACGACCAGGACGCCGACCGGTTCGGCACTGCCTGCAAACTTGGCACGGGGTTCGACGACGAGTTCCTGGAAAAGCTGCCCAAGATGCTTGAACCTTACATCAGCCAGGATAGGCCCCCGTCTGTGGACGCGCAGATGATACCGGACGTCTGGTTCGACCCGTACATGGTCCTTGAGGTCACAGGCGCAGAGATAAGCATAAGCCCCATACACACGGCGGCCGTAGGTTACGCCAAGGACGATTCCGGACTTGGAATAAGGTTCCCCCGTTTCACGGGAAGGGTGCGTGACGACAAAGACCCGACCGAATGCACGACGTATTCGGAGCTCGCAGACATATATGCTCTGCAAGAGCATGATTCGAACGGATTGGTTTAACTGCGTTTCGGGCACACAAAGTTTAAGATATGAGTGAAGGTTGGGGAGCGCATGAAGACCTATGTTGCCGAGAAGACCGAAGATTCAGTCACCATCGGACTCAAAGAAGCAGACATGACACTTTTACAGCCACTCATGAATGCCCTGTACGACAACAAGGATGTTCTCATCGTGAGGTATGAGGAGCAGCACCCGGACCTGGATGACGCGAAGCTTTTTGTAAAGGTCAGAAAGGGCGATGCTCTGGCAGCCGTGAAGAAGGCGGCGGACAACGTCGCCGGATACTTCTCGGAGATCGTTTCTTAAGATGAGCTACAGGCCCTGTAATACCGACGAGACGAAAATCGGTATGCTCTACTATCTGAGCGGCGCCGAAGGAACAGGGGGCCGCATTAAGGTCCTCCCGGAAGATTTCCTTGTAACGGAGATATCCCAGGGTCCGCCGGAAGACCCGAATGGAAAATTTACCATCGCAAAGGTCACAAGCACCAATTGGGAGACCAACCGCATGGTACGCCTCCTATCGAGAAGCCTGGGCATTTCACGCGAGAAAATAGGTTTCGCGGGAACGAAAGACAAACGTGCCATCACATCACAGCTTATGTCCTTCGAATGCTCCCCCGACAGGCTAGAGACCATTGGCCTGAAAGACCTTGAAATATCAGATGTATACAGGTCCAAACGTCCTATGAAGATCGGCGACCTTATAGGAAACCGTTTCTCGATAAGGGTCAAAGATTCCCAGATGCCGATAGAAGATATACCTGGCACATTGGACAGCGTGATATCTGACGTCCGCGCGGCCGGAGGTTTTCCCAATTATTTCGGAGTTCAGCGGTTCGGGGTCGTCCGACCGGTCACCCACCTTGTGGGGGAGCAACTTGTTCGCGGCAACATCGAGAGCGCGGTGAGAACCTATCTGGCGGCGCCTTCTGAGTTTGAGAATGAGGAAGTTTCACTTGCAAGGGAAGAGCTGGCACATCGTGATGACTGGAATTCGCTCATAAAAATCATGCCCGAATCAATGGGATTCGAGAAGTCCATGGTCGGACACCTTATAGAGGCACCAGGCGACTGGGTTGGTGCGATCGGGATTCTGCCGAACAACCTGCAAATGATGCTTGTCCACGCTTATCAGTCATATCTTTTCAACATGATGCTCAGCAAAAGAATGGGAAAGGGGTTGCCTCTCAACCTACCGGTTACCGGCGATGTCGTCATCCCTATTTCGGCTGAAGGCACGCCGGATCACGATCATCCCGTATGTGCCACACCGAAAAATCTAGACCTTGTGGCCGCACAGGTTAGGTCCAGGCGGGCCTTCGTTTCAATAACATTGTTTGGAAGCGACAGCGTTACGCAGGACGGAGAGATGGGAGAGATCGAATCTTCCGTACTGGAAGAAGAAAAACTCAAAGCTTCGGATTTTATAGTACCCGGACTTCCCAGATGCAGTTCCAGAGGCAGCAGGCGCGAGATACTGTGTCCCATAGAAGACATAGGATATTCCATGGGCCAGGACTATTACGATGCAGAGTTCTCGCTCCCCAAGGGCAACTATGCAACAACGCTTATGCGCGAGTTCATGAAGTCCCAGATGATGAATTACTGAGCAACTTAACTGCTCTGGCACTATATACTCCGAGTTCGTGCTCCTTCATTATGTCGAAAACTGACATGTCGGTTGCAGTTTTCGAAGCCAGGTTCTTAACATCGTCGGACAGCATCTCGATGCTCATCTTTCCGTTAATGGCTGAATAAATGTATGAAACCAGGATCTTTGCCTCGTCCGCGTCTTTGGCACCTCCGGCCACGAACGCGCAAGGTATGGTGATGATGGGATCGGTATCTATGTCTGTAAGGGCCGCCCTTATCACTGCGCTGTGAGAAAGCTCCTCCATCCTGAAGAACTCCGGTGTTCCAGGAATGATCTCTCCGTA
Source organism: Methanomassiliicoccaceae archaeon (assembly GCA_034928305.1). Classification (NCBI taxonomy): domain Archaea; kingdom Methanobacteriati; phylum Thermoplasmatota; class Thermoplasmata; order Methanomassiliicoccales; family Methanomassiliicoccaceae; species Methanomassiliicoccaceae archaeon. The sequence goes on along the minus strand of JAYFOZ010000001.1, from coordinate 265,307 downwards.
ATCGGTTATATCTGACAGATATGACATCACGGCCTCGGACGTCGCCTGGTCGAGTTCCAGCATGTTTTCTATGCCCGGATCGTCCAGTGAGCGCTTGCTTACGTACGCCCTGCGCAACAGTCTCTCCGCATATCTTTTGACAGAGTCAGGAGCCATTTCCTCATCTCCTTCCGTGTCTGACTTGGTCGCGGCCCTCTGGGACAGGACCGTGGCCTCCTGGGAACGGCCGCTCCTTGAAAGTATGTCGGACATCTCCTCCAGGAGCTTCGGGTCCGGGTTACTGGTCCTGAGAAGCCTCTTGTACATCTCCAGCACACCGGGCTGGTTGCGGCGCTCGGAGAATATCCTTGCCTTGGTAACAAGCGCCTCGGAATTGTCGGGCTCCTCAGAGAGCACGGTATCGACGACCTTGTCGGCATCTTTTATGTCTCCGTTCATATAATGTGCCGATGCAAGACGGTTGCGTGCGGTGTTATCGGAGCCGCATTTCGATACTGCTATCGAATAATCGGATATTGCGCCCTCTACGTCGCCGATCTTGGACCTTAGGTCCCCGTGTTTGATGTATACGGTGCAGTTTCCGCCGTCCGCATACTTCATTACGTTCTGATAGGCTGCGAGCGCGCCGGGTATGTCGCCGAGCGAAGACCTTAGGTCCCCGTCCTTTTCCCAGAGGACCGGGTCTTCCTGCGATATCCTAAGGCCTTCGGCCACTACGGCCTCAGCACCTCTGACGTCACCGTCGGCGGAATACACCTCCGACCTGAAAAGGACATATTCCGTATTTCCGGGCTCCAGTTCCAGAGCGCGGTCCGCCATCCTCGCCGCGCCTCTCAGATCGCCGGTGGAATAAAGCGAGTTAGCGATGTCGAAAAGCGCCTTGTCGTCATCGGAATCATCGACCTCCTCTGCCTCTGGTTTTTCTTCCGCAGCGCTGGCTACAGGTTCCTTTGCAACCTTCGCAACGGCTTCGGCCTCTTCTTCGAGCTCGGCGAATATCTTTTCGGCGGAGACCTTATCGCCGTTGGAGAGGAACGCATGGGCTAAGTCGTTCTTGACGGCACGGTTCTTCGGGTCTTTTTCGAGTATGCGGTAGCATGTCGCAATTAGCTCCGGATAGTTGCCCATGGACGTGAGAATGATTTTTCTGGACAGCAACAGAGGAATCGACGACTGGTCCTTGGCGAGCTTGGAATTTATGAATGAAAGGGCACCGCTGCGGTTTCCCAGTTTCATCATGCAGTCCGCCGCATCGGTTATCGCATATGTATCCTTGGGGTCGATGATGGATATGTCCGAACATACGCCGATGGCCTCTTCGTACATCCCGGCGTGCATGCATATTTCCTTCTTTACAACATAGATATCTTTGTCCCAGACATCTACCATGATCGCCATATCGATAAAGTAGAGAGCTTCCTTGTACTTTCCCGCGCGGGCAAATATCATTCCCTTTTTCACAAGTGCATATGCGCTTTCCGGATTCAGCTCTATGGCGCGGTTCAGCGATTCGATCGCCCCGTGAAGGTCTCCCTTCTTCTCCTGCACAGAGGCTTTGGACATCCAGAACTCCGGTTCGTCCAGGTCCATAAGCACCGCACGGTTGTAGGCTTCCTCGGCCGAGTCCAGGTCTCCGGCGGCCTCATCGGCCATGCCTTTGGAGTGCCAAATTACCGGCGAGAACGGATCCGCAGCGGCGGCGGCGGCGAACGAGACGGATGCTTTCAGGTATTCCCCGAGGGAATATTCGGCATTGCCCCTGAGCCTGCGGACCAGCGCTATGCTGCCATATTCCGCATCCATCTCCTCGCACAAAAGGGCGGCCTCTTTGTACATGCCGTCCCTGATAAGGGATTCCACTACAGTGATAAAATTCTCCGGCCTGCGGTCGGCCCTGATCGCCTTGCGATATGACGAGAGGGAGCCTTCGGTATCGCCCATCGCCATCATAACCTCCGACGAATCCAGCATTATGTCGGCATTCTCGGGGTCCAGCTTGAGTATCCTCTCGCACATCTCCAGAGATGCGCGGTTATTCCCCTGCGCGGCGTATATGTCCTTGATCAACACCATGATGCTTGTGTCGGACGGGGAAAGTTTGAGCGCCGCCTGAGCCTCCTTCATGGCCTTTTCCGACCTACTCATAGAGAAGAGTACTTTTGCGCGCTGAAGGCGGGCGTCCGGGTCCTTGGGGTCCGATTTGACGGCTGCCGTCGCGGCGTCCAGGGCCCCGGGGTAGTCTCCTTTGACCGCGTCGTTCTTGGACTTGAGAATATTGGCCTTTGTATTCTCGGGATAATTCATCAGGATCTTTCTGACCACTGGCTCCGCATGAGCGTTCATGGAGCCGGAGACGAGCCGCTCGGCGCAGATGAGGTATGCGTCGAGGTCCGCCCTCTCGGTGTCCAGAAAATCGAGCATACATTGGGCGGCGTCGTCTCTGCGGCCCATCTTGGTGTATACGTCGGTAAGGCCCTCCATCACCATTGGAGAATGCGGGTCGGACGCCTCGGCGTCCCTGTATAAAGAAAGCGCCTTGTCGATCTTTCCGCCGTTCAGGCACACCCGGGCGGCCTCGCATGTGATATGAGTGCAGCCTTGTTTCACGAGACCGTCATATAGGACCTCGGCCGAAAACCAATCCTTTTCGTCCGCGGCCATCCGGGCGGCAGCGAGCATGTAATCGGAATACTTAGCGCTGTACTCTTTCGAGCCTACCAGCGCATCGGTCGCGGCATCGCGAGCGCCGCCGAACCAGTCCGAATAGATGTGATATAATCTCCGCTGGGGGGTATCTTCCTCTTCGGCCCCGCATGCCACGGTGGACCTTCCCGCGTAAAGCAGCTCTATATTTCTATAGAACATCCACCCGCCGGCCGGGTCGGCCTCCTCCAGAAGTTTATAGATGCGCTGATCGAGGGGGTCGCTGCACCTGCCGTGCAACAGGACCTTCTTCGCCGACGGCTTATCCCCCCTGTCCAACAGCAACCGTGCGTGGACGCTGCTCCTGAGAGGTATATCCAGCCCGTCACGGACTGTTTCGAACATCTCGGCGGCCATCTCGGAATCGCCCATCCTCTGATAGAGGACCGCCGCCTCCAGCGCCGGGGCGCAGTCTGTAGAGCGACGCTTTGCTACCATATCCGGCAGGATGGACGCGAGGCGTCCGCTGCCCCCATCGAAGAGGGTGTCCATGAGCCTGACAAGTACCGCGGAATTCACGGAGCCTTTGGAGGCTAGCACCTCATTGGCGACCGCTTCGGCCGCGTCGCCTTTCTTCCCGAGTGCAAACTTAGCAGACCCAGACCCCGAAAGCCTTCTCCACATCGCTAAATCGGAGGAACTCTGGAATACCGGCCCTGAACCCATCGGAATGGTATGAAGGATTCAGTAAATAAAAGTAGGCAGAGGAGAAGAATACGAAGCCTGACCGCTATTCCGGCTGGCTCTTTGCCGCGTGTCCGGTGCCCGCGGACCGGGGACGATGAACGAGGCCTAAAACGGACGGACCTTACATCATGATTATATACCAGTGAAAAATTAAGGGAACCTGGTGCAGCTGTAATCTAGCTGGTTAGGATTCGAGCCTTCCAAGCTCGTCGCCCGGGTTCGAATCCCGGCGGCTGCACTTATTTTCCTATATCTGGACACTTTTGACGGTGCAACCTTCTCTTTTTGAGTGCATCATATGCCGCATATCGGATGAATATTGAAAACTAGAACCAAAGCCGGGCGGTGGCAGATATAAATGGCGAACCGGTCGACTCTTTTTTCGGTGCTTTATCTTCGATTCCGTATCGTCCGCGGGACATCGTTCCTTTTCTTCCTTTGTCTGATAGGCAACTCAGGTCGCTCCCTTGCGGTTCCCATTCGAGAGTAAAGCCCCTTCTGAAGAAATAGAGCATAGCAAAAAGAGAGATGAACGAGAGGCATTCGAAAAAAAGGCAACGGCTTAGGATACTATAGGACGGAGATAGAATTCCGGCCTTCGAGGGCTTCAAGGTCAGATGACGAAGAAGATGCAAGTGGGCGGAGTTCAAGTATCGAATTGTCTTGATTAATATCTGCAATGAAGGAAAAATTATTCAATCTCTGATTTCATTAGCAAAGGAGATTGTATGGAAGAAAATATATGTCATTGCTCAAAGGTGCGCAGAGCCTCGAATGCTATCACAAAAACATATAACAAATACTTATCGCCGAGCGGAATAAGTGTTTCGCAATTCTCACTGATGGAACACCTCACTACGTTAGCTCCTGTCACAGTCAGCCAATTGGCAATCAGATGTCAATTAGACAGAACTACTCTGGTTAGAAATTTAAAATCGCTTGAAGATAGCGGCTATGTTTCCGATATTTCCGAAACGGGAGTGCGAAAAAGACAACTTTTGTTGACAGATCTCGGTAGGGAGAAATTAGATTTTGCAGAAACATTGTGGCTCGAAGCTCAAGAATATATAAAATCGTCCACCGGTGAATCGAACTTAATCGCACTCACAGATATACTGCTAAAAGTAGAGGATGCCTGTTCCGACGATTGCACATAAATCAGATATTACGTAATGTTAACATCTAGCAATAAAAACATTGTAATTTGGCCCGTTTGGTCACGTCGGGATATTAACATGGGTTAACAATTTGTCAATCGCTGTTAACTCTGACTCATACATCCATCTTTGAGGTATTCACTACTAAAAAATTAGTCGAACGCCCCTTGAATCGGATGCCTCATGACCTCATATTTCTCTTGCATGCGGCATATATGTCCTCAGCGGGTTGAAGGGTCGCCCATCCTGGCTCTGCTTCTTTGATTTTTAGTTCCAAATTGTTTGACATTTCTTCCAAATTCTTATCGAATTCATCCATATCTGCCAGACCGCTATCTATCTTCAAAATATTCTTGTACCCGCAGACATTTAAAAGCCACTTCATGTACTCCTCGGGCGTATTAATTCCTAATTCCCGGAGGGAATCGATACTGTTCATGGATTTTATTATCTTTTTATAGTCGCCCGCGACCCCCGCGCCAAGAGCGTCCCTCCAATTGGAGGCTGTGGCCGGAGTAGCATAAAGCATCCCCGTATATTTTTTCACAAGGTCTAGATATCTCGGACCGCCGCCTACGCACACCCCTATGCAATCATCACAGACGTGCCCTTCAAAATCACGGAAAACTTCTGTAGGTTTATACCCCATACTTTTACACCAGACAGAAAGATCCCAACCTATGTTTCCACAAAGTCCATAATAAATGCCCAATGCATCGACATCGGACTGTATCTCTGCAATCTGCTTCTCTACAAGGGCCCTAAGGTCCTTGGGCTCGGCATGAAGTCCCAGATCATTCATCTTTATGACTATGTTGAAAGAATCTTCATTGATTTTTACTCTACCTAGATCAAAATCGGTTTCTGAAAGGACTTCGTAGGGCACTCCCTCTCCATTTAATTTTGTCTTTAAATTTCCACAATGCTTAGTGTCCAAAACATATACCATCTTTGGTTCAGAGTCGTTCTTCACAGAGTATATCAACTCGTCCTCGAGCATTGGACACGCAATTATGCCAAGAATTCCAGAAGCCATATTCATAAGGATGTGCCCGCGGCTATATAATTATAGTGTATATACACTATATGGAACACCGATGAGCGAGTGAAATTTACCAGTCATATTCAAGGATCGTAATCTACAAAAATACCACATAACAAACCAATTCTTTTTCGATAATTTGCTTCCAATTCGTATTGTCCGCGAGACATATTGTTCCCTTTTCTCTTTACTTTAAAAAAGGCCGCGTAAGCCCGCTTCCTTGAGGTCGAAATTCAACGGTTGCAATAATAGTTTGGCAACATAACGTAACGAGAATGTTTTTTGTACTCACATGCCGTTCCGAGCGACATGGCTACCGTGATCGTCGATATGGCATTCTGTGATAAGAAGCACAAAATCACCGCGAAACTCAGAGAAGACGGGGACCTCGACATCCATATCGCCACAGATTGCATGCACATTAGGGAATACGCCGAGAAGCTCGGCAATATCGTCACGGTCAAAGATGTCACGGACTGGCACGGCAGCAGGGTTTACGACCCCGAGATATGTTCTGCTTCATCGTCAACATGTCTTGTGCCCTCCGGCGTCATAAACGCCACTTGGCTGGAACTGGGTATGCTGTCCAAGTCCCGGGCGAAGCATGTCCATGCCAACTGCGTACGCTTCACTGAAAGGGACTCCGACGAACTTATAGACGACTGACCGCGCCCATCGTCGGACGGGGGCCGACCATGATGACGGTCGTCCCTGTATCCTATTGTGTCGGACCGCAGTATGTTTGCCCGGGCGCATTGACCGGCGGCTTCGGTCGCGCCCGGGAAATCCGGCCCGCGGGGGCCGGATTATTTTTAAAAGGTTGTAAGTGGTTTGGAGGAAATCGCCGCTCATTCATCGTGAACTTTTATCGATTCTTCGACCGGTATTACGAATATGCGCCCGTCGCCTATGTGTCCCGTCAGCGCAGCCTCCTTTACGGTATCTATGGTCAGTTGCTTCTGGTCGTCCTCCACGACTATCTCCAGCATGACCTTCTCTATCTCGTCCACACGAAAGATTCCGGTCCTGGTGGAGATGTTTATCCCCGATTGGGAACCTCTTCCCTTCACCTGGACCATTGTCATGCCCATTATGCCGTTGCACCTGAGCGCATCCTTTACGTTCTGGAGCCTTTCCGGGCGGATTATCGCCACTATCATTTTCATGTCATCACCTCAGTTGTACGCAGACTCTCCGTGCTCTGCGATATCTCCGCCTATCAGTTCCTCGTCCTCGGTGTAACGTATCCTCATCACGAGGGAAATGGCCTTCATTATCACGAAGGAGACTGCGAAACAGTACGCCAGCGTGAACCCTACGGCTACCAGCTGCCCCGCGAACAGATCGACCCCTCCGTCGATGAGCCCGGGAGTGTCGGTCAGCATGGAAGATGCGAATATGCCTGTGGCGATCGCCCCCCATATGCCTCCGATGCCGTGTATCCCGAACACGTCCAGCGCATCGTCCACTCCCGATCTCTTTCTCATGAATATCACTCCGAAGTAGCATATGATCGCAGCCACAGCGCCGATGAGTGCGGCGGACGCCGGACTGACGAACGCACATGCCGGAGTGATGGCGACCAATCCCGACAGGAAGCCCGCGCACATGCCCGAAACGCTAACGCGCCCCGCGTGCAACACCTGCACCGCGCCCCATGCCAGCATTGCGACCATCGAGCTGATGATGGTCGTCGCGATGACGATCACCAATGTCTCGTTGACCGCTAGCCCGGACCCTCCGTTGAAACCGATCCATCCCAGCCACAGCAGTATTGCCCCGAGATACATCCAGGGGATGCTGTGAGGCCTGTCCTTAATCGTCCTGCTGCTCCTCTTTCCGAGGACCATCGCGATCGCAACGCCGGTTATTCCCGCACATATGTGGACAACCGTTCCTCCTGCGTAATCGAGAGATACGATATGGCCTCCCGCCGTCGAGAGCAGCCCGCCTCCCCATACCATATGCGCCATAGGGGCGTACACCAGGACGGACCAGAGGGCCAGGAACAGCATTATGGCCGAGAACCTCGCCCTCTCTGCGCTGGCGCCGATCACGATGCATGCGGTCACCCCTGCAAACATTCCCTGGAACATCAGGAACTCCATATCGGGTATCGTCAGGCCCAAAGAACTCGAATCGTACGGTACGTTGTACATGAGTGCGAAACCCAGGTCCCCTATGAAGCCGCCGAAGTCCCCGCTGAAGGCCAAAGAGTATCCTACGAACACCCATATGACGAAAACCAGCGCGACCCCCATAATGCACTGGGCGATGGTGGAGGTCATGCTTTGCTTCCTGAGCATCCCTCCATAGAACAACGCCAAGGCGGGAGCCATCATGAATACCAATATGGTCGCTACGAGCACCCACGTCATATCGGTATGGTCCAGTACGCCCGCGGCATCCTCCGCCAGTATTCCAGCGGTTTCCGCTGACACCTCCGGTAAAAGGAAGAGCGACACCGATGTGATTGCAACTGCGACGATCGCGATCATTATTCCCAATTTCATCTTAAACCTCCATCCGTTCGCCTCATTTTCGATCAATCTATTCATTGCGATTGAGGCTAATTAGACAAATGTCTAATCATATATTAATAATTTGACAAATGTCTAATTTAAAATCAATTTACCGACAAATGATTTATAATTAGAAAAATATGAGGCAAATATCTAAGATAGACCAAAAATACCGATACACATGCGGGCGCACCGTCCGTTTTTCAATTCCTTCTCCCGTTTGTAACGAATGGCCGGGAGCCGGACCATCGATATTTCCGCAGCGTTTTTCCACCTGCGCCTTATTATATACAGACACTCGATGACATTGTTCCATGGGCAGGGTCGCCGATATAAAGAACGGTCTTGTTGGAGCGTTCATAGGCGTTCTGAGCATCCTTCCGGGTGCCAGCGGAGGCGTTGCGGCCGTAGTGTTCGGAATATACGAGAGACTCATGGAGGACCTCGGAGATATCTTCCACAAATGGAGAACTGATTTCAGGTTCCTGTTTTTCGTCGTCGGAGGCATGGGCCTCGGAATGATCGTCACCGCCTTCGGATTGGACTGGCTTCTGGCAAATCTGGAGGTCCCGGCCATGTTCTTCTTCACAGGACTGATTGTGGGGCAGTTCCCTGACGTCTACAAGATGACGCGCGAGGACGAAAAGAAAGGTTCCGCTCTGAATTATCTCGCGCTAGTAGCCGGTATCGCCATAACGGTCCTGCTTATGTTCGCCGGTACAGTGGAGGAAACAGGCGCCGACACGGAGATCGCCCACGGAGCGATTATGTATATCGTGCTAATCGTAACAGGATTGATAATAGCCGCTTCCAAGATAGCTCCGGGAGTCAGCGGTAGCGCAATATTGTTGGCGATGGGCCTTTACAAACCCCTGATCAACTCCTTCACAAACTTCGACATCGTCGTAATCGTGCTTTTCGGGATAGGTTTGGTCGTAGGGCTCGTCCTCTTCGCAAAAATCGTAACATGGGCCCTCAGATCCTATCGTAAATCGACATATTATCTCATATTCGGCCTAACAGTGGGTTCCACACTGATAGTGGCTTACAGCACCTTGACCGCGACCGACACCTGGATCGAGGCGCTGGGAGGGTTCGCGGCGCTTATCTTGGGACTTGCGCTCAGCGTATTCCTTTCGAGAATCAGCAAAAAATATTCCGATGAACTGCAGGAATGACCCTTTGCTCATAGGTGCGGCGCAATTGATTTAGCATTCCAGGCCCATGGGCATCCATGTTCGGTCGCGAAGGAAGCCTGTGGAAGCTCAAGAGAGCGGCCAAATCCGGGGACTGCGAGGCCGCGTTCGAGGTCGGGGCATGCTATCTGAACGGCATAGGCGTCGACAAGGACGCGGACAGGGCCGTAGAATTCTTCAAAATGGGCGCCGAGAACGGTTCGCCAGGCGCTGCGCTGACCCTCGGAGACATGCTGGAGCACGGTTTCATAAACAATGACGGCCAGAGGATTGCCGATTTCGATGTTGCATTCCAGCTGTTCAAAATAGCATCGGACGGCGGACTTGCCGCCGGAACTTACCGTATGGGCCTGATGTACAGGGACGGCAAGGGCGTCCCCCAGGACATGGCTGCCGCCCTGATACTGATAACCGATGCCGCCTGCAGAGGGTTCGACCAGGCGCAGATGGCCTTATTCTACATGTACAGGGACGGTTGCGGCACGGATTGCGATATGGGAAGAGCTATCGAATATCTTAAAATGGCCGCAGAAAAAAGAAACGAAGAGGCTATTTCCAAACTAGAGGACCTTTCTTTTAAAGGCTGCAATGACATTGAAAAATGAAAACAGAGGCAAGGTGGTTGGATGGGATGCGAAAAATTGTCCCTGCCTCTGATGGAAGATCATTAGATGCGTCGGGGGATGCATTTCATGTCTTCTTACACAATCATCGACCATATAGTATATGAACCGAATCGGAGGAGGTCGCTGAAAATGACCGAAAGTACGAAAACAGCATTATTTTGACTTGTGGCGAACGCGCACCGCCATGCCACGGCTCAACTGGACCATTTCCCTGCCGCACATCTCGGCAACGCCGACGCCTGCGACCTTTCCGTTACGCAGTATAACGGCCTCGCCGCCTATCCTTATATTTGGATCCGCATCTACCGCACCGACCGCGAACAGATTGCCCTTCAGGTCGAAATCGTTCATATTCACAATGAATGTCCCGGTCCCGGACAGTACTTCCGCACCCTCGATGGTCAGGGAAATCATGCCTCTTTCCGGCGTGAGCATCCCGAGCTGGGTTTTTTTGGTCCGGTCTTCTGGGTCCTCCCTTATTATCTTCCAATAAGGGAATTTGCCCGTTGCGAACGTGTTCTCGTCCATTATCGCGTCTGCGCACCCCTGCCCGAACTGGAACTGCAGGACCGAACGTACTGTCTCCTTACGGTCGACCATGTACCCCGGAAGGTCCATGCCTCTCGCAGCCTCCCTCAAGGCTGCGTCAAGCCGCCCGAGCGATCCGAACGATGTCGGGTCCCCGTTATCCACGGTATATTCCATGTCTGCCAGGTCCTTTATCATATCAAAGTCCGGGAAGTGGCATATCACTTTGTCATATCCCTGTTCCAGGAGCCCTGAAAGCATGGACCTGATCATCTGCTTCTCCTGGCAGTTCCACTCGCCCGTGACCGGTATGTCATACGCATTGGCGGGATAGAAAACATCCAGCTCCCTGGGCACCAGTCCCAGAGGCGATGTGAGTATCACCTCGTGCACCAGCGTGTCGTGGTCGCCCGTGTGTATGGCCGATGAGAAGGCCTTGTGGGATTTTGAAGTGTGATAGGGTTTCCTTGCGGAACATGGGAGAAGCAACAAGATCCTTTTGTGGTCCGGCTTTCTGTACTGCTCGACTATCGCCCTGCGGTAGCGCTCTACGTCCGGCCTGCGTAGGGCCTGGACGGTGTTGCTGCAGAACCTCCCTCCTGCGAGAGTGCAAGCCTCCTCCTGATAGTCGTAGCCCTGGCTGTCGTACAGCCTAAGAAGCGCAACGGAGGACGGCGAGGCCGCTGACCTCTGGTCCACAAGCTCCCTCAACCGTCCCGACGCGATGAACATCGATACCTTCTCGATCTCGCTCTTCAGCTCCTTCGCGTTCTCCCTGGACATGTCGGCTCCCACGGCCAACTCGCCCTCCGGGATCGTCCTCATGCCCATGAGTCCGGCGGCGTTCGGAAGTACATCGTCGAAAATATCGACGCCCATGTAGCTCAGCAGAGATACGGTGGAGGGTTCAGCTATCCCGGACATGTATACCAGGCGCCCGAAGCCCGCGAGCCCCCTTACCTTCATAACGGCGTCCAGAAGCTTTCTGGCGTCTCGTCTTAGCTCGAAAGCGTTCGGAACGACCACCATATCGCAGTTTTCCGGAATCTCCTCGGTGCCGTCGACCGGGAGCCTCAGCACACATACCTTCCCGTAAACCCCGCGTACGCCTCCGCGGCCTGACGAAGCCGTTGTGAGCATACCCCCGTCGAGCGGCACGTCCGTGCCCATGAAATGCAATACCCTGCCCTCGGATTCCAGAGATATGTAGGGTCCGGCAGACCTGCCCAGAGTTACGGCCGCAGGCGTGACCAGGACGTTTTCTCCGTCCTTGTATTCGCAGACCCTTCCCCTATGGGACCTAGTGATAATATCCAGCATCTGCATTCAGTGAGCGCCCCCCCGTTAATTAATGTTGGTACGCGCGAGCGAAGGGTTATATCACTATGGCAGGATTAGCCATTATGGACTTCTATGACAGGGACGTCGTTTCCATAAGGGACCTGACGAGGGAAGAGATCGAATCTATTCTCGACCTATCTGAAAAAATGATGCCGTACGCTACCGGCGAAAAGGTCAACCGGGTTCTTCATGGAAAGATACTGGGCAACCTGTTCTTCGAACCTTCTACCCGTACAAAGTTATCGTTCGAAAGCGCCGCGTACAGGCTCGGGTGCGACGTCATAGATGTATCTGAAATGTCAATGACATCCATCTCCAAAGGGGAGACGCTCGCGGACACCATACGGATGGTCGACGCGTACTGCGACCTGATCGTCCTCAGGCACCCCTACGAGGGCGCCGCCCGTCTGGCCGCCAATTTCTCGATAAACCCTGTGATCAATGCCGGCGACGGCGCCGGATCGCACCCGACCCAGACCCTCCTAGACCTTTTCACGATGCGCCAGGCGAAGGGGTCCCTCGACGGTCTGAATGTAGTGCTAGTAGGCGACCTGAAGTACGGAAGGACCGTCCATTCCCTCGCCGAGGCCCTAACGATGTTCGGTGCAAAACTTACACTCGTAGCCCCCGACACGCTGCAGATGCCCGACGACATAGTCAACCACATCAAGGAGAAGGGATGCCGGCCTGTGAAGACCACAAGCCTGGAAGAGGTCATGGACAAGGCGGACGTGCTTTACGTAACGAGAATTCAGAAAGAGCGGTTCCCGGACCCTGCCGAATATAAGAAGGTCGCCGGGACCTACCGTATCAACAATTCAATGCTGAGAGAGGCTAGGAGAGACATGGTCATTATGCATCCTCTACCCAGAATCGACGAGATCGCGCCCGAGGTAGATGCATCGGAGCACGCAAAGTATTTCCAACAGGCATTCAACGGGGTGCCGGTAAGGATGGCCCTGCTATGCGCAATATTGGGAGGCGAGCTCTGATGGATGTCAAAACCATAAAAGAGATCAAACTTGCACCCATAAGGAACGGCACCGTGATAGACCATATAGCCACGGGACAGGCGCTGAACGTGCTGAAGATCCTCGGCGTCAACGAATATATGGATTCGACCATAAGCGTCGGCATACACGTGTCGTCCAGGAAATCGGCCGAATGGAAAGACATCGTCAAGATCGAAGACTGCGAACTCGACCAGAAAACTGTGGACAAGATCGCTCTGATCGCGCCTGATGCCACCATTTCGATAATCAGGGACTACTATGTTGCAGAGAAATTCACGGTAACGCTGGGCGACCGGGTCATGGGGCTTGCTAAGTGTTGCAACCCCAACTGCATCACCAATAAGAACGAGCCTATCGAGACCGAGTTTGTGGTCATCAGCAGGCGCCCCACCAAGCTCAGGTGCTCCTACTGCGACAGGGCATTGTGCAACATCTCGGACAACCTACTATGAAAATATTCATCGTCACCGGAATGCCCGGATCGGGCAAGGAGGAACTGCTCACAGTAGCTCGTGACATGAATATCCCGTTCCTGAGGATGGGGGACATCGTACGCGAGCAATACGCGAAATACCATTCCGAAAAGGGCCTTACGATCGGCGAGTTCGCCGACAAGGCCAGGAAAAAGAAGGGTAAGGACATATGGGCCAAGATGGCCATGGAGAAGATGGCCGGCAATATCTTCCTGGTCGACGGATGCAGGAGCATGGAAGAGGTCGACGCCTTCAGGACACTGAGCGAGGATGTGTATATCATCGCGATACATTCGAGCCCGGACACGAGGTACGGGAGGCTTGTCAGGCGCGGGAGGGAGGATGCCCCCAGAGAATGGGTGGAGTTCGCCGACCGCGATACCCGGGAGATATCCTGGGGACAGGCGGAGGTAATAGCCCTCGCCGACATAATGTTCATCAACGAATCGACGCTCGAGGACTTCCACAGTGATGTGCAGAAGGCCTTGGAGGAAATCAGGGTATGAAGTTCACGATCGCCCGCCTGTGCGGCGGCGCGGCGCTTATGGCCGTCCCGCAGGACAAGATCGAACTCGATATGGCAAAGGCCGCAGAGGTCATCGGGCAGAAGGGGCACCTCATCAAACAGAAAGATGAAATGATGATAATCTTCATGTGGGACGATATGGAAGCCACGCTGTACGTTCAGGGCAAGGTCATGTTCTTCCCGCTCGAGAACAAGTCCCAGTGCATTGAGTACGCTACCTCGGTCCTCGAGAGCATTATGTAATTAACGCTTTCGGCACATCATTAATAACCGCCCTATCAATTCCTGCGTCCATGGACCCCCTGTTGCAGGCCACGTTGACAGTTTTGCTTTCGGTAGCGCTTTCTTTCGTGGCATGGAAGGTTGGAATGCTCACCACGGACGGCGCGCTTGCGGCCGCCGCGGTGCTGCTGGTCATCGGGCTCATGGGGGACCTATACTGGCTTATCATGCTCGTGATCTTCGCGGCGATAGGTTTTGCTGCAACCAGGTTCGCATTCAAGAAAAAGAAGGAGGAAGGTCTCCAAGAGGGAAGGCACGGCGAGAGGGGCTGGAAGAACATCGCCGGCGTGGCCCTTGCGCCCGCTGTGGTGGCCATCGCTGATTTTGCGGTCGCCGGTTACGACAATATGTTCATAATCGCCTACATAGGCTCTATTGCGGTCGCAGCGTCCGACACCGTGGCGAGCGAGATCGGAGTAAGGGACAAACGCGTATGGCTCATAACCACTTTTAAAAGAGTGGAGGCAGGGACGAACGGTGGAGTGTCATTGCTGGGAATGTACGTATCATTGGCGGCGGCCATAATGGTTTCGCTGATCGGATGGACGCTTCTTTTCCGCAATCTGAGCTGGCTGATCGTCATACCTGTCGTCGCAGGTTTGGCCGGAAATCTTCTGGACAGTTTTTTCGGTGCCACGATAGAGGATCGCCTTATATCGAAATATACAAATAATTTCATAACCGGGGGAGCGGGAGCTGTGCTGGCCGCAGTCCTCTACATGCAGTTTTAAGTGCATATCGGAGCTTTATTCCGAAATGTTTTTATACTTTACATATATCCTATGAATTGGTCTGACGGCCACAGCGGCGGGGAAACACCCGGTCCCATTCCGAACCCGGAAGTAAAGCTCGCCTGCGTCTCTGTCTGTACTGTACTGCGCAAGCGTACGGGAACACAGAAACGCTGTCAGCCACTTTTCATTTCTACTTGTTAGCGTCGGCCATGTTTTGAGCCGTGACAACGGAAAACCGAAATTCACCTTATAAAAATGATCCCGGCGGCATCGGCGCCGGTAAAGGATTTGAACGGAGACATAATTTACACAGCCAAAAAATGCTGGACTTATTATGTTTTAATCGTATAATTACATACTAATTATAAAATAGTATACGCTTCGTATTGTCACATTATTGTTAAAATAATAAATTAGGTAAAAAGTTTGAAACAAGCACGCACCTCTGCAAATCAGGCGATTGCCTGGGGCTTCGATGCCCCGGCATACTTGCCGTTTAAAAACACCAGTGCTGCCCAGATCGCCACGACGATTATGAGCATGGCTCCGCCGACCATAGCCATCTCGTTCAGCATTACCATGGTGTCCCCCGGCGTAGCCATTGCCGTAAGGAACGGGAACCAGGGAACGACCTCGCCGCTCCAGAGATGCTCGACCGCCAACGCTCCGACTGCCGTCCATAGCATGATGTTAAGCCAATTGACATGATATTTCTCAGGTATCCATCTTGCACAAACCGTCGTTATGATTGCGGCGGCCGCGAGTACTAAAAAACAAGCCATTTAACATATCTCCTTTGTATCTTCTTTCTGTTCTGCGACTATTGTGGCGTGAGCGCGCATTCTCTGCACCATCACAGCGAGCTCCCACACGACTAATACGGGAATCAGCATGCAGATGCTCAGGACCAGAGGCTCGGCGCCTATCTCCAGGAACGGTCCCTCGGCACCATCTGCGAACCATCCCATCACATGGTCCGCGAACACACATGCCGTCAGCGCCCAGAGGCCAAGGGAAAGTTGTCCCGTGTAGTATTTCTGAGTCTGGAACAGGTATATTCCGGTCGCTATGAGGGCCGAGATCGCAAAAATTACCAACCACATTTCTTTATCTCCGGGTACATTTACCCGAATTCGTGTTACTGCATACTATTATTAAATTGTTGTTATTAAATGTTAATAATAATTAAATTATTATGTAATTAAAAAATCCAGCATCACGCCGGGCGATATTGAAACAAGAAGCGGGGGCAAAGCCCCCTTTGTGGTTTAATCCTTAGAAAGGCGGATGAGCTTTTCCCATCTCTTATCGATGTTGGCCTGCATCTTGTCAACGACGTGGGCCCAGCGCTCTTCCTTGAGGTGCCTGTATCTTCCCTGGGCATTGATCCAGTCGGTTACCGGCTTCTTCTCGATCTTCCCTTCGGCGATCTTGAGGCTTTCGGCTGTCAGCGCGTACTTGCCGTCGACGACCTCGTAGAGAGGCCAGACGCAGGTTTCCACGGCCAGCTGCGCCATGTCCACGGTCATCGAGGGAGAAGTCCTCCAGCCCCTGGGGCAAGGAGTTATCGCATTGATGAACGCGGGGCCTCCGCAGTTGAATCCCTTCTTGGCCTTTTCGACTGTGTCCCTCCAGTTGTGGGGGGACGCCTGTGCGACGTACGGGATGTTGTGTGCGACCATTATGGCCGTTAGGTCTTTGGAATACTCCTGCTTTCCCGGGGAAACCGACCCCGCGGGCGAGGTGGTGGTGTCGGCCCCCATACCGGTAGCGCTAGATCTCTGGATGCCTGTGTTCATGTACGCCTCGTTGTTCATACATACATACAGCATCTTGTGTCCCCTCTCCATCGCTCCGGAGAGCGCCTGGAGGCCGATGTCGTAAGTGGCACCGTCCCCTGCGAAGTTGACGAAATCCATCTCCTCTTTGATCTTTCCCTGCTTCCTGAGGGACTGATATGCAGCCTCGACCCCTGCGCATGTTGCCGCACCGTTTCCGAACGCGGTGTGTATCAGGGGCACGTTCCACGACGTATACGGATACACGGTCGTGGAAACTTCGAAGCATCCGGTGGAGAGAGAGACCACGAGCGGCCTCTGGGTGCCCATCAGTATCTGCTTGACGAGAAGAGGTTCGCCGCATCCGGCGCAGAGCCTGTGCCCGCTCGTCAGCTTGACAGGCAGTTGATTGAGATTTTTTAGCGATGTGCTCATCATAATTTCATCCCCGCATAGTTGATCTTGTCTGCAGTACCCTTGACTATCGATTCCATCGCGCCCTTGAGGATCGACACGCTTGTGTCCGCTCCTCCGATGCCGTATATGAAATTGTACATCTTCGGCATCTTTTCAAGGTCGGCCGCCGCAGCGACCACCTCCGAGTACATGGGCCCATATGCTCCAAGGCTCACGTGCTTGTCGAATATTGCGACCGCCTTCTTGCCCTTCATTATCCTGGCAAGCTCTTTCTCCGGCCAAGGTCTGTATATGTGGGGCATTGCCGCCCCGACCTTGATGCCAGCTTCGCGCATCTGGTCGACGGTCTCCTGCATCGTCCCGTAGGATGATCCGAGGATTATGGCGACGTACTCTGCGTCGTCGCACCTGTACTCGTCCACAAGGTGGTATTCCCTGCCGGTCAGCTTCTTGAATTCCTTGAACACCTGCTCGGAGACCTCAAGTGCCTTGTCCATAGCCTCGACCTGCTGGTGCTTGTGCGCATAGTAGAAGTCCGGCCCGTCCAGCATCCCGTGGGATGTTGGGTGCTTATAGTCAAGCAACGGGCAGACCGGTTCGAACTCGCCGACGAACTTCTTGACGTCCTCGGTATCGATCGGGGTCATCCTTTCGACCGCATGGGTCAGGATGAAACCGTCCAGATTCGTTATTATCGGAAGCTGCACGTCCGGATGCTCCGCTATCCTGGGCGCTATGATAGCGTTGTCATAAGCGCTCTGGACATTGTCGGCGAACATCTGTATCCAGCCCGTGTCCCTCGCAGCCATGGCGTCGCCGTGGTCGTTGTTGATGTTTATCGGACCGCTGACCGCCCTGTTGGCTACGGCCATGACGACCGGAACCCTCATTGCCGACGTTATGGGGAGCATCTCCCACATGTACGCCAGTCCCTGGGACGCCGTGGCTGTGAAAGTCCTAGCGCCTGCCGAGCAGGACGCCGCGCAGAGGGTCAGGGCGCTGTGCTCCGACTCGACGCAGACGTACTCGGTTTTAACTTCCCCGTTCGCGACGAACTTGGAGAAGTCCTCGACGATGATGGTTTGAGGGGTGATGGGGTATGCGGCGCACACGTCGGGATCGATCTGCTTCCATGCGTATGCGACGGCTCCGTCGCCGTTTATCGCTATATCTTCCAGTTTCTTCTTTGCCATACTCACGCCTCCGTCATTTTGATAGCTTTCTTAGGGCAGACCTGGGCGCATATGCCGCAGCCTTTGCAGTGGCTCATCTTGAATCCTTCGAGCTTGCCTTCTTTGATTATAACCGAGTTGTCAGGGCAGAACATCCAGCAGTTCAGGCAGTTGATGCACTTTTCCTTGTCGACCACGGGGGTGTAAGATCTCCAGTCGCCTGTGAGAATCGCCTCGGAGCTTCCGGGATTGCAGACTCTGGCCCCGATCGGCATGTCCTTGATCTTTATCTTTGCCATCACTGCACCTCCTCGTATGCCCTCTTGAGAGCTGAAAGATTGCTGTTGATGACCTTCTCGGAAAGCTTTGCTCCGAGCTTGCTGATAACATGTTCGGCTATCATGTCGAACTCCACGATAGGCCTTAACTTGACGAGGGCGCCCAGCATGGACGTGTTGGCCATGGGCCTCCCGATCTCCTCGATAGAGATCTTGGTGGCATTGACCGTGTGACACTCCAGATCCGTTCCGATCGCGGCTCGAAGTTCGGCCGGCGTACCGTCGTAGTTGGCCAATATGAAACCGTTCTCTTTCAGTCCGGCGGCCACGTCGACCTTGCCGATAAGAGTGCCGTCCAACACGATCACTATGTCAGGCTCGTACACTTGGCTGTGCACCCTGACAGGTTTATCGGAAATCCTGGTGAACCCTTTGATCGGAGCTCCCATCCTCTCCGGCCCAAACTCAGGGAATGCTTTCACATACTTTCCGGCACTGATAGCTGCTTCGGCGAGGATCTCGTTCGCGGTGACGACACCCTGCCCGCCCCTACCATGCCAAACTATTTCCATATCCATGGGGACCATCAGTTACGTCAAAGCGACATCTGATTTAAACCCTTCCGCTTTGAACTATGATGAAATTCCACTTTCGTACGAATTTTATGGCGAAATTCTTAGTTTTCCGCCTTATTTCTACGAAAACTGTAGTAATATATACGAATATCGAACATAGTTATAAACTATCCAAATGTGTAGCAGACTTACCAGAATTGTTGTTAGTTAGGGCAAACAATATTAAAAAGAAGGCCTTATTCCGAACAGTGCATCTGGTGCACCCAAATTCTTTCCTACGGGGGACATAGATGGAAAATAGAATTGTAGATGTCAATGAGCTGCGTGTCGAGGACATTCCGCTGGTAGGTGGTAAAGGAGCAAACCTTGGAGAACTGACCTTTGCCGGTTTCCCGGTTCCGGGGGCTTTTGTTCTGACAACTAACGCTTATGACTATTTCTTTAACAAGAATACTCTGACGAAGGCTGTCGAAAAAGAGCTGATGACGATCGATGATAGTTCGGACCAGAATCTGGCCGAAGCGTCCGACCGTATCAGAAAGCTGATCGAAACGGGGGAGATCCCCGATGACCTGAGGTCGGAGATCCTGTCCAAGTACAACGTCCTGTTCCCGAAGGGAAAGAAGGGATTCGTCGCCGTACGGTCGAGCGCTACGGCCGAGGACCTGCCGGACGCCAGTTTCGCCGGCCAGCAGGAGACGTATCTCAACGTCATGGGGGAGGAGGACCTTTTAGATAAGGTCAGGAAATGCTGGTCCTCGCTGTTCACCGCGAGGGCGATTTCATACCGCCAGAAGCGCGGATACGCCAGCGAGGAGATCAAGCTCGCCGTGGTCGTCCAGAAGATGGTCAACTCCGAATGCTCGGGCATAATGTTCACCGTGGACCCCAACAGCGGGGCCAACAACATAATCGTCGAGGCCGGTTACGGTCTCGGGGAAGCTATCGTCGGCGGAGAGGTCACCCCCGATACATACGTCGTCGACAAAACCGAGATGAAGATCATCAAAGAAAAGACCAGAAGGTCTACGCAGAAATGGAAGTACGTCAGAGGGAAAAACGGCGGGGCCGTCAAAAAGGACGTCGCTCCCGAACTGGAGAGCGCCCAGAAGATCCCTGACGACAGGATACTCGAGATAGCCGAGATAGGAAGACAGATAGAAATCCACTACCAAAAGCCTATGGACATGGAATGGTGCATAGAGGACGGAAAAGTTTTCATAGTACAGGCCAGACCGATCACCGCCGTCGGCGACTCCAAGACCAACGAGTCCGCCGGCAACGACGTATCGCAGGAGAGCATCATCACCACGGGCATGGGCGCGAGCCCCGGACTGTCCACGGGACGCGTTGTAGTCTATGATGTCAGCATGAGCCTGGACGTGATAAAGGACGGCGATGTCCTGGTCACCACCATGACCATGCCCGATATGGTCCCGGCGATGTCCAGGGCCGTGGCGATAGTCACAGACGAAGGAGGAATGACGTGCCACGCCGCCATAATATCCAGGGAACTGGGGACACCGTGCATCGTCGGAACAGGCAACGCGACGTCCGTGCTCAGGGACGGCATGATCGTCACCGTGGATGGGACGACAGGTACGGTCTACAAAGGAGAGATCAGAAAGAAAACGGCGGCACAACACACCGACACGCAGTCTGTGGCCGCCGAATATGTACCTGTGACCGGCACCAAGATAATGGTGAACATGAGCATGCCCACAAAGGCCGACGAGGTGGCAGCATTGCCGTGCGACGGCGTAGGCCTCATGAGAAGCGAGTTCCTATTCACCAACTACATAGGAGAACACCCGATGTCCGTCATAGCCGACGGCCGCTCGGACGAACTGATTGAAAAACTGGCGGAGGGAATAGCTAAGGTTGCGAGGGCGTTCTACCCTCGCCCCGTGGTGCTTAGGACATCCGACTTCAAGACGAACGAGTACCGCGATATGCGCGGCGGTGCGGACTACGAACCGAACGAAGACAACCCGATGATCGGCTGGCGCGGATGCTCCAGATATGTATCCCCGGATTACAGGGACGCGTTCATCTGCGAACTGAGGGCCATAAAGAAGGTCAGGGACGAGATGGGGCTGAAAAACCTGAACATCATGTTGCCGTTCGTAAGGACCATAGAGGAGGTCCAGGACATAACAGAGATGATGAGGGAGATCGGCCTCAAAAGAGGAATCAATCTGAAGCTGTATCTGATGGCCGAAGTTCCGGTCAACATCTTTATGGCCGAGGAGTTCTGCCAATACTGCGATTCGTTCTCGATCGGGTCGAACGACCTGACCCAGCTCGTACTGGGCGTAGACCGCGATTCCGATGTCCTCGGAAGGATGGGATACTTCGACGAGAGAAACGAAGGCGTAAAGAGGGCGATCAAACAGCTGATCGAAGTGGCCCACAAGAACGGAAAGACCGTAGGTATATGCGGCCAAGGCCCCTCCGTCTATCCGGAGTTCGCTGAATTCCTGGTAGAGTGCGGGATAGATTCCATCTCTCTGAACCCGGACACGGTAGTCAAGACCAAGAGGGCCATTGCTTCCGTGGAGCAGAAAATTATGCTCAGGCAGCTGCACGAGCTCACCCGCAAAAGTTAAACCCGGCCACGGCCGGTAAACCTCTTACTTTCTTTTCAAAATTTCATATCCGAATCCGAATCGCTGTTGTCTATCAGCCTACGGTTGATCGACAGCGCATCCTCATCCGGAAGAAGCATGGTCGCCGCCTCCATGAGCGGGTGCTTGGAACCCTCGATTATCTTAACATCGTCCAGGGTCTTCAGTTTCCATCTCTCGGCGGTCTTCTCGAGACCGAGCTTCACATCCAACTTGTTAGGCTCCAGTACGATGGCCTTGAAACTTTTTAGGCCGAGCTTCTTAGCGGCCATTATCCTGTGATGTCCGTCGACCACCAGATACCCGTTGCGCCTGGCTATTACGATTATAGGTTCGTTCAGTCCTCTCTTGATCTCATACTGGCGACCGATCAACTCATCCATGTAGACCTCTTTCTGCGTAGGCAGCAACTGATCCATCGGGATATCTCTGTTGACGATGCGCATCCTAAGGCCGTTTTGTTGCTCCATGAAGTTTTTGACCGTCATTACCTTCCCGGGCCTGGACTTCTCTATCTGCGAGCGTACGATGTCGATGTTGGAGATGATCCCCACGAGCTTGCGGTTCTCGTCTACTACAGGCAGGTTCCTGAGGCCATACCTGAAAAGAATCCTGGTGGCGTCATCTATAGACATGGACGGGACGGCACAAAGCGTGCCGCGCCTCATGACCTCCCGCATCTTGGCGTCCGGAGTGTATATGTATCTCAAAAGTTCCTTGGAGGTTATGAAACCGAGCAGGTACCCGTTTTCGGCTATAGGGAAACCGTGAAAACTGGACGAGATGATCTTCTCCCTGACCTGGCTGACAGTCATATCTGGTGTAATTGTGAGGACGTCCCTCACCATATAATCGGCCACAACGGCTTCCGGCATAGTTGATCTCCTGAATATGTATGCGTCAAAGTCTCTATTTAACCTTATGAAACTACCAGCATGGACGTCCTGGGGCCGATATTGCTGATAACCTTATATAGTGTTTCATATTATCTGGAAATGCGCCCCGGTAGTGTAGTGGCCTATCATGGAGCCCTGTCGAGGCTCCGACTCGGATTCGAATTCCGACCGGGGCGCCATTTGTTCGTTTGTTCCGCTGGAACATTAGGATTCGTTTGTTGTCGAACCGTGCATGATTATTGTGTTTTTACCTGTTTTGGAGTCGACGGACAGTTCCGCATCGACACCGAAGACCGTGCGCATGTTCTCCGGCGTAAGTACATCCTCGGTCTTCCCCAACGCATGTATCGTATGGTCATGGATCATCATGATCCTGTCGCAGTAGCGGGCGACCATGGGCAGGTCGTGGGAGACTATTACGACCGTGAGGTCCTCGTTTCTCGATAATGAATAAACGAGATCCAATATATCGAACTGAGCGCTTATGTCGAGATGCAGCGTTGGCTCGTCCATAAGGAGTATCTTGGGCGTCTGCGCCATTGCTCTGGCTATTATCACCTTCTGCCTCTCCCCGCCGCTCATCGTGTTGACATAACGGTCCGCCATTTCGAGAACGTTGGTCTTTTTCATTGCATCATCTATTATCCTCAGATCTTCCGAGGAATCGCCCTGGAAGGCCTCCTGGAAGGGCATCCTGCCCATAGAGACGATCTCCTTTACTGTGAAGGAGAAGCCCACGCGGCTGTCCTGTGGAACCACCGCGATATCCTTGGCTATGTCCTTCTTCTTGTGCTCTTCCAGGTCTCTGCCGTCGAGCATGACGCATCCGCCTTTAGGACTGAGGTTGCGGTTGAGATTCCCAAGCAACGTGGTCTTACCGCAGCCGTTAGGCCCCAAGATGCCCAAGATCTCTCCCTCTTTGATTTGGAATGACACGTCCTTCAGTACGGGCTTTCCATCGTAATTATAAAAAAGGTCACGGATGTCCAGGCTCATACCCAGCCTACCTCCCTCTTCCTTCTCCTTAAAAGATATATGAAGTACGGCGCCCCTATCAGCGACGTCACAACCCCTATCGGCAGAACTCCCAGGGACTGGGCGAACAGATGTGCGATATAGTCGCAACCCACCAGATATATCCCTCCGGTAAGAACGCACATAGGCAGCAACATACGGTTGTCAGGGCCCAGCAATATACGGAGTATATGCGGTATAACCAGCCCCACAAATCCTATGGTGCCGACGAAACATACTGCCGCGGCAGTAACCAATGAAGAGGCTATCAACAGTGCCAGCCTAGTCCTTTTTACGTCAATCCCGAGGTCCATGGCATGAGCGTCCCCGAGCATCATGGCATTGAGGTCCTTCGCATAATAGAGCATGGCAAAAATACCGACAGCGCTCAAAATAAGCACAATGGGGATCTTTACCCAGGGAAGACTGACCGTCAGACTGCCCATGCCCCAGAAAACTATTTCCGAGATGTTCTCGCCGGCGATGTATGTGAGCAACGATACGACGGCCTGGGCCAGTGCCGCCACGGCGATTCCGGCCAACAATAAAGTCTCCATATGCGTTTGGTTGCCTACCTTGGCCAGAGAGTATACGAGGAACATAGTGCCCAGGCAGAATAAGAAAGCCAATATGGGGACGGATGCCACCACCGGAACGAACGAAAGCGGGAAAAGGATGCCTATTGCGGCGCCCAAGGATGCTCCGGATGAAAGACCCAACGTATATGGCGAGGCCATCGGGTTCCTGAACAGGGCCTGCATCACCGCTCCGGCGACCGCCAGACCTGCTCCGACTATCATCCCGAACAATACCCGCGTCAGATTGAGATCGATCACTATGATCCGATAGTTCCTGTTATTGCCTATCAGAGAGTCCCAGACCTCCTGAGGGGAAAGGAGCCAGAGCTGGGCCCACCTCAGCTCCAGGAAAAGGAGCATGGCGAACATCACCACTAGTGCTGTCAGAATGATCGCTATTTTCTTTCGCCTGTCCATATTTCCACGTTCTTGTAAGTGCAGTAGGTTCGGTATAAAGTTTAGTGGCGCCTTACCAGTACAACTGCTACTGCGACTATTATTATCAGTACCAGAACAGAAATTGCTATCAGTGCACCGTTTTCTGAGATGAAGGGCCCGTCATCATCGTAAAGCGGTGCCTCATAAAGCTCCATGTACACGAATTCCAGGCCATCTGCCATGCTGGGACACGGATTGTTCCAGTCTTTGTCGAGCTTCACCACGTTGTAGCTCGCAGGCAGAAGGAACTCCTCTTTGAACTCGGCCGCTGTCCCATCATAATTGCCGTCCAGGAACACCACGTCCGGGTCCGCCTGTATTAATGCGCTTGCATCGGAATCATAGTATGCCGATTCTCCATTGAGGCCTGCGTTGGTCGCCCCGCATGTTTCTATCAGAGATACTGCCAGCCCGCTGTTGTAGATCCTGATGTTCCCGCCATTGACCGATACATATATGGCGCTCGGCCTTTCTTCCCCGGGGACGGCTGAGACCTTGTCGACAACGGCCTGTCTGGTATCTTCCATTTTTTTGACCGAGCCGGCAGAGTCCATACCAATAGCGTCCGATATGATCTTTACGACATCCATCGATCCATCATAGGTTTTCGCTCCCAGGCAGATAACGTTGTATCCCTCTGCCACAAGATTGTCGTACATTGCTCCGGAAGCGAGCGTCGAGGAGAAGTTGTTTATGAATACGACGTCGGTCGCCTTAATAAACGTTCCATTGTCTACCAACTGTGCCAGTCCCGTCAATAGCGATTCTTTGTTAGAATTGTATCCGGTCCCTAACATGGCAGTTCCGTCGAGTTCCTGCATCCTTTCGTCCTCTGTGTAGCTGTATGTAGAGTATTGGTCATAGCCGACGATCTTGTCAGTGCCTCCCAATTCCATAACCGTCAGAGTGAATGCGAAACCCATCGTGACCACATGCTCGGCAGGCACGCTCAATACGATATTATGACCTGCCGAGTCCGTGATATCTATCGGCGAAGTCGCGGAAACCGTGTTTTCATCGGTAAGCGATATAAGGGATGCCGCAAGCAACATCGAACATGTGACCAGAACGATCATGATTTTTTTATTATGCATGCGGCCTCCATGTTTCATCATAATATAATGTTTATGTTATTTTTTAATATTCTTGTTACTATATAACATAAAAAATGTTAATCATAATAATGTTACAAAATATGAAATCGATATGTCAAAAAAAACAAAGTCTCAAACATATGGCGTTTGAGGGAAAGTTTCTTTAACCTGTAACGAACACTATCACCCATGCGTTGGATGTTACGCAGCAAGATACACCGTGCCACGGTCACTGAGACGCGCCTCGACTATGAGGGAAGCATCACTGTAGACGGCGAATTGCTCGATATGGCAGGTATACTGCCGGGTGAGAAGGTCACTATAGCCGACATTAACAACGGCAATCGCTTTGAAACCTACACAATATATGGAGAGAAGGGCTCCGGAGAGATATCTATAAACGGGGCCGCGGCCCGCCTCTGCAGCGTAGGCGACCTGATAATAATCATGGGGTACGAACTGACCGACGATCTGGTGGAAACCAGGATCGTGAAAGTCGACAGGTCCAACATTCCCGTGGTAGAAAAATGCTGAGGATTTTCTCAGATGGCGGATCCAGGGGGAATCCGGGGCCTTCCGCTTATGGTCTCGTGGTGACCCGGAACGGAAAGACGATTTATGAAGAATCCGAGTATCTGGGCATTCGCACGAACAACTATGCCGAGTACCGAGGTCTGATCGCCGGTATAAGGAAGGCTATCGAACTGGAGGCCGAAGAGGCCGAGTTCGTTATGGATTCGCAGCTCGTCATAAAACAGATGAGGGGCGAATACAGAGTAAAGGCCCCTGAACTTATCGAACTTCACCGTGATGCGACCGCCCTGAGCTCGATGATACCTAAGGTCCGCTTCACGGACGTCCGTAGGTACGAACTGCTTATGCCGAGGGCGGACGAGCTCGTGAACGCAGAGCTTGACAGAAGTCATCCCTGAATTACGCTTACGAGCTCCGAGATAGAGACCGTATCCTGGTCACCCGACTCCATATCTCTCAGGGTCACGGAGTCCGCCTCGAGCTCGGCCTTACCGACAATGACGGCAAACTTCGCTCTTGCGGACGAGGCGTACTTCAGGGCCTTAGCCATCTTGCGCCCCATGATGTCCATGTCGCAGGAGATTCCGGCTTTGCGGAGCATTGCCGTTATCTCGGTAGCCTTTATCCGCACATCATCGGACACCGGAACTACATAGACATCGATGCCCATCTGTTCATATGGTATTCCCTCCTTCTCCATGGCCAGGAGTATCCTGTCGAATCCTATCGCGAAACCTGTGGAGAATACCTTCTCCCCCCCGAACAATTCTGAAAGGGTGTATGAGCCGCCTCCGCATATCTGCTTCTCCGCCCCCAGCGCAGGCGCTTCCGCCTCGAAGACCATCCCCGTGTAATAATCGAGACCGCGGACGACGCCCAGATCTATCTCGAGGCCTCTCACCCCCATCGCCGAAAGTATAGCTATCAGGGACCTCAGGTATTCCCCGGCCTCGCCCGGTACTTTATCAACGATATCGGTTCCGCCGACAGTTTCTGTAAGCTCGAATATCTCGTTTATAGCGTCTTGGTCGACGTTGAGGTCCTCCATCATCGGGCGCGCCTCGTCGTAAAGTTTCTTATCGAGCTTCTGTAGAACTTCGGCAGTCTTTTCCTTTGGGACCCCGGCATCCGCCAGCTTCTGTCTCAGTACGCCTATGTGACCTATCCGGATCTTGTAATCCCTGAGGCCCAGCGCCTCGATCATGGCGGCGGCGAGAGCTATCGCCTCCGCATCGGTCTCGGGCGTTGCCGAACCGATCAGCTCTGCACCGAACTGGAAAAATTCGCGATATCTGCCGCTCTGCGGCCTTTCGTATCTGAAGCACTGGCCGAAATAGAATAGCTTGATGGGCTTCGGCTCGTTGCTCATGCTGTTGACGAACATGCGTATGGCAGGGGCGGTCATCTCAGGGCGCAAAGCGAGCTCCCTGTCCCCCTTATCTTTGAAGGCATAAAGTTCATTGAGCACGTTGGGACCGCTTCTCAGGATGAAAAGTTCGGCGTCCTCGAATATCGGTGTCTGCGTCTCCCGGAATCCGAACCTCAGGGCCACGGACCTCATGTTCCCCTCGTAATATCTGCGCCTCTCCATCTCATCTGGAAGGAAATCCCTCGTTCCGCGGGGACATTGGATCATATGCTCCGCTATAAGGGAAACAATAATAAACATGTTGCTTCAAAAATGTAAAAGAAGTAAATTGTTTTTCAACTTTCAGAACTTTTCTTTCCGACGGTAGAGGAACATCTCCATCACGGACAGGATGACTATTCCTGCTAGGGCGACGTAAAGCCAGTCCGCTTCCACATTCTCGTTCGACTCCCTGAGGTACTCAGGATGGGCTGCGTCGGCCTCCTCGGCCTCGTAGACGACGGCTCCGAATGCCGCCGCGGAAAGGGCCAGGACCGCGACCAACATGATCTTAGTTTTGCTGTTCATTTTCACACCCTGCCTAAAGAGGCGGAAATCCTGGTGTAGGTAAGGGCCAACCGGCATTTAATGCCAGCGCCCCGATGATTCAGCGCCTTACGATTATGGAAAGAATATCCTCGTCCTCCATGACGTGGTCCATACCCACCGTCTGACCCGGGAACTTGGCGCTTTTTCCCCATACCATCGCATATCTGAACTGATTCCTGAAATCCCTATGGATGAGCTCGCACACGTCGCCGACATTGTTTCCCCTCTTGACGATCAAAGGCACATCCATGTCGGCCTCCTGTCCCTGGGGCTTGAGGTATACGCGTATCATGTCGATGGTGTCGTACAGCGCCTGCTTCAGGTCCTCTATCCCGGCACCTGTGGCTGCCGATAGAGGCACCGTGCGGAATTCGTTGTGCTTTTCCTTTACGGCCTCGAGCTGCCCGGGCAGAGCCAGATCGATCTTGTTGACCGCCATTAGCGATTTTATGTAAACTCTGTTTCCTGACAAAACGTCAAGCATCTGCTCTACATTGATGTCCTCGCGGACGACCACGGTAGCGTTGATGTGCCCATATGCTATGGTCATATCCTTGATCACTTCCTCCGTGGTCTTGGTCAGTTTAAGTGTGGGCTTTATAAGGACGCCGCCCTGGCCCGTCGGAGTTATGACCACGTCCGGGGCCTTCTGGTCCAAACGTACTCCGGAAGTATATAACTCGTTGAAAAGGACATCGATGCTGGGATTGAAAACATCGACCACGAAAAGGATTATGTCTGAAGCTCTGGCCGCCGCGATGACCTCGCGCCCGCGCCCCTTTCCGCGGGAAGCGTCCTTGATCAGTCCCGGCATGTCGAGTATCTGGATTTTCGCATGGTTGTACTCCAAGATACCTGGCACAACGTCCAGCGTTGTGAAGTGATATGCGCCGATCTCGGATTTGGCATCTGTAAGCTGGTTAAGGAGAGTTGATTTACCCACGGAGGGGAATCCGACCAGTGCCACAGTCGCATTTCCTGCCTTTTTTACATAGAATCCTTTAGTGGGTCCTTTGGAAGAGCGCCTTTTTTCCTCCTCTGCGGAGAGCTTGGCGATCTTTGCCTTAAGCTTTCCGATGTGACCTTCGGTGGCCTTGTTGTATTTCGTATTGGAGATCTGTTCCTCCAATTCCTTAATCTGCTCCTCGATGGTCGCCAATTGTTTCCCGTTCCTTGATAGTGAAAGGTTATATTAGAGTTGGCACGAAAAACTACTTAGATACTTTTTAATTAACGAACCCGTTACAGGCCCGATGGCCATAGAGAACACCGAGAAATCGGCAGATAAAAAGAAGATAGAATTAACCACAAAACAGCTGGCGGGCCTCGCCGCAAGTTTTGTGCTGACACTATTCATCCTCATGTCGGGGATATACATGATGTTCAGCTGCTTCGCCATGATCATAGTGGCCGCAGTCCTTTACATGGTGCCCCACCTGCTTAAGGTCAAAAACGTCAAAGTGTTTGTATTCCACGGCGTGGTTTTTGCCGTGGTCGCATTACTTGCCGGAAGCCTGTACTCTTCGCCCGCCTATGTAGGTGCGAACGACGATTTCGAGGAGAGCGGCGATTTCACCGCAGCGACCTATACTGTCTCATCCGACACCTATCAATTCACCGTGACCTATACCGACACGGATTCCGACCACAAGCCCTTGGCCTTTGTCTCCATGATCGACATGGTCGGATATTCCAGCACGTATGGGGTTTCCGGTTCGGAGAGGACCCTGCAGCCTGTTTCTTACGATCAGGCCAGCGGTACTGCGACTTTCGACGTCCCGGTCGACAACGAACTGTACATAATATATTTCTACATGGCCGACACAGCGAACTCCGACTCGAAATTGAGTAATTCCCAGTCCGTCACTTTCTTTTTGGACGAGCTGACCTCCAGCTCAGCCAAAAACTCGGTTTACTGGACCGGTACGGCATATTACCTGGGACTGTGCATGTTGCTCTACTTCATGATATTGTTCCTGACCTACGGAATGAGGTCCAGCGCCAATAAGACCCGCGACAAGATGGTCAAGCAGGGCCGCCTATACCCTCCGGGATACGGAAGGTGCAAACAGTGCAATTCGATAGTGCTCCCCGGCGAGGTTAAGTGCCGCAAATGCGGATCGTACATCGACGTGCCCCAGGAGATAAAGCCCGATAAGAAGGATTCCTTTATATGTTCGGACTGCGGCGCTGAAGTTCCAGATGATGCAAAGAAGTGCCCTAAGTGCGGTGCGGGTTTCGACGATGATATCGAATTGGAGATACAGCACGCTGACGGCACCATTGAATTGTCTGATTCGACCTTCGAATGCCCCGAGTGCGGAGAGGATGTCCCCAGCGCATCGGAGTTCTGTCCAAGTTGCGGAAAAAGGTTCGAAAGCAAGAAATGACCTGGGCAGGCCACCATACCGATAAAGGTAAAAACGGCCCAGGCATTCGTACCATCGGATGCGCTCTACAGAAGATGTTACCGATTCGGGACCGAAGGCCAATGGCAGGTCCATAGCGTACAAATTAGCGGACAAACAGCAGGAGATATCGGTCGCCGAATTTTTCGAGAAGAACAAACAGATACTCGGATTCGATTCGCGTTCGAAATCTCTTCTGATGGGCATAAAGGAGGCCGTAGATAACTCGCTCGATGCATGCGAGGAAGCGGAGATACCTCCTGAGATATCCGTCAGGATAGAACGTCTTGACGATGACGACTATAAAATAACCGTCGAAGACAACGGACCTGGCATAGTTCACAACGCGATTAAAAACGTGTACGGCCGCCTTCTGTACGGATCCAGGTTTCACGCCCTCAGGCAGTCAAGGGGCCAACAGGGGATCGGTATATCTGCGACCGTCATGTACGGCTATCTCACTACAGGAAAACCGGCTCATGTAATATCCAAGATATCGGGCGACGATGAGGTCGCCTGGGAGATGGATATTGTCATAGACACCAAGACTAACCGTCCTCTCGTTACAAAAGAGAGGGCTTTCACCTGGGACCGCGAACACGGGACAAGCATAGAATTTACCATCAAGGGCAGATATGTAACCGGCAAACAATCTATTTTCGAATATCTGAAGAACACTGCGATCGTGAATCCCCACGCATCCGTAATATTCCATGACCCAGATGGTAAGAAATGGACGTTCGAGAAAGCAACAGAGATCATTCCTCCGAGACCGAAGGAAATCAAACCGCACCCTGAGGGAATGGAGATCGGCGACATCATAAAATTCGCCCACGGCAGCAAACAGAAAAACGTCAGATCTTTCCTCAAAGAAGATTTCTCAAGGGTTACGGGACGCATAGCGGACGATATACTGCAACTGTCGAAGATCGACCCGATGATTTCGCCCCAGGACCTTACGAGGGATCAATGCGCCGCAATGATCGATGCTATCGGTAAAGTTAAGATCATGGCACCTCAGACAGACTGTCTGTCGCCTATAGGGGACACGCTCATCAAAAAGGGGCTCATGCATGTTATGGAGGGGCTGCGTCCTGATTATTATGCAACGCCTGTGACCAGACCTCCCAAGACCGCCAACGGGAACCCGTTCGTGGTCGAGGCGGGCATCGTTTACGGTGGGGACATCCCTTCGGATGGCCAGGTGAATATACTGAGGTTCGCGAACCGCGTCCCGTTGCTGTATCAGCAGGGAGCATGCGCGATCACCAAGGCGATATCCGATATGGATTGGAGGCGTTATGGCCTGGAACAGAGGGGCGGAAAGGGGATCCCATATGGGCCTGCGATAATACTTGTGCATGTAGCCTCCACGAAAGTGCCGTTCACATCCGAGGGAAAAGAGGCCATAGCCAGCTATCCGGAGATACTTAGCGAGGTATCTGCCGCCCTTAGACTGTGCGCAAGGAACCTTAAAAGCCACTTGAACAAACTGGAGAGACGCACGAAAACACATGCCAAGTTCGAGATCGTTCAGGAGATCCTGCCTGACCTGGCAAAAAAGTCGGCCGATTACCTGGGAAGGCCGATGCCGTCCTTGGAAAGGACCATCACCAAAATAATGAACGTGGTGTGGATCGAACCAGCGATGGAAAAGCTCAGCAAAAAAGAGCGCAAATACACCTACATGATATACAACTACACGAACACCGTGAGAAACTTCGGCCTGCACGCACAGGTTCCTAAGGAATCCGTTAATCTGGCACTTTTCATGAACCCTTCTTTCGTAGAGCTCAGCGAAGACGGAAAGGCCTATTGGGAGATAAGGGACCTGCAACCATCGAAATCGACCATCGTTTCGTTCGAGCTGAGCGGGGAGATGGCAGATACCTTTTCGCAGGAAGACGTTTACGTTTCGGGAATCAACCCCGCGATAATCATGGGCGCGGAGCCACTGCCCGGAGACTGGGGCATAAAGGGCATGGAAATCACAGAGGAAGAGGATATCCTTGCCGAAGAAGACACCTCTGAAGAGGAAGAGGAAGAACTCGAGGAAGAGGAATTCGAAAAGGAGGCTGACTGAAATGACAGATAAAAAAGAGAACACGATAGAAAGCCTCACCAAAATCGTCGAAGGTCTATACGACAATATAGACAACGGAAACGTGCCTGCAATGAACATTTCCCTCAGATCGAAGAGGAACATCGAATTCGATCCGAAGTCCAGCGTTTGGAAGTACGGCGACCAGAAATCTGTCCGTACGGCAAAGACCGTCAAGGGAGCCCTCATGCTGCTCAGGACCGTCTACACCGCAGACTTCATAAAGAGCATGCTTAACGCCAACAAGTCCTCGACCCTGAGGGAGATGTACTATATCTCCGAAGGATGGAACAACGCAAAGTTCCACAGTCAGGACGAGAGCAACATTCTGGCAGAGGACCTGGAGGTCATAACCGGATGTATGAGGGAAGAATTCAAACTCCGCCCCGAAGAGGACGGCGCCAGGGTCTACGGTGACCTTACGCTCACGGAACTTACCCGCAAGGGCGAGAAGAAAAAGATCAACTGCATCGACGATGTCGGAGATTCGGGATACGGCATACCTTACAACGTCGGGCCCGACAAGATCGATTTCAAGGATTGCGGCGCGAAATTTGTCATGGCAATAGAGACGGGAGGTATGTTCGACAGGCTCGTGGAGAACGGATTCCCGGAGAAGTACGATGTACTGCTGGTACATCTCAAAGGGCAACCTACGAGAAGCACAAGACGTTTCATAAAAAGGGTCAACGAGGAACTGCGCCTGCCCGTCACGGTGTTCACCGACGGCGACCCCTGGTCGTTCAGGATATTCGCGTCGGTCGCATACGGCGCGATAAAGACCGCCCACATATCCGATTACCTGGCGACACCTTCTGCCCAGTTCATAGGTATAACTCCATCCGACATTCTAAACTACGACCTGCCGACCGACAGCCTCTCGGAAAAGGACGTGGGGGCCCTCAATGCCGAACTTTCGGACCCGCGCTTCAAGGACGAGTTCTGGGAGAACGAGATCCAAGCCATGCTGGGAATGAAGAAAAAGGCAGAACAGCAGGCCTTGGCCAAGTACGGCCTGGACTTCGTTACCGACACTTACCTTCCTGAGAAGCTCACCGACATGGGAATACTCTGATCAATTGGAAGCCTGAATTATCCTGTTGATCACGAAGCTCTTGTCCATGCTGGCCAAGAACGTACCCAATCTGGGTCCGGCCTTCTTGCCTATGAATATCCGGTACATGGCGCCATACCCTCCCTTGAGTCCCAGCGGGGAATCCTTGGCCGTGTCCGCTATAGTGGACCCGATGGAATCGGGATCCCAATTGCAGTCGTACATCTTAACAGACAGGGCTTTCAGGAAGACCTTCTCGTTCATCGAAAGCTCGATACCGGACGGAACGGTGCTGCTGACCGAAAATTTGACGCTGTCGGGTGCAAAACCGTTGAGCCAGTATCTGACACAATCTATACGGCGCGACAGCCTTTTCCTGTCGCTTTCGGTCATGTCGGAAAGGTCGTCAGTACGTTCGAGGATCTCCACAACCCCTTCGAATGTTGGGGCCATCTGTGCCACGTTGACCAGATGCCTGTATGAAATCTGATGCGGAAGACGAGTCGGAATATGATTATGCTGCGCGATCACGTATGCCTGTACGGAGCTGTCCTCGGCTTCGGCCCATTCACCTCCGAAGTAAAGCTTTTCCATACGGTCGTACTCGTCGGCGATATCCAATGTCCCCAGGCCGGAGTCGTAATCGATCGCCCTGGAAGGATTTACCCTTAGGAAAAGATAGTTCAAAACTTCTGGGGGAGTCATATTGATCGCATCGAGCCCCGTAACCGGGCATCCGAGCGATTTGTGCATCTGCCCCACTCCCTTCAGCTGTACGAACTCGTACGGAATAGGATAGGGTGCATTTCCGCCGAAGATCTCGTCCACTATCCTCTTGCCCGTGTCGTAAGAGCCGCCGGCGGCCGCATGGTCCTTTCCGAACGGCTCGGCCGACGTGCCGAAAATCATCCACTTGGCAGGCCACTCGAGCCTCCATGTAAGCTTTCCTTCTGCCTTGCGTACGTCCGCCTTCCCGTGATTTCCGCATGTACATTCGTACTCCATATATGGGAATTCATAGGTTTCGAAGACAGGCTTAGTGAACCTTCCGCAGGCCGAGCACAGGGGATTGTATGGGGCATATTCCGAGTTCTCGGCCTTGCCTGTGACGTCCGT
The DNA here is from genome assembly GCA_034928305.1 of Methanomassiliicoccaceae archaeon. Taxonomy (NCBI): domain Archaea; kingdom Methanobacteriati; phylum Thermoplasmatota; class Thermoplasmata; order Methanomassiliicoccales; family Methanomassiliicoccaceae; species Methanomassiliicoccaceae archaeon. Next base: position 230,440 of record JAYFOZ010000001.1, on the reverse strand, counting down.
CATTATCCTTATGACCTGATCCCTCTTCTTCATAGACATGTCTACGGCTTTGGCGAACTTTCCTTCGTCGTATAGTTCGTGGGTCCATATTATCTCGCACTGGACGCCCAGCGAGTCCACGGCGTCAAGGAACGGCTGGACGAAGTGATGGGCATAGTTCTTGTGCTTGCCGCAGGGACAGGGTATCCTTGATATCGGCATTCCGACGTACTTTTCGAACTCCGGAGGCAGAAAATCATAACGTTTGCGGAGCGGGTCGAAGGAATCGATGAGATATATCAATCTAACTTCCTTGCCCAAGCCCTCAACTGCGCTTCGCACAGACTCACCGGTGATGGCCTCCCTGAGGCTGCCTACGTGGATGATGCCCGTGGGACTGATGCCCGTGGCTATGAGTGGCTTCTCGCAACTTTCTGCGATGTCCTTAGCAATTACGTCCGCCCAATGCATTCGAATCGGAGCATCAACAGCCACGCTCTATTAAGACATTTTCCAAGCTGAACGAACGAAACGGATAACCTTTTTATATAGACCCATAATTGTAAGTCCGATGGCACAGAAAAAGAACGACAGCGGATTCCAGTCTTCGGCCGGGCTCATGAGATATTTTGACTCGGAGACCGACAAGGGGATAAAAATCACACCCAAGGCCGTCATCGGCATTGCCATAGCCTTGGTCGCCATAGTTATTGTGGCACAGGTATTCTTCCCCGTCTGATCAGGGCTCTTCCCAGCATGAGATTGCGGGGTTTTCGGGTATTCCGTCAGGGTACTTTTTCTTATAGGCGCGCGAAAGCAACGGGGGCGCTATGACAGTTGTTATCACCGACATCAAGACTATAGTTGCATTCATGTCAGGAGTAAGGTGTCCCGATACAAGACCGATCGATGCTATTATTATTCCGACCTCCGCCCTCGGAATCATACCTATTCCTATGATTTTTGCAGAGCTTTTATCTATCTTCTTGTCCGCGAGCCTTGCTCCCAAGTAAGATCCCAGGTACTTTGTGACTACCGCAAGGACTATGATATACGCTGCCAGCATCAGTACGTTGGCATTGGTGAGCGATGACAGTTTGACCTGCAGTCCGACGTTGAGGAAAAACAAAGGAAGGAAGAACGTGGTTATGGCTTCCACCTTTGGCTTGAGGTTCCATTTCTTGGCGTAATCTGCAAGTATCATTCCCGCAAGGAACGCACCGATTATCGCGGCCAGCCCGAGTGCCTCGGATGCCGCTGCCATGAAGAGGCACACGGCGATGGCGATCATCATCTTGTCCAGCTTGCGGGCCTCTTTCTCGGTTGGAGGCTTGCATTCCTTCTTCTTGCCGTACCATGAGGCGATGCGTGGGGTGCACGAGTTGCAGAAGAAGAACACCGCGAGTACGAACGAGACCGAGATGAATATTATCCTTGCGATCCCAAGTATGCTCGTGCCGTCCGCGGAAGCCATTCCTGCCACTATTGCCAGGACTATCATTCCCAGAACGTCGTCTATTACGGCGGCACCGACTATTATGCGTGCTTCCTTCGTGTCCGAGGCGCGCATGTCCATTATTACTTTGGCAGTCACGCCCACGCTCGTCGCGACCATGGCTGCCGCCATGTACATCGCATGGGTCATATTGTAATCGTAAAAGTAAACCGTCATACCTGCGGCGAACGGGAATACGACACCCAGTATAGCCACGGTCAATGCTGCCTTACCTACTGACATCAGCTCGCATACGCGGGTCTCGAGTCCCACCGAAAAAAGTAGAAACATCGCCCCTATCTCGGCCACCAGGAATAGGAACTGATAGTTGAACGAACCGTCGAAGCCGTTGAATGCCACTTCGACGTCCAGCATTCCGAGGAAACTGCCGCTGCTAAGAATGCCCGAGAATGCGGAACCGTCCCATATCAGATTTACCAGTATTATTCCGACGAATATCTCTCCGATGAGGCCGGGAACACCGAAACGCTCAAAGACCTCTGAACCGATGACAGCCAGAACATACAATACGACCAACATCGCGAGGATGGAGAACAGATCCATGGTCGAACCAAAGAAAAACTAATATAATAAGTTTAAGAGGTTTGATGGAGCCTCAATAGAAGCTGTGTATTGACTCGGAACCGCCACTGCCGAAAACGAACGAAATCAGCGGCCTGGGAGCCTCGGGCTCCGGAATCTCTTCTGTATCGACGGCCTTCACTTCTTCCGCTTCGGGCGCAGATATCATCTCGATCAGCGTTCTGACCATTTCGTTGATCTCTGTCTCGTCCTCGGGCGTCAGCGTGTAAAGCGTATTCGGTCCCGCCGCTTCCGATGCTTCTTTTTCGCAAATAGCTCCGGACACTGCGTTGACCGCCCTTACCGCCTCTTCGATCATCGGCTCGACTTCGATCGCCTGGATATCTGCAACGGATACCGTTTCAGGCTCCTGCGCCACGGACGTTTCGGTTGCATCCGCGAGCTCGATCAAATTTGACAGGTACTCTCTCTCCCGGTCGACGATCAGGCATAGTTCCTCCATCCCGTCCTCGGGAATGTCCGATTCCTGTATCGATGCCGCGTCGGAGTACTCCATCTCGTCGCTGGACATGCCAGCGACGGTAAGCTTCATCATACCGCTGACCTCGTCTTCGATCTCGACGTACTCGGGCATCTGCGAGATCGTACGGGCTTCCGGGACGATCTCCCTGGGCTTGCGCCTTACTGGCTCCGTTACAGGCGGCAGGAAGTCATATCCTGCGTAATCCGAATATTCCACGATCGGCGTGGTTCTGATCGCGGCGGCGGACGAAGTTTCTGCCAACTGGCATGTGCATCCTGCGCTGGACGATATCACTTCTTCCTCGGCGGCGACGGCATCGGCGATGGGTTCGACGCCTTCAGCGTAAAGTCCCGACGGGAGATGCGCCATGGCCGCGAGGGCCGACTCCTCTGTCCCCTCGAGAGCGGCCTTGACTTCCTCCTCGGATGCCTGCACAGCCTCGGAGAGCATCAGCATGGCTGCGGGCGGAGCAACGGCCAGCAAACTGGATGATGCCGGGAGCGCCATGATTGCGATGGGCTGTGCGAGCGCGACCGGGATCTCTGGGACCTCCGGAACTTCGACGGCCGTCGCCACTACTTCTTCGGGCATCTCCGGAGCTATTGACTTTTCCTCTTTGGGCACATGGCGTGCTGCCGGGAGGCGTTCCGCATGGACGGGCGCCGGCGGAAGGCGTTCGACTTCTGTCCCCATGATATTGTTATCGTCGGATCTGGGGGCTCCGATGTGCTCGACCTCAACGCTGTATTCCGACTCGAACCCGATTATGTTCGAAGAATTGGTGTCGGGCGCCGATACGGAGGACGACGTCATGGCCGTCTGCGCAAAAGGCATAGAGAATGACATCATGTCGGACTCCTCTTTGACGATGACCTTCTCCTCGAAATCGGATTTGCTGAATTTAATCTCCGGCAGGGCGTTATTGAACACCATGCTCGGCTCGTTGATCTTACCGGATGCGGGCTTATATGACTGCCTCGCAGTGGCCGCTGGAACGGAGAGCAGTCCGCTGAGGAACCTCCCTCCTGTCTTTTCTCCCTTCGGCTCGTCGAAATCGATGAACGGATCCTCGCTCGACGCCGAAATATAGACGTCCGTGCCTGCGCCGAGACTGTATTTCACGTACCCGTTACCTTCGAAGCTCCTTACCGACTGATCGGAAGAGGGCCTCTTGTAGTCGCGTCCGTTGCCCGACCCTTCGTTTTCATCCTCAACCCCCTCTGTGTTTTTTCCAAAGAGGCGCCGCTTAAAGGATACCTTTAGAGTGCTACCGCTGTTTCTGCCTGAGTTTATACCCATGCCTATCCCATCCGTTTTTCAATATGCTTTACGCAATATAAAATGATATAGATGATGCTAAATTCATCAGCTTTTTACGAATTTTACATAGTCCGCTTTTGCAACGGATTGGATCTCCCTCAACATCGATTTTATCTTGTCTGCTTCTGCGGATATGACCATTACTTCGAGGCACTTATGATTGAGGAGATGCGAATGCATCTGTGTTTTTATGGACTCCTCGTGCTTGGCCTGTATAAGGCTCATCCACGGATCGACATGGTCCCGTCTCACGATGATCAATACGCCTTCGATGAACCCGCTGAGCTCCTCGATCTCCTTCACCTTGGACCCTGCCGCCTTTATCGACAGGCGGACGGCCTCGCTGCGCCCCGCGAGGGAATAGGCCTCCTGTATCGCCTCGAGCGTCGCCATGCTTTCGCCGTCCAGCGAAACGCTTATTATTGCCATGGAAGGAGGACAGTGCCCCATGTTATTAACTTTATTCAAAAAATATAACAATTCATAAAATCATATTTTCCGTGGAATGTAAGTCAGCTTTTTATAATGCTTGATACTCACAATACTCTATGATCGCGGATGCCGAACCGATTGAGTGGGCAGGTCTTTTCCTCATACTCATCGTACTTCTAGCCTTGGATATATTTGTCATCAACCGCGGTTCTAAACACATTACCACAAAATCAGCCCTGCTGCAGACAGCTGGATGGATAGCCATCGCGATGATCTTCGGCATATACATATGGATGACGCGCGGCGCCACGGTGGGCATGGAATTCTACGCAGGATACGTCATCGAAGAGGCGCTGAGCGTAGACAACATGTTCGTGTTCATACTGATATTCGCAATGTTTGCGATACCGGACGACTATCAGCACAAAGCCCTCTTCTACGGGGTAATCGGCGCGATATTGTTCCGCCTGTTGTTCATATTCGCCGGATCCGAGCTCCTGCTGAGATTCCACTTCGTGATGTATATCTTCGGGTTCTTCCTGATATACGCGGCCATAAAGACCATGTTGAGCAAAGAGGGCTCTGGGTCTAGCAATAAGATCGCGACCCTCCTGTCCAAACATATGAACGTCTCGCCGGAGCTTGACGGAAACAAATTCTTCACGCACAGGGACGGCGTCAGGATGATCACCCCTTTGCTGCTGTGCATAATCGTAATAGAATTCACCGACATTGTGTTTGCCCTCGACTCGATACCTGCGATCCTAGGAATAACGACCAACAAGTTCGTAGTCTACTCGTCCAATATATTCGCGGTCCTGGGACTGAGGTCCCTATACTTCGCGATCAGAGGTTCGCTCACCCACCTGAAATACCTGAAGTACGGCCTCGGGATAATCCTGATATTCGTAGGATTAAAGATGCTGATTGCCGAATATTACGAGTTCGACATAGTCCAATCCCTGTCCATCATCATTTCGGTCCTGGCAGTAACGATAGTTGCATCGATAATGTCCGGAAAGAAGGAAAAACAGAAGGAAATGATTCCCTGAGTTCGGTCGGCACGTTTGTCTGATTTCAGATGCGCCCGTGCTCGGATTCTGCCCTGTATCTCTTAGGCAGTACGAACAGCTCGCCGTCCTTGTCGAATCCCACCGATGCTGAAACGCCGTACACGTCTTCGATCAGCTCTGACGTTATGATCTCTTTCGGGCGGCCGATTTCGACTATGCTTCCCTGCTTCATTATGATGCAAAGGTCGCAGTACCTCGCCATGAGCGAAATGTCATGCTCTGCCACCAATATGGACATGTCTTTCCGCACCATGGCGTTAAGATATTCCATCACCTCCAGCTTATATTTCATATCCAGGTGTGATGTCGGCTCGTCCACGAGCATGAGCTTCGGTTCCTGCACGTACGCCTTGGCTATCAGCACCCTCTGCATTTCGCCGCTGGAAAGCGTGTTCAGCTGATTGTCCTGAAGGCCCTTCACGCCGAACTTCTCCATGGTCTCCATCACGAAAGACTCGTCCTTCTCGGTCTCCCACCATATGTTCTTCAGGAATGGGTAGCGCCCCATCATCACGGTTTCGTACACCGTAAGGCCAAAGTTGTTCCTAAGCTGCGCCGGAACGTTCGCCACGCTCCTGGCCAGTTCCGCAGGGGTCTTCTTCCTGACCGATTCGCCATCTATAAGTATGTCCCCGGACGAAATATTGTGGAGCTTGTTGATGCACTTCATCATGGTGGATTTACCGCACCCGTTCGGCCCTATCAGACCGACAAGCTTGCCCGAGTCTATGCTGAAGGACACGTCTTTCACGGCGTGGAACCCGTTATTGTAATATTTGTTGAGCTTCCTCAGCTCAAGAAGCGGCGTGCCTTCAGTCACCGTACATCCTCCCTTTCTTCATTATGAGATAGACGAAAACCGGCGCTCCGATGATGGTTGTTATCGCACCGACCGGAAGCTCGATGGGGGCGATAAGCATCTTGGCCACGAAATCGGCAGCCATCATGAGCAAACCGCCGAGCACTATCGAGGACGGCATCACCAGTCTGTGGTCCCCGCCCAGGATCATACGGCAAAGATGGGGGACTACAAGTCCCACGAACCCTATGGTGCCCACGAAAGCTACGCACACGGCCGTCAGGACGGACGCCAGTATGAGCATCGCCCTGTTGAACTTCCTTACGTCCAGACCCATCTCTTGGGCCTGGTCCTCGCCGAGCAGAACGAGATTGAACTCCTTGGCCCATATGAGCGGTACGAGAGCAAGCAGAATGGCGGGAATGAGCACCAGCCATATGTTGCCCCAGTCTATGCTTGTGAAACTTCCGAAAAGCCACGTCATGGCACTGTGTATCTTATCTCCGGCGCTGTAGAGCAATAAGGTCTGCACCGCACCGAACCCGAGGCCCACTATAACTCCTGCCAGAACGTAATTGGTGGACGAACCGCCGGCCTTCTCCGCTATGATCATCGTTGCTCCGAAAGCTATGAGGCCTCCTGCCATCGCCATCAAAGGCAGTGAATATGTAACAGTGCTGAAGACTCCGAAGAATGTGAAACCTGCAGAAATCGTTGCAACTGCAAACGTTCCGGCGCCGGCGGAAACTCCCATAATATATGGGTCCACCAGGGGATTCCTTATTATGGCCTGGTACACCGCACCGGCCATCGAGAGCCCGATCCCCACCGCAAATGCAGCCAGCGCCCTCGGGAGCCTTGAATCGAATATTATCGTCTCGTCGCCCGTCAGGCCGTGCCCGCCCTTCGATATCGCAGATCCGAGAAGGCTGAACGTTTCGGACATAGAGTAATTTCCGGAGGGGCCGAATGCCAGGCATAGCAGGAACATAACCGCGGACGCCACCGTACCCAGAACCAGAACCCAGAACAGCCGTTTCTTGTTGCGTTTGATCTTTGATCTGCTCTCGGAATTGCTTCCGAGCTTCTCGGATATCTTTCCCCTGATGTACGGGATCGGCGGAACGTCCAACTTCTTTCGGACATACACGCAATATGCCAGGAAGGCTGCAAGTATTGCTACCAGCACAGAGACGGCCCATAGGATAATGTTTTTCTCCTGTTGGACGGCCGAGGGTATCGGCAGGAACCCTCCGGAGAAAGAATAGACTCCACCGTCGGTTCCGGAGTATATCCAGTTATCTACTATCACCGGCGGAGACATGACATATTCGGCCACCGATTCCGGCTGCTCGTATTGTCCCAGAAGGCTGCCGTCGGTACCTATTATGTACATGTGCCCTTTTCTGTCGTATTCCGATGCGACGATGTATTCATCGTTGACGAGGATTCCGGGCGCACGTACATTGCGGATATTGCCATTTATGAGCTCGTAGCTTCCGTCCAGATATATTTTGACCAGGCCGTCGGAGGTGAATGAATATGCTCCGCTGAACGAGCTGTCGGACTTGATCATGTATGAAGACGAAAGACCCAGCTCTGTTACTTTACTTATTTTGCTGAGGCTTGTGCCGTCGAACTTGTAGACTGCATAACCTCCGCTTGTGGCATTCATGCCCTTGCCGTCGTTGAATGAGAAGATCAGACGGTCTTCGACCTGCAGGATGTTCGATACGAAGCCGCACATCTTCCCATATGCCTCAACGCTGTATACCGACTCGTTACATATCGCATCGCCGCTGAACGCATCGAATACGTACATCGAGCCGTCGAGTGCTCCTATGAAAAGCCTTCCGTCCTGTACGGTCGGCGCGTTGAAGTACACTGTGCCGTCGACTGTGCCCTTCCACAAAACATTAAGATCCAAATCTGTACAGAAGATATATCCGGCGGCGGTTCCGAAGTACAGCGCCCCGGAATAATAAACGATTGATGCCGGCCCCGTCGCCCATATGATCCCTTCCAACGGAGAGTCCGTGCCGTCTCTGACGGAACCGAAAACCCCGTCCCCGCTTACCGTAACGTTTGAACCGCCTTCGTTCGGTCCCGACAACGGAATTTTATAAATGTGTCCGTTCGTGGCTGGAACATATATGAAATCGCCGACTATGACGCCTGTGGCCGTCTCGTAACCCGCTCCGACATCGTATTCATAACTCCACTGCTCTTCTCCCGTGGTCCGATCATAACAGTAAAGCGTCGGTTTTTGGGGAGCGCCCGAGGTTGTACCCATATTGCTTGTACCGCCGGCGTTCACGAAGACCCTGTCCCCTGCGACCAGGACGGCCGAGTTGACAAAGTTGCCTTCCCCGTACGATTGGGTCCAGCCCGCGACATTTTCTCCGCTCAGGTCCGCATCCTGGTGCCCTTCGGATTCCGAACTGCCCCTGATACATGTCCAGGATGATCTGTTCGATGGCGTCTCGACAGGGGCCGTTCCGCCCGGATAGTAGGCCAGCGCCACCGATGTCGTCGGAGATGCCGCATTACCGTCAAAAGATGCCGTACCGTCCTCCCAACCGGCATCCGTCCAAACGAAATACCTCCAGGATACTGTAACAGGCGAGGACCTGGCAGATATCCCATTGACGATAATATCGGCACCGGCGTCGTCGTACGTTCCGCCGATTCCGCCAACGGCAGTACCCAGTAGACCGGAGATCGTATCCTGGGAAGCATCCGCTTCAACCCACTCGGTTTGGCCGTTACCGAAATCGATCAGTACGTATCGGTCGCTGGCGGCAGAAGATTCGTCGCTGGCATAAACCATCGATAGCGGAGCCAAAAGGGCCGAGGTTACTACCAACAATGTCAAAAATGCCTTCCTCATGCAAATCCCTCCGTTACCGGGTCCTTAGTCAGTGAAATATAGTCCCTGTAGTCGTCCCCGATATACATAGGCATATCGCCATCGAACGCCGTGTCCTGAATGATGCGCGCCATCAGCTCGGTGAACTGGGCGACCCTGGGGCCGGCACGGGATGCGAGGTCGGCTGCCGAATCCGTCAAGAAATATATTTTCCCGTTTTTGTACGCGTCTGTACGTTTCCATTCGTCTCCCAATGAATCCAGAACCTTGTCGTACTCCCTCTGGGTGCTGGGGCCGTCGGAGGCGATTATCACAATAAAATCAATATCCTCTTTTACCAGCGACTCGGAGTTCACCATCACCCATCCACCAAGGTCGCCGAAGCTGTTGCCTACCGATATAATGTTCAATATGTCGGAAGCATACGTGTACGATCCTGAAGTCCACGGGGATTTGTCCGTCGATAACGCGATCATGCCGTTCTTCGGCGCAGAGGAGTTGCCGTCGACTATGCTCTCGATGTTGAAGATCTCTGCAGCTATGCCGTCAACGGTATTGTCGGCCGTCTCCCTTATCCCCATGGCCGTCCCGACCATCATTATGCTTTCCAATATCGAACTTACGTCCTCTCCTCCATCGACCACCACTACGTTGATGCCGGCGGAACGGAGCCTCTCCGCCATGTTGAGATGAGAATATTGACTATTGATGCACACTACCAGGTCCGGGTTGGTCATTACGATAGACTCATAGCTGGGATTCGTGAATCCGCCTATGCTTGCTATTTCGCCTGACGACCTAGCCGATTCTACGGACCCTGGATAGTTGCTGTATTCATCGGTACCGACCAATTTGCGCTCTCCGCCTACCGAACAGATCATCTCGGTGCACGAAGGTGCCATCGAAACAATTCTGGACGGGTGCCCGTATCCGTAGAAGCACTTCCCCGTGGCATCTACGGCTCTCGAGGGGTTTCCTCCTTCAGAGCAGTATGCCCATGCGACCGCGGCGTAATCTTTGATTTTCACGTCTTGCGGATTTGTAGATGTCTTCACCCACGAGTATGTTTCCTGAATGTCCGATACGGGCTTTTCCACAACATAAAGTGCCCATGTCCTGCCGTCCGTCCCGGAAACCGATGAATCGATCGAGACTACTTCTTCGCCGTCCCACACGGCATCGAAACCGAAAATCGTACAAGTTACGTCGAGCCATTCTTTCGCATCGGGGTCCTCGCTGTCGGCGATCGTTCCGAAATACGTTTCACCCCCGCCGAAATCGATGATGAGGCCATCTGTCCCCTGGGCGTTTGTCTGGCCCGATGCGGCAAGCACCGTGAACATTACACATGATACAATGATCGCCGCGGACAGCACCGTCTTGATCCTCACGGTTTTTTCCAATTGTACACCTTGTTAAAATTCAGTAAAGGGTTTATTCCGTTTATTAATGGATTACATGGTCTCGGTGCCGTATACCAGCTTCATGCTGTGCGTTTCGGAGGTTGGCATCTCGTCCATCATCAGCGTGCTGGTTTCCCACCCGGTCCCGTCGCCGGTCGGCACCTTCTGTATCCACCACGACCATTGGCCGCCCTCGTATGCGTATGTTATTCCGAACAGTGACTCGACCCCGTTCGCCGGGTTACCCGATGGGACGAAGGGCACTGCGTATCTGTCGGTTGCATCGATCAACGCCTCGATGGCCGTTTCGCCGGTGCCGTTTATCTTAAAGCTCACTCCAGACTTGGACTCGATGGTGAATACCGTTCCATCCGTGCTGTGGTTCCAGACCTTTGCATCGTCCGGGTCGACAGCGGGCACTTCGGATCCATCAGAATATACTACGGCCATGGCCTCTACATCGGAAGTATTGTACTGGTCCATGTTGTAATCGTTCAGGACCCATGCTCCGTCTGTGTAGCTGTATTGGCTCCAATAGATCCAGTTGTTATCTGCATCCGGTCCCACCATTCCGAGTGAAAAAAGACTGTCTATCCAGCCGTTGGCGAATACAACTTCGATGTCATATTTTTCACATGCATCCGTAAGAGCTGTCAACTCATTGTCACCGTCTCCCTCGATCCAGAAATACACTCCTTCGTTGTCTTGAACGAGGATCTTGGTTCCTTCCTGAGTTTCGTCTCCTCCGTAGTAATAATAGACTCCCGCGCCGGCAACGGCCACGACTATAATCGCCGCGGCTATCAGGGCCATCGTTTTGTTTTGCATGTTGAACACCTATCTCGATTTTGACTGACGGAATATAAGACGCTTGCCGATTTATACCTTTGGATGAATCATCCAACCTGATGAATTGTAACTTGTTCTTCCTTGATTCGCAACATATGTTTTTCGGTTTCAGAGGGGAAATTTGCTTTCGGTTTATTGACGGGGGAGATCGTGACGTCCGGTTGTCTTGATCTGACAATAGAGATATCCATGATGGCAGAAGAGCGTTTTTTCCGTCGCCTGGTACCATAAGGTTCTGCTGATTTATGGCCACAAAAAACAAGTTGCGAAATAGATGCGAAACTACCGTTGCAGCCATAATGTCCTATCTAAATACTGGTCGTAATGACATTTACGTGTAACCAAAGACGGTGCTCTGATCCGGAGAATCGGATATGGCTGGGTCGACGATAGATTGTTCATTGAAAGACATACCGGGCAATGCACCGACGGGTGTACTGCGGATGTCGGAGTGCCACGCCCGCCTTATAAAAAAATGATTACATCAGAAGCGACAGGGCCCTTCCGATGAACGCTCCGAGGAGACATCCTCCTCCATTGAGGACTACGTTCCAAGCGGCCTTCATAATTTCGTTGTCGTAGAACAGATATACCGTTTCCGATGTGAAGGTCGACATTGTAGTGAATGCACCGAACACTCCGGTGAACAGGAAAAATACGGTATTTTTCGACATGTGGCCGCTGAATGAGAATGCGATGAACGTCAGTAGCGTGCATCCGATGATATTTATAAGGAACGTACTCCAGGGAAATGCGGACGTGCCCATATAATGCCCGACCAAGTACCTCAGTACCGCTCCTATCGCACCTCCTGCGGCAACGCATGCTACGATGGTCAGCATATCCCAGTTCATAGAAAAGGTGGATTTTATTCTTCGATATAATCCTTGGCCCGCCTATTTATCCATCGTCACCGCTCGACCGGCAAATGACCGGTATATCGGAAAGGATGTTTGACAGAAAAACCGCGGATAATAAAAATCCAACCATCGTTTACCATGATCTGCGAATTTGACATCGGAGCCGACGGATAATCGATTTGTCTTTACCTGCCGAGGATGGCGGTAACGAATATCTCTACCGTCTTTTGCCAGCCCTCTTCCAGGGGCCCTTTCAGATTTTCAGGTTCGACAAAAGCCTTCATTTCTGCCACCTTCATCATGCCCCTGGCCTTGAGCTGTTCATCGATCATTGGTATCGTGCGACGCCATTTTTCCAACTCTTCTTCCGACGGCATCTTACCGGTCTTCTTGTCAGGCCTTGCTGCGCTGAACGTGGCGAAAACCGCATACTTAGCCCCTGATGGCAAAGCCACTTTCTTGACGAAATGTACCATGCCTCTGGTAGCCTTCCCGAAATGCGTCGGAGAACCGAAAACGTATAGGTCGGCCTGCGGCAGATCCCTCGGGCTCGCTTCTCTGATGTTGCGTACGTTGACATGGTTGCCCTCGGCCTCCATGAGCCTCTTGAACTCCTCCGCCACCCTGACTCCGTTTCCGTATTTCGAATCGTGATAAAGTTCGATATCCGTTCCGATGCCCCCTGAAAACATATCGCGGTGAATCTGTATTAATAGTCGTCGAAGATTTTAGAATACCAGAAATGGTAAAGAAATGATGTCCGGCCCTGATGGCCGATCATCGTGGAATCCCCGCCGATATCGCCAGTCTCGTGCTCGATTCCTCTGCATGGGTCCGGGCGCAATATACCTCGGTAGTCGTTACCGATCCATAAAAAATTCAATAGCCGAACTATTGACTTTTTAAAAACGACCGATGGATAATAAAATTAGTGCTCCCGTCGGGATTTGAACCCGAGTCGAAGCCTCGAGAGGGCTTCATGATTGGCCGCTACACTACAGGAGCTGTTAAAGCCTTGATTACTAAGTCATTAATATAATTTGTGCGGAACCAAGCCGATTCTGGCGCCTGACCAGGACTTTTTCAGGGACGCAGAGGCTGAAGGCGCTTGTGCTCCATGGATGCAACGAGCCCCCGGACCTCCCTGACCTTCTCCTTCGGGATGCCCAGATCTTCGGAGATCTCGTCATCGTCGAAATCAAGGTCCATATCATAAAGGATGGCGTCCAAATCGTCATAGGATATACCCATCTCCGACTCGTCCGTCTGTCCCTCCCAGAATCCGGCCGATGGGGGCCTATCGATTATCTCCTGAGGTATGCCTATCATGGCGGCGATCTGCTTCACCTCGGTCTTGTACGTGCTGGCAAGCGGCGTGAAATCGCATGCCCCGTCCCCGAACTTTGTGAAATAGCCGGTCATCAGCTCGCTCTGGTTAGAAGTGCCTGCCACGATGTAGTTCCGCTTCTTCGCCAGGTTGTACAGTACGATCATCCTGCATCTCGCAGAGATGTTCCCCCTCTCCAACGGTGCTTCGATGTCTGAAAGAAGCACCGAGGTCAATGCGTCCACCGCCGGCTGGATGTCGACGATCTTGTATTCGGTCCCCCATTTCTGGCTCAGGTCCTTGGTCGTCTTATAATCGGCCGCAGGAGTGACACGGGAAGGCATGAAGACGTTCAATATCCTCTCCGGATCCATGGTGTCCGCCGCCAACTTGGTCACTACTGCAGAATCTATGCCCCCGCTCAGCCCTATGACTATGCCCGAGCACTTGGTGCTCTCGACACTGTCCCTTATGAAACTCCTCAGGTTCTGAACGTCGTCGCTGGTTACCTTGGGGATCCTTCCCACCATGGTGGACAGATAGACGGGCGACCTTAAAGAATTGTTCCATCATCTGCCCTGGAAAAGCCTGTCGCTCCCGTACTTGGGATCGCATGTGACGTGGATGCCGAGCTTCCTCATGAGCTCTTCGTCGTCGTCCGGAAGTATGACCGAGGAATGGGCCTCGCATCCCCTGAGTTCCGGCAGGCGCTCCAGCACAGCGGTGGCGACAGGATTGGTCGTGGCGCATACCGACAGCGCGATGAGCATCTCGGATGCGTGGAGGCTCGCGCCCCTGTCCCCGAGATACTTGGTCTTCAGATCCTGGACCGGCTCTATCACGGACGGCGATATCAGATGCATCGAATCGTTGATGCCTGCGAGATTCTTCAAGGCGTTAAGCATCATAGCCGACGTCGCCGCCAGGAGAGCAGACGTCTTTCCGGTGACTATCGTCCCGTCGGGCAGGGATATCGCAACAACGGGCATCTCCTGGACGCTGGGGTGCGAATGTACCGCCATTGCGACCTTGCGGTCCTCTGTGCCCACTCCGGCCTGCTTCATGAGAAGTTCCATCTTCCTTACGCTGTTATCCGAGGCCGCGCCGCGCTTGCGGTCGCACAGCGTCCAGTAGTAGCGGCGGATTATCTCGTCCTTGGCGGCCCGCACTACCGTCTCGTCGTCCGTAATGCAATAGCCGGCCATGTTCACGCCCATATCTGTGGGCGACTTATAGGGCGATTCGCCGTGGATGCCTTCGAATATGGCCTTCAGAACAGGGAATATCTCTATGTCGCGGTTGTAGTTCACGGCCGTCCTACCATAGGTTTCGAGATGGAACGGATCGATCATGTTCACATCGTCTAAGTCTGCGGTTGCCGCCTCGTAGGCGATGTTGACAGGATGCTTCAGGGGCAGGTTCCATATCGGGAACGTCTCGAACTTTGCGTAACCGGAATGTGTTCCCCTCTCATTGTCGTGGTACAGCTGTGACAGGCAGACGGCCATCTTGCCGCTGCCGGGACCGGGCGCCGTGACGACCACCAGCGACCTCGTGGTCTCAACGTAGTCGTTCTTCCCATAGCCTTCTTCGCTCACCACCAGGTCGATGTCGGACGGGTATCCGTCGATCAGATAATGCTTGTAGACGCGTACGCTCAGAGACCTGAGCCTGTTGCAGAATGCATCCGCGGACTTCTGATTGCTGTAATGCGTCACGACGACACAGCTGACGTACAATCCCCGGTCGCGGAACGAATCGATGAGACGCAGAACCTCCAGGTCATAAGTTATGCCTATATCGCTCCTGAGCTTGTTCTTCTCGATATCATAGGCGCTTATGGCTATGACGATCTCGGCGACGTCCTTGATGCTTACCAGCATGTTCACTTTGCTGTCCGGGAGGAACCCTGGAAGAACACGGGAAGCGTGGAAATCATCGAAAAGCTTTCCGCCGAACTCCAAATAAAGTTTCCCGCCGAACTTGGAGATACGCTCCTTGATCTGTGCGGACTGAAGGTCGATATACTTCTGATTGTCAAAACCTACATTGAGAGATTTGGATACAGCCGCGGTCCTATTGTCCTGCATATCTCATGAACACGTACGATGCTATTAAACATATCGGACAGGGGTTTTTTATGTTACAAAATGCATATCGCATCACGTGGAGCTCAACCTCAAGGTATGCCAATACCGCCCCGTTCCAGCAGATCCCGAACGGAACTCGGAACGCATTGCCAGGGAGTTGGATTCCGAATGCCCAGATGTTCTGATTTTTCCGGAGATGTTCCTAACAGGGTACGGAAAGGACTGTTCGTCTATGGATAAAAAGACAGGAATTGCGATAAAACGTATTGAGGAGGCGTGCCGGGATACGGGGAAGGCCGCGGTCTTTGGAGGCCCCTGCTATGAAGGCGAAAAAATATTCAATTCTCTTTACTTTGTCACTCCTGACGATACCAGAGTTTATAGAAAGATCCATCTGGCACGTTTCGGCGTATACTCGGAGGACGGTTTTGCTTCCGGCAGTTCCCCCGTTATCGGAGAGTTCCGCGGAGTGAAGTTCGGACTCTGCATCTGTTACGATATTTTCTTTCCGGAAGTCCTCAGGTCTTGTACTCTGGCCGGATCTGTCGTTAACATATGTATCTCGGCTTCCGCATGGCAGTCTAAGACTTTTCTTGAGACCGTCCTCCCAGCAAGGGCACTGGAAAATGTCAGCTATACTGTTTTCGCGAACAACTCCGGAGAGATGGCTGGCACCTTGATGTTCGGAGGATCCAGAATTTTAAGCCCGTTCGGAGATGTGATGTGTTCCTTGGACGAGGGCGAAGGTTCCTGCGAAGCTACGTTTAGCGACGTGGCTCTTTCAAAATTTCGAAACATAAGACATCATATTTCGGATGCACGCAAAGATATCGACTGGAATGATATCGAATCCTTAGAAAGATATTAATGCAAGGACAAAATGTTCTGTCGGTAGCCGAGATGGCCCAGCCCGGTAAGGCGCGAGCCTGGAAAGCTCGTGGCGATTTCGCCTCGGGAGTTCGAATCTCCCTCTCGGCGCCATTTTTACCTTCATTTTCATCAGGATATCTTCCTTAAGCCGAATGAATTCCCTGTCATTCTTTCTCGGAACCGTCTATGGAGATAATATCCTTCTCGACCTCCCATCTGAGAAGGTCCGCTAACGTCACGTTGTCGACGACCGACGATATCGCATCGCTGACCCTCGCCCATAGCCTGACGGTGGTGCAGGTGTCGTACCTGTCACAAAAATCCTCGCCGTCTTTGACGCATTGTACGACGGAGAGATCTCCCTCCATGACCCTGAGTATAGAACCGACAGTGTATTCTTCGGGCGATTTTACAAGAGAATATCCTCCCTGCGGTCCCCTCGTGCTCTTGACGAGCCCCGCACGGTTCAATTCCGAAATTATCTGCTCCAGATATTTCGGGGAAATATCCTGCCTGTCGGCTATGTCCTTGATCTTGACCGTCTCGCCCCTGCCATATTTGGCAATGTCGAGCATCAGCCTCATGGCGTACCTTCCTTTGGTAGAAATCTGCATGCCCATGGTGTTATCCTGGTATCTTTATTAATCCTATGGAGATTGCTGGAAATGGTTTGAAAAGTTTTTCCCGACGGAGGCTTGCCGGGATCGGAGATCAGATCTTGTCCAATGCCTGGGACAGGTCTGCCAGTATGTCGTCGATGTGTTCCGTACCGATCGACAGGCGGACCGTGTTAGAGTGGATCTCCTGTTCCCTCAGCTCTTTTTCGCTGAGCTGCGAGTGTGTTGTGCTGGCAGGATGTATCACCAAAGACTTTACGTCGGCGACGTTTGCCAGCAGAGAGAACATAGACAGGCTGTCGACGAACTTCCTGGCCTCCTCCTTCCCCCCTATGATGTCGAAGGTAAATATCGACGCTCCGCCCTCCGGGAAATACTTATCATAAAGCGCTCTGTCCGGGTGGTCGGGGAGAGAGGGATGATTTACTTTCTCGACCTTAGGATGGTCCCTGAGGAATTCCACGACCTTCTTTGTGTTCTCAACATGACGCTCGACCCTCAGCGAGAGGGTCTCGAGGCCCTGCAACAGTATGAAAGCAGTGAACGGCGAGATGGTCGCCCCCGTATCGCGAAGCAGGGTCGCCCTGATCTTGGTCACGAACGCCGCAGGGCCCAATGCATCGGCAAAGCTTATGCCGTGATAGCTGGGATCTGGCTCGGCTATGTGGGGGAATTTTCCGCTTTCCTTCCAATCGAATCTTCCCGCTTCGATTATGACTCCGCCGAGAACGGTACCATGGCCGCCAATGAATTTTGTCGCGCTTTCGACAACTATGTCGGCCCCGTGCTCGAGAGGCCTGAAAAGATAAGGTGTTGCGAACGTATTGTCCACAATCAGCGGTATCTTGTGCCTGTGTGCGACCTCCGCAAGTTTCTCGATGTTCGGGATCGATGCGTTAGGATTGCCGATGGTCTCGACCAGGATCGCCTTTGTGTTCCCATCTATCGCCTTCTCGAATCCCTTTACGTCGTCGTAATCTACGAAAGTTGTGTCGATACCGTATCTTCTCAACGTGTGTTCCAGGAGGTTGTACGTCCCCCCGTATATCTGCTTGGACGATATGATGTTGTCCCCGCTTCCCGCAAGAGTCTGAACAGTGTATGTTATTGCGGCTGCCCCGGTGGCCAACGCCAACGCGGCGGACCCGCCCTCCAGGGCCGCGATCCTGGTCTCGAACACGGATTGTGTGGGATTAGTGAGCCTCCCGTATATGTTGCCCGCATCCGACAGGCTGAATCTTGCCGCTGCGTGGTCGGTGTTTTTGAAAACATACGACGTGGTAAGATATATCGGAACTGCACGTGAATCCGTGGTCGGATCGGGCTGCTCCTGACCAACATGCAGCTGCAACGTTTCGAATTTGTATCCGCCGCTGTTACCCGGTCCTTTCGGCACATTGTCTTTTTTTGTCATTTTTATACCTCTCATTTTCATTTTTTTAGTTTGATCCAAGTAATTACTTTTTCAAAATGCGAACATGGGCGTAGACAGGTATCTATCTCCGCTGTCCGCCGATATGACCACTATGTTCTTTCCTTCGAATTCCGGCCTGGATGCCACCTTGATGGCCGCCCATATCGCCGCGCCCGTGGATACTCCCACCAGTGCGCCCTCGACCTTGGCTATCTCCCTTCCCGTTACGAATGCATCCTCGTCCGTGACGGCGATGATCTCGTCGTAGATCCCCGTGTTCAATACGTCCGGGACAAAACCGGCCCCGATACCCTGTATCTTATGAACTCCGCTGCGGCCCTCTGAAAGGACTGGGGAACCGGCCGGCTCCACCGCGATTATCTTGAGGCCCGGATTCTTGGTTCGAAGGAACTCACCCGCACCGGTTATGGTGCCACCGGTCCCTATTCCGGCGACCAGTACGTCGACGTCCCCTCCGGTGTCCTCCCATATCTCCGGGCCGGTGGTCCTGCGGTGTATTTCCGGGTTGACCAAATTCACGAACTGACCTGGGATGACGCTTCCTTCGATCTCTTTCACGAGCTCGTCGGCCCTCACTATTGCGCCTTTCATCCCCTTGCTGCCTTCTGTCAATACCAGTTCAGCACCGTACGACCTGAGGATGTTCCGTCTTTCTGCGGACATCGTCTCTGGCATCGTCAATATTACCCTGTACCCTTTCGCAGCTCCCACCATCGCGAGGCCTATTCCCGTGTTACCGGAGGTCGGCTCGATGATGACGGACCCACCTTTAAGGACGCCTCTTTTCTCTGCCTCTTCGACCATGGCCAAAGATATCCTGTCCTTCACAGAGCCAGACGGATTGAACATCTCCATTTTTACGATGAGCCTGCCTTTGGTTCCGTGTAATTTCTCCATCCTGCTGAATCTGACCAGCGGGGTCCTCCCCACCAGCTCGCCCATATTATTGTAAATTTTTGCCATTTTTTGTCCTTCTCCGATCTGAAACATTCGATATTTTAAAGCTAAATTTTGCTGTCTGGCTCTTTTATTCGGAATCTTCGTGGTCGCCTATGTCCGACTTGGGCTTTTTGAGCCCTTCTATCACGACGCCGTTCTTCTCCGCGTAATCCCAAAGGGCCGCGCGGATCGCCTGCTCGGCAAGCAGCGAACAGTGCAGTTTGACCTGCGGCAGTCCGCCCAGGGCCTTGGTCACGGCCTTGTTGGTGATTTGAAGCGCCTCGTCTATCGTCTTGCCCTTCACCATCTCGGTCGCCATACTGCTGCTGGCCACCGCGGCCCCGCATCCAAAAGTCTTGAACTTGACGTCCCGGATGATATGATTTTCATCTATATCGAGAAAAATTCTCATTATGTCCCCGCACTTGGCGTTACCGACAGTGCCTATGCCGCTGGCATTCTCGATCTCCCCTACGTTTCTCGGGTTTGTGAAGTGATCCATCACTTCCTCGCTGTATACTCCGTCGTACATCTCGTCATACCTCCTTTTTGTTGGTCCCGTTCTTTATGTGGTCTGCGTACAGAGGAGACATCTCCCTGAGCCTGGCCACTGATTCCTTGACCGCATCTACCGCCTCATCGATATCGCCCTCTGTCGTCTTGTAAGAGAGCGTGAACCTTACCGACCCGTGGGCCACTTCGTGTTTCAATCCTATGGCCAGAAGCACGTGGGATGGGTCCAGGGACCCGGACGCGCATGCCGAACCTGTGGATACGAATACGCCCCTGTGGTTCAGAAGCATCAACACGCTCTCGCCTTCGACGAACCTGAAAGCTATGTTGACGTTGCCGGAGAGCCTCTCGGACCTGTGTCCGTTAAGCTTTGTGAATGGCACCTCTGTGAGAAGACGATTCATCATGTGGTCTCTCAGCTCTGTCTCCCTGGCTATGTGCTTATCCATGTCCCTCTTCGCTATCTCGGCCGCTTTTCCCATGCCGACTATTCCCGGGATGTTCTCGGTACCTGCACGGATTCCTCTTTCCTGCGCACCTCCGTGCATTAGCGGCTCAAGCTTTACGCCGTCTCTTATGTAGAGCGCCCCGACCCCCTTGGGACCATATACCTTATGGCCGCTGGCACTCAAGAGATCTATGTTCTCTGCCTTTACGTCTATCGGCACATGGCCGAACGCCTGCACAGCGTCAGTGTGGAATAGGACCCCGTGCTCTCTTGCGATTTTTCCTATCTCGGCGATAGGTTCGATCGTCCCTATCTCGTTGTTTGCATACATGACGGATATGAGGATCGTCTCCGGCCTGACGGCCTTCTCGACATCCTCGGGGTTCACCCTTCCGAACTCGTCGACATCCAGATATGTGATGTCGAAGCCGTTCTTCCCGAGGAACTCGCATGTGTTCATTACCGCATGATGTTCGATCTTCGAAACTATGATGTGATTCCCTTTGGAGCGGTTGCCGAATGCGACGGACTTCAGGGCCCAATTGTCGGATTCGGTCCCTCCGGCCGTGAAATATATCTCCTTCGGTCCGGCGTTGATCAACTCTGCCACCGATGCTCTGGCATGTTCGCGCGCGTCCCTCGCGTACTTGGCCAACCCATGGATGCTGGACGGATTTCCATAATAGTCCTTCAGATAGGGGAGCATTGCCTCCAGCACTTCCGGGTGCACCTCCGTCGTCGCCGCGTTGTCCAAGTAGATTTTTTTGCTCATATCTTGTCTCCGTTTACCGTTATTTCAATCGATTGGGTATAGATTGGTTGCACGGTATATTAATCTATTGTTTTCCTATCGACTTAGTATGATTTAATCGCCAAAAATGCCCTGCATCTGTGAAATTAAAGAGATCTCAGAATATGTGCCCTCGAAGATATTCCGTTGACCTCGATATACGACGCAGATTCGAGCCGATGACAACTTCATAAAGGGTCCGGCCTCTGATCCTCTGGAACGATGGGCGCATCCTCGGGTTTCAAGGCTTCTTCCTTGTTCCTCTGTTTCCATAACTCGATCGGCATGGGAAATTTCTTCTCGGCCGCCACGCGGTATTCGGGGCCCCGTTGTAAGCACAGAGGGGAATGACATGAAAGTCTGGCGTTACATAATGGACGACGGCTCACTAAGATGATCTTCAGACAGATTTACCGCACAAAACAACAATCCGTGATGTGAACCAGTAAGCCGCGATTCCAGCAAGTCTTTTTTCACACACGGAGTAGAAATTATCATATCATTATCTGATGACCGCTCTGATATTCTCTGCCAGCCTGTCCGAGTTCAGATCGTCCAGCCTGAAGTATGTGCCCTCGAGTTCCATTGCCAGCTTTTCGGCGTTATCAAAACGGACATATCCGGAGCCGGCATCGATTACGATCCAGTCCACCTGGGGTATGGACATCTTCGATGCCAGTTTGATCACCTCTTCGTTGGCGTCGGCGCCCCGATCGATCGGAACGTTGGCGCGGCCGTCTGTGATGACCACGATGTAACACATCTCCCCTGGGTGCGACCTGGAATACGATGTCATGACCTTTCCGGCCGAAACCAGGGCCTCGGCGAGCGGGGTCTTCCCCCCGGTGGGCATCTCCGCCAGTTTCCTATACCCGTACTCCGCGGACCTGGTAGGCGGCAGTATCAACTCGGCAGAATCACGTCTGAACGCCATCAGCCCCACCTTGTCCCTTTTTACATAGCTGTCCTGAAGCATCGAGAGGACTGCGCCCTTTACCGCTGACATTCTCTTTCTGACGCCCAGAGAACCGCTGGCGTCGACAAGGAATAATATCGTGCATCCGGATTGCCTTTCACGAACCTTCTCTCTGATATCCTGGCCATTTATCGATATCGCAAGATCTCCATGATCTCTGGACCTCTGATACGGTGCCGCAGCACGAATGGTTGCATCTAACGCAATGTCCTTGGCTTTCCCTTCCGGACACCTGGAACATATGTATCTTCCTGTCGTGTCCGAACTTTCTGCGGCCTCTCTGCGGCCCTTTCTGCTAGATGTCTTTCGGACCTTGCGACCGGTCCCGTGAATATAGTCGATAACTCTGAACTGCTCTCCGACTTCGAAAAGGATATCCTCTGCCGTCCGTTCGGGGCCCGGTTCCTCGGAGTCGGAGCTCTCACCCCGATCGGGCGGTTCTTCGGCCCCGTGATCTTGTCCCTCTCCATTGCTTTCCTGCCGCTGCCCTTCGTCTCTGCGAGGCTCCCTTTCTTCATCTTGTCCCTCCTGCTCCTGCTCCTGCTCCCGCCGCTCCGGAGGTTCGGGAGAAGTATTGCGGCGGTGAACCAGGCACAGTGCCGCCACCTCTTCCACATCCTTTCTGGTTACCTCGTCCCGTCCGTTGAGGGCTGCCAGAGCCATGGAGGCGTTGATTATTGCCAGGTCGCCGCGGAAACCTTCTGCGGATACCTTTGCGGCGAGCTCGACGATTACGCCCAAAAGGTCGTCGGACATCTTTACGATGGGAAGAATAGATTGGGCCCTCTCGACCTTAGACCTGAGCAAAGATTCCTCATCCCCGTACATTTCGGAGAACGATGCGGCTCCTTTTTGATATTCTATATTCCTGCGGAGCACCTCTTTTCTTCCGCTCTCATCCTCGGGAAAGACAGAGTATGCGCACAGATCGAAACGGTCGGTCAGATGCGAGCTCATTTCGGGACCCAGCGGGTTCATCGTTGCGATCAGGGTGATTTTGCATTCGTACTCGGCGGATATTCCTTCTCTTTCCAGAACCACCTTTCCGTTCAGTATGCAGTCGGTCAGTGCCGCGGCGATCTTCTGATCTAGGAGATTTATGTCATCTACGTACAGTATCTTCCCGTCTGCCCGGTGCATGATCCCATTCTGTACCACGGGCCTTCCCTCTCTGAGGGTGGCCTCGATGTCCATTCCGCCAAACAGCTGCTCCTCTGTAACATTGAGTGGCACGTTCACGACCTCCCTGCCCATCAGGGCGCCCGTCGCCCTGGAAAGAGCAGTCTTTGCAGATCCCGAACATCCCATTATCAGAACCGTACGTATGCGGGGGTTGACCATGGAGCAAAGCACTGCTTTTTTCGGGTCGTCCATGCCATATATGGCAGTGAAAGGAAGCCCGCTCATATAGTCTGCATACATCTGTCGAGTTCCTCTTTGTCGAATGCTTCTTCCTCGAACGGGCGCCGCCGCATACGATGAGAAAGTGCCAGAGGGGCCGCCTCCCTGACGTCCTCTTTGGTTACGCGGACCCTCCCGTCCATGGCAGCGTTGGCCTTGCTCGCTTTAACCATTGTGATATCTGCCCTGTGGCCATCGATGCCCAGGTTTATCGTCATGTTCACTATCGCTCTCAGAACATCGTCGTCCACCGAAACGTCCGGAAGGATTTCCCGGGCCTTTGACAGCCTGGACGTCAGCTGTTCCGACTCTGCCCCGTATTTTTCAGTATATTTTTCCGGGTTTGTGTCGAACTCAAGCCTTCTTCGGACGACCTCCATGCGTTCGTCGGTGTCTCTGTCCCCTTTTACTTCGACGGACAACCCGAACCTGTCCAAAAGCTGCGGTCTGAGGTCCCCCTCCTCCGGATTCATCGTACCAACCAGAATAAATCTAGAAGGATGAGAGAAGGAGACCCCTTCTCTTTCCACATAATTGACTCCCATTGCCGCTGAATCGAGCAATAGATCTACGATGTGGTCGTCCAGAAGGTTCACCTCGTCTATATAGAGCACATTCCCGTTGGCCTGTGCAAGTACTCCGGGATCGAACTTCCTTTCCCCCGTCTTGAGGATGTGTTCGATATCCAGAGTGCCCGAGACTCGATCCTCCGTGGCGCTCAGAGGGAGTTCCACAACCCTCATTCTGACATTTACGGACCTCAGGTCCTTTCCTGAAAGGATCTTCTCTTTGCAGTAGGGGCACAGCCTGCCGGGCAACGAAGGGTCGCAGTTGAACGCGCATCCCTCCGCCGACATACGCCAGGGAAGGATCTGCGAAAGCGATCTGACGGCCGTCGATTTCGCCGTTCCCTTTTCACCCTTTATGAGTACGCCTCCGATGCTCGGGTCCACAACGTTGAGCAGCAGTGCTTTTTTCATTTCTTTTTGACCTACGATCGAGACGAACGGGAAAAGTAATCTGTCCATGATAATTCCCAACTGGTTGGCTCATATATCCAATTTACCTATAATAAACCTTTATCCGATAATGAATGATTCTAACTGGAACATTAAATTTATTTATATTGGCTTATACATCCAATATTTGAAGATATGAAAGTCGTTTATATATCAATTCAGAGTTCGGACGCCCACAATATGGAAGAGCCCGCAAGGGAAATATCCCTGGAGAGAAAATGGGACATAGAACTGTTCTGCGTTAACGGGGAAGATGTGGACGATGATCCGCTGTTGTACCAGGAACTTGTACGCAGGTCCAAAGTTGCAGATCTGACAATAATTAGATCCATGGCCGAACCGTCACGGATGAAGAGATTCGCCCAATTTGAAAATGTGCTCAGAGAATGCCCCGGCTATGTCATGTCCTATGCCGGGAACGTAGAAGTGCGCCTCATGTATCGCGATTTGTTCAAGGGCTCCGATGAAGATTTCAAACTGTTGGGGGAATATATCGGAAACAGGGGCAGAGAGAACGACAAGGGCATCCTGCAATGGCTGAACAACAAGCTTACCGGCGATGGGGCCGTCCCGGAACCGATTAAAAACAGAGAGGACGGCATATATCATCCGGATTATTCCAGAGACGTGGACCTGAAGGATTATCTGGAACATCTGGTCCCCGGCCGTCCTACCGTCGGGATACTGTACACATCTAATCTGTGGATATACAACAATCAGGAGCATATCGATATGCTCATCAGAAAGCTTGAATCAATAGAGGTCAACGTCATCCCGGTTTTCTTCAGCACGAGGGTCAGCAGCTCCGAGGGGAGCGGGGGCACTCTTTCGGTGGTTGAAAAATATCTTATGGACGGAAAAAAGTGCAGGGTGAACGCAATTATAATGGCAACCCCGTTCTCACAGCTCAATAACTCCAGAGACTGCACGGGCATCTACACTCCCGATGAACAGAACTTCTATCATTACCTGACGGACGTCCCGGTCATACAGGCCATGACGGTGGGCGGCCACTTTTCAGATTACGAAGAGAGCGCTTCCGGACTGAGCAACGGCGAACTGAAGATGAGCGTGGTCTGGCCGGAGGTCGACGGTCAGATCATCACCGTGCCGATCGGTAGCAACGAGGGATGCCTGGGCGGAACGAAGAGGTATTCTCCGGTAGAGGACAGGATAGAGCATCTTTCCAACGCAGTAAAATGCTGGGCCAAACTGTCCATGAAACCAGCCTCCGAGCGTAAGGTTGCAATTCTGATGTATCAATCCCGTCCGGAATCGGGGCGCATAGGGAACGCTGCGGGCCTCGACACCATCGAAAGTGTGAACGACATGCTCATAAGATTCGACAGGCAGGGCTATACCGTGAATCACGTGCCCCTGAACGGAAGGGCCCTTATCGATGAGATTTTGGACAATATCACGAACGACCTTGAATGGTCTTCCCCCGAAAGAGTGAGGGAAAAGGCTGCAGACATGGCCGACCTGAGGGAATATAGGCGGTACTACTCGGAACTGTCCGAGTTCAACAGACGGCTGATGGAAGAAAATTGGGGAAAGCCTCCCGGAACTATATGCGTCGAAGACGGCAAATTCGTTATCCCCGGCCTGCTGAACGGCAACATATTCATCGGTTATCAGCCCCTGAGATCTTGGGCCAACCAGATGGAGTCTGTTTATCATGATCCCGTGGTGCCGATGCCCCATCAATATCTGATGTTTTACAGATGGCTCAAGTTCGACTTTGGAACGGACATCGTCTTTCATATGGGGACGCACGGAACTCTGGAGTGGCTCCCTGGCAAGAGTGTCGGATTGTCTTCGAAATGCTTTCCGGACATCGTGCTCGACGGGATCCCGCACATCTATCCATACATCATCGACGATCCTGGAGAAGGAATTCAGTGCAAGAGGCGTTCTGAGGCCGTGCTTATAGGGCACATGTGCCCTGCGATGGCTCGGGCGGGCTCGTACGACGAGTTGTCCGCGATTGATAACGCTCTGCAGGAATACTTCAAAGCGAGGAATTCCAGCGACGGAAAGAGAATGGCGCTTGTAGAGCGTGTTTTGAACGGCGTCCGCGAAGCCAAAATGTTTGGGGACCTGGATATTTCCGAAAACATTTCTGCGGAGGAATTCGAAGGCCGCCTCGACGATCTGCACGCATATCTTACGGATATCAGAGATGCGTTGATCCGGGACGGGCTCCATATACTGGGGAGGGCCCCGGAAGGAGACCGTTTCGACGAGATGATATATTCCATCATGAGATTGAAAAACGGAGACGTCCCCTCGCTCAGAGATTCTTTTGCAGAGGTACGGGGATACAATATGGATGTCCTTCTCGACAATCCATCCGAGGTCCGCGAGGGCGAGCTGAACTCCGTTGTTATCGATTCTCTGGAAAAAGACCTGCTTGACCTGCTGACCGCAATGAGATGCGCTGATTATGAAAAGGACAGCTGCATGAGACTTGCGGAAGAGGCGGCCGGAGGCATGTCACCTGGCTTCGGGTCTTCGATAGCCTATATCTGCGATTCCCTGGCAAGGAACATCATGAGGATGACTGACGAAATGGACAATCTTATCCATGGGTGTAACGGAGGTTACGTCCTCCCGGGCCCTTCTGGAGCCCCAACCAGGGGGAACGCCCATATACTTCCGATGGGCAGGAATTATTACGGCATCGATCCGGACATCGTCCCTCCGCCTTCCTCTTGGGAGATCGGTAAAAAGATGGCCGACCAGATGGTCGAACGCTATATTGACGAAACGGGGCACTATCCCCGCGAGGTCGGTTTCATCATATGGGCGACCGATACCATGAAGACCAACGGCGACGACGTCGCTTATATACTATGGCTGATGGGCATAAGGCCCGTGTGGTCCAATGTTGGCGGGCAGGTCGTCGGGCTGGAGCCCGTTCCCCTGTCTGAGCTGGGGAGACCACGCATAGACGTGACCGTCCGCATCACGGGATTGTTCAGGGATACTTTCCCTAACCTTATCGACCTGATAGACGACGCAGTAAAAATGGCGGCCGGCCTGGACGAGTCCGAAGAAGAAAACTACCTAGCGGCGAACCTGCGCAGAGATATCGTAGAGGGAATAGAGAAGGGACTGCCGGCGGAACAGGTCAAAAAGGAGGGCCTTGTGCGCATTTTCGGCTGCCCGCCGGGAGGGTATGGCCCTGGCGTTAACCACGCCGTGGAAACTGGCGATTGGAAGACCGTGCAGGACCTTGCTGACATCTACATCACCTGGGGGAGCTATGCTTACGGGCGCGGCATGACCGGAGAGAGCATGAGGGACCAGTTCGTCAAGAGGTTCGGCAAGGTCGGCGTGACCGTGAAGAATATGCCGGACAGGGAGATCGACGTGCTGGACATGGATGATGTGTACGGGTATCTCGGAGGGCTCAACTCTTTTGTGAGAGCATACGGCAAAAAGGACGCGATATCTTTGATCGGCGACGGTTCGAATCCCGACAAGGTTAGGTTGAGAAGCACCAGAGAAGAGCTTCAGTTCGTTTTCAGGAGCAAAGTGCTAAATCCGAAATTCATAGAGGGGTTGAAACGGCACGGTTACAGGGGGGTTGCAGAGGTAGCCAACCTTACTGAATACATGTTCGGATGGGACGCCACTTCCGAAACAGTAGATGACTGGATGTACGAGAAGCTTGCCGAGAAGTATCTGTTCGACGACGATACGCGCGAATGGATGAAGGACGAAAATCCTCACGCCATGATGGACATGATGAACCGCCTCATGGAGGCCTGCGACAGGGGTATGTGGGACGCCGACCCGAAAACACTCGAGAAAATGAAGGAAATATTCCTGGGCCTGGAAGAGCGTATCGAAGAGGTCAACGACCGCTGAGCCTGTATATATGTGGCCGTCCGGGGTACGGGGCCATTGCCCCGCTTTTCCCCGGACGTTGGATGATCAGTACCATATCCTGCGCTTCCTCTGTACCAGTATGTATATGAAGAGGGGGCCCCCGACCATCGCGGATATGACACCTACGGGTAGCCCGGTCTCGCTTATCACTTTGGCTATTGAGTCCATCACAAGGAGGAATATGCCTCCGAATCCCGCACATGCCGGCAGAAGATACGTGTTGTTCGATCCAATGAACGTCCTGACTATATGTGGGGCCACGAGGCCGACGAATCCGATCGTGCCGGTGAAGCTGACAGCGAATGCCGTAAGCAACGCGACCAGGACCAGGCAGACGAGCCTGGTCCGGTATGGGTCTGTGCCCAGCGAGATTGCTCCCTTGTCTCCTATGGACATCGTATTGATCTTTCCCGCGAAGAGTAACAATATCGCAATGAGGATCGTCATCGAGGGAGTTACCAGCATCAGGCTGTCCCACGAGGCCTTACCGAGGACTCCGACGCGCCACGAATATGCGTCCGAGAGATGCTCAGGGTCCGCCAAGACCATCAGCATCGTCGATACCGAACTGAATGCGTACATTATGGCCACCCCGCACAGTATCATGGTCGTAGGCGTGGTCTTTCTGAATTTGGATATTGCTACGATCAGAAATACCGGCGCGAGCGAAAGGATGAATGCGTTCAATACCGTGGCGTCGTCTCCGCCGAGGAACGGGATGATGGATATACCGCATGTTATCGACAGCACGGCACCGAGGAAGGCACCGGACGAAATGCCCATGGTATACGGTTCCGCAAGCGGGTTCATCATCAGGTTCTGCATGACCGCGCCGCCCACTGCCAGCGATGCCCCGACGAATATGCCCATGAGGGCTCGGGGGACACGGTATTCCCAGATGATCATGTTCTCTGTTGTAGCCTGACCGTTTCCGAAAAGATTGTCGACAAATATCCTATACGACTCGCCGAAAGACAGCTCGTATTTTCCGATGGAGATTGTCAGGAAAAAGACAAATATGGCTAGTATCAGACAGGTTATTGTAAAAACGATTTTCTTGTGATTCTCGTGGCAATACTTCTCCACGAATCCATAGATCTGCTCATGAACCATCAGTACACGCCCCTCCCTCTCTTTAATCCGGTCACCATCAGCAGGAATATCGGGCTGCACAGCAAGGACAGGACCACGCCAACGGGGATGTCTGTAATATTTGACACCAAACGCGAGATGAGATCGCATGAGACCAGCATCAGCGCGCCGACAATCATGGAAGCGGGAATGACCACCCTGTTGTCCGAACCTATCACCAGCCTGGTGATGTGAGGGGATATGAGACCTACAAAACCCAGTATGCCTGTGAAACTCACGATGGCAGCCGTCATTACCGCCACCATAATCAAGCACAGCATTCTGAACTGTTCAACGTCCAGACCCATGCTCTTTGCGCTGTTCTCTCCCATCGTGAGCAGATTCATGTTTTTGGAAAACAGCATCGCCACGGCGGAACCCGCCGCCGTTATGACCAGCATCAGCGGTACGCTGCTCCATGTCATGCCTGTCAGGGTTCCGACCTGCCAGAGATATGCGGCCTGCAGATCCTCGGCGGTCGCAGTAACCATCATGAGAGTCACGGCCGCATTGAAGAAGTAAGATATCGCGACCCCTATCAGAATCAGTGTTGCGGGGGTCGCGTTTATGCGCCTGCTTATCAGTATGACGATCATAGTCGGAACCAATGCGCCTATGAAAGCATTGGTCACGGTGGTGTATCCGCTGCCCAGCGATGCGAACGAGACTCCTGCTATCAGGGATGCCACCGCACCGAAGCAGGCACCTGAAGATATCCCCGTGGTGTAGGGATCGGCCAGAGGATTGCTCATGATGCTCTGCATGACGGCTCCACATGCAGCCAGACCGCAGCCGCCTATTATTCCGACGACCACGCGAGGCATCACATTGTTCCAGATGAAGTAGTCCTTCCACCACATTTCGGACCTGAGCGGATATATCTCTCCGGCAAGATGTTTCATCATTATCTCGTACGACTCTGACACGGTGATTCCCTGGCCGACCGCCAGGGAGTAACCTATGACCAGCATAAGCACGGCGAAGCATGATATTATGAAAACGACTTTGAGGAACAGATTGTGACGGTATGCCTCGACGAGCCCCTTTTCGTCAGGCAATTCAAGCACCCGCGCAGATGTTTGTTTTCGGGTCGTCGTCATCTTCGAGGATCACATGCGGCCGACCGTTATTGATGACGGTTTTCGACCTGACACCGTACACAGCCTCTATGTTCTCCGGATTGATTGTGTCCTTCGGCGACCCCTTGGCGAATATGTTCCCCCCGTACAACATGATGACTTCGTCAGAATACTTTGCAGCGATGTTGAGGTCATGGCTGATCATTATCACCATTATGCCCTGCTTGTGCGAGTAGTCACGCAGCAATCTGGTAACGCCCATTTGGTGTTTGATGTCCAGGTTCGCCGTGGGTTCGTCCAGAAGCAATATCTGGGACTCTTGCACGAGCCCTCTGGCGAGCACCACTTTTTGACGTTGCCCTGCCGAAAGCTCGTTGAAAGGTCTCATGGCAAGATCCTCGATCCCCAGCAGCCGCAATGTCTCCTGCACCTTCTCCAGGTCCCTGTTCAGGGACCCCCATTTACTGTGGGGATTTCTTCCCAAAAGAACCGTGTCCGTTACGGTCAGGGGGAATGTGTCCAGCGAAGTGCACGGGACGTATGCGATTATTTTAGCCAGTTCCTTCAGTTTGTAATCTTCGATATCTTTTCCGTTTACATACACCCGTCCGTCTGTGGGCTTCAGTATCTTACTGAAGCAGTGAATGAGCGTGGTCTTTCCGACTCCGTTGGGACCTATTATCGACACCATTTTGTTGCCTTCGAGGTCTACGTTGACATCGCTCAATATCACATTATCATAATACCTGAAACCCAGATCGACGGCCTTCATCTCCATGTGATCACTCTCAAAAAAAGAGGGGGAATACTCCCATTTATGACACATCCGCATAGGTTATCATCGTGGTCATGTCCTTGGTGACATCGAAGTCACCGAGATACCCCATATAATTGTCCACAAACTGCTGGTGCACGCTGTCCCCGTACCCCTCTTCAAAGAGGTCTGGGTAGAATATCTCGGCGATGTATGCCATCCTGCAAGTCACAGGCATGCTGGTGTTGATGTACACCAGGTTTTCATACGACTCTCCCATCATGTCGAAATAACCGGAATACTGGTCCCATGTTTCCTGCGGGGTCTTCGTGCTGTTGCTTGAGATATCGGTGTAGTCAATCGAATAATCCAGCGTCCTGAAGCTGATTATGTAGTCGGGGCTCCAGTTGAGATAATATTCGTCGCCGTCGTTTATCTTGACCGAACCAGTGCCCTCCAGCGTCGTCACCGTGCTTCCGCCTGCGTACTCGCAAACCCCTGTATACGCGGAGTCGGTCTGGCTGATATAGTATCCCATTGTGATTGCCATGAAGGTCTTCTTCTCCGATTCTTCCAATCCACTCACTCTTTCTGTGATTTCTTCCAGCACCGCATAGCTGAGCTCGGCGAATTCGTAAGAGGTTTTCTCGGTCTCGCTTCCGTAGATGTATCCGATTGTGAGCGCTCCGCCGACAGAATCCATTCCGTCCGAGGAATCAATCCTGAGGATGGGTATCCCCGCGCCGGAGATGTACGCCGCAGACGTCTTGAGATATGAAACTGAGGGCATCGTAATCACTGCATCAATCCCCTTTTGTGCGTCTAGATTCTGGAAGTTTGTTATTGAGGTGTCAGTGTTCAGATCGAAGATTGACCCTCCGATGCACGTCGCGTTATCTATCACGGGTGCGTGGGCGACACCGTAATTTGTCTTTGTGTAACCGACGATATAGTCTGCCGCGCCTACCTGGATGCATGTAGAGAGAAGGTTCGTCCCAACGACAACCGTGCTTCTGAGCGGATATGTTATATCCTGTACATACGGGGTCCCGTCGGCATTGGAACAGACCACGTTTATCGTTATGCCGGATTTATGGTCGATCATGTCGCGAAGAAGGTCCGCGTCTTCCTGGTCGACGTCTCCGTCGTTGTTCGCGTCGGCCAATGGGTGGTCGGCGGGGTCCGTCTCGCCACTGATTATTTCTTCAATAATGTCAAGGTCGTCCTGGTCGATCTTAGAATCTTCATTGGCATTCCCCATTATCGCCAGTGATGCATCGACATAGACGCTGTCGTCGTCCGCGTCGTTGAGAAGTGCATACGCTCCAATCGCCCCGACCACGACGGCCGTCGCGGCGACTATTGTGATTATCTTGATTTTCATATCCATTCGATCACTTGGATGTATCATCCAATACGACATAATGTAAATTGTATTTAATAATGATGGATTATACATCCAAATCGAATAATCGGTATTCTAGATTAACCTAATACGCAAAGGATATGGATATATAATCCAACTATGTTTTGTCCCGAGTTGATTAAATGAATGATATCATCATCATTGACGATCTTGTCAAAAAATTCGGGGAGAAAACGGCTGTAGATCATTTGAATCTGAGGATCCGCCACGGAGAGCTATTCGGATTCCTGGGGCCCAACGGCGCCGGAAAGACGACGACGGTAAGGTGCATCGCCACACTGACCGGATATGATTCTGGTACCATCACAGTCGATGGTTTCGATATCAAGAGGGACCCGACAGAGGCAAAGAATCGGATGGGGGTCATACAGCAGCAGATCTCCCTTGACAAGGACCTTACCGTTATGGAGAACATGGTCTCCCACGCAATGTACCATATGATGCCGAAGAAAGAGAGAAACGAAAAAATCAAGGAGCTCTCGGACTACTTCGGTCTAAAAGAATATCTCGGAATGCCCGTTGATTCGCTTTCCGGAGGTTGGAAGAAAAGAGTGGCTATAGTCTGCGCCGTCTTGCATGAACCGAAGGTCCTGTTCCTGGACGAGCCCACGTCCGGCCTCGACATCAACGCAAGGCGCCTCCTATGGGATGTAGTCAGATCCCTCAACCGAAAGGGCACGACGATCTTCCTGACCACTCACTACATAGAAGAGGCGGAGGCTCTGTGCGACAGGGTCGGAATCATAGACCAGGGCAAAGTAATAGCATTGGATGAGCCCAAAAAGCTCTGCGATGCCATGGGTTCGACGGCGGTCGAGTACATGGCCGAAAAAAGGACCCAGTATAAGTATTTCCGGAGCAGGGACGAGGCCAAGGCTTTCGTCTCATCCCTCGATAGCGAAGAGAATGTACTGATAAGGAACATCAACCTTGAGGACGTATTCGTAGAACTCACCGGAAAGAGCGTGGGGGCACAGAAATGATCAGCTTCCTTAAGCAGACGTATTACGTTGCCTGGGGAGACCTCATGTTCATCAAGCACAATTTCCTGAACATTCTGGTTATGAGCGTCATGAGCCCCTTGCTGTATCTTATCGCGTTCGGATACGGGCTCAGGACGGGGACGACCGATATCGGAGTATCGTACGTTGCGTTCGTAATACCGGGTATCGTTGCACTCTCTTCCCTCTCGTCGTCATTCTCGTCGACGTCCACAAGAATGAACGTCCAGAGGCTCTACTACAAGAGTTTTGACGAAATGATGATGTGCCCTTTGAGCCTTCCCGCCATTATTTTCGGAAAATCTGTGCTTGGGATATTCAGGGGATTGATGAGCTGTGTCCTGATTTACGCCCTCGGGTTGTTTCTGGCGCCGGAACTCGTACTTTCGCCGTTATTTGCGCTGTGCGTGATCTTGTCCTGCCTGGCCTTCTCTTTCCTCGGCATGTCCGCGGCGCTGCTGGCCAAATCTCATCAGAGCCTCGCGACCTTCAACAGCCTGATCATACTTCCGATGACATTTCTGTGCGGAACGTTCTTTTCGGTTTCTTCTCTGTCCCCGATTTTCCAGGGAGTGCTGTATTGCCTTCCGCTGACCCATGCCAGCGAGTGCATAAGGGCCGCGGCGCTACCCGGCTATTTGGATTTCCCATGGATTTCGCTGATGGTGTTGGCCGCGTTCAGTCTGGCATTCTTCGCTTTGGACTACTATCTGCTGAAGACGAGAAAGATCTGAAACCCTTTTCCCCCCTCCCCAGGAACCGCCGGGAAGGGATTTTTGTTATGCGACGGGGATACTGGGTCAATTTCCCCTTACGCCGTGCAGGATCTCATCCAGTATGTACATCGCGCCCTGTACCCCGTACACCGGGCGAGAAATCACGTCGTCAAGGCCCATCGAGGAATATCCGATGGGCACTCCGATCCTGCACCCGCCGTTCAATAGCATCGTGTAGGCGGTTATGCCTTCGCAGAAGACTGCGCCCGAACCTTCTCTCGGTTCCCGGCCAAAAGATTCGGGGTATCCTGCCGAATCCAAAAATACCTTAAGCGCCTCGACCTCGTCTTTATCGGCCCCGGGATCTACCGATACCGCGACCGGCGCCATGGCCAGATAATGATAGAGCCACTCTGTCAGCGACCTTATGACCGATGCCGTGCCGGCTGCGGAAAATGACATTCCTTTTATGCGCAGCGAATTATACTTCGTACCGACAAATTTCTCATATACTCTCTCCTTCGCCCTGCGGACGGACCCCAGCGCCGACGTCGGGTCCCTGCCCGTAGCCTCCGCTATCGACGTTATCCATCTCTCGGTGGCATCGAATCCTACGGGGGCGCCCGCATCCGAGCGCACCACTTTCACCCCATATGATTCGTAAAGCTCGGACAGGCCGGCACACGCCTCCGGGCACACCACGATGCTGTATTCCGCATTAACGGAGTCGCGGAGCTCCGAGGTGGAAGCTCCAGCACCGGGAACGGACTTTACTTTCAGGCCCATGGACTCGACCAGCCCCCGCAGCTCGTCCGCGGCGGCCCTCCAGTCCTTATCCATGATGGTCAGGCCGATTATATTGACCGTATTCTTCTCCCGGCGGCCTCTTTCCGGTCCGAGCTTCTCCACTACTGCTCTGAGCGTGTGGCCGTAGCAAATGGTGAACGGCATAGATATGAGGGATTCGTCCATGCATACGACCTTGGATTCAAGTCCGAGCTCCCACACGGCCTTTTCGTGATTATCGCCGATGAGCCCCGCGCCCGGTGAATCGATGATCACTACGAGGGCCGGCTTCTTGGATGAAACTATATGCAGTCCTTCCGATAACTTATACGCCGCACCGTTTATGTAATCATATTCGTCGAGATATGTTGCTGGCACCCTCGGGTAGCTGTAGAAATATGGTATGTCGTACCCATCCTTGTCTCCAGGGTCCTCGCGGGGAAAGACGGCTGTCGAATGGACCATGTGCCTTACCCTGCATCCTCCTGGGCCGTGCAGGAAAGCTATGGCGTCGGTTATGCTCTCTACCGCCATGATGGCACCGTTGAAACCGTCGGGCAGGGTCCTCATACTTTCCTTCCCTCCTTCCAACCTTCCTCCCGGGGAAGCCTCATTATATTTTCCAGGTACTCGACGTACTCTTTGGTCGGGAGAATGCCTATGCCTATCTTTCCGATCCTGGATATACGGCACCTGCTCCCTATAGGCCCGGTGAATTCACCGATGATAAGGTCTGGGTCCATGTTAGCCAGGTCACGTCTGAGGTCGTCCGTGTCGTAATCCGACATTATGATGTCCGAGTGGCGGGATGCGGATCTCGACCCGGACTTGCGAGCGCTGGGAACACATCCCACCCTGCAAATTTCCGCTCCTAACCAGATCAGCATGTCGATCAGCCAATCGATATTCTGCGACGTCCTGTTCATTACGATGACCTTTCTGCCTCTGAAATGGCGACTGTGCGCCTCTATGAACTCCTCGTGATCCGATTCTGCCCGTTCGATCTCTCTTTCCGCTTCCTCTTCCAGATCCATCATCTTTCCTATCTGGCGAACCCACTCCACATAGTCGTGGAGACCGACTGGCAACGGCACGGACAGCGCCACCCTCTCGGTCTTCGATTCTATTATAGAGGCCATTTCCCTCGTTGTGGCGGAGTCGTTGACCATCAGATCTATGTGACCTCTGCAAAAGCCTGCCACAGCTTCCGAAGATGTCTCGTCCAGAAACCTGCAGTTCTCTTTTAGGCCGAAAGCGGAGAATAACCTTTCCACCTCTTTCGCGTTCCTGAGTGAATGAAGATCGAAAAATGACGTACCTATGATGTTCACCGTGCCCCGCTCCTTCTCCAACGAGGTGTCCATGGTCTCCGTTATTTTTTCGACGGCCATCATGAATCCGTCTGTGAATTCGCCGTTGACGTCCCCATCTGCCGGGACATAATGGATGCTGACCCCGGGGTTATCCCCGATCACCTTTTTTATCACCGTCAGACTGTCATCGCCGATGATGCCGGGCATACACGTTGTTACCACTGCGATTTTCCTGTATCCCTCCCCAATTGTATCTCTCAGGGTCCTTTCGAGGTTCCCGACCCCTCCGAATATGGAGGAGCTGTCGTCCATCATCGTGCACCTAAGATTGTGGTTCGGATCCGTAGAATATATTCCGCCCGCATAAAGTTCGAGAACTGCTTTGGCGCGCGCCGTGTCCATGAGATACGCGCAGCTCAGCGGCCCGTGGAGGACTACGGCCACGTCGTTCATTTTGAGATATGCTGCTGCGGCCCCGTATGCGGCGCAAGAGCTCATTATCTTCGATTCTTTGATAGAAGTCCTGGGATTGCACGTCGTACATCTGGGTCGCAGTGCTTCTCCGCATGTTCCTCTGCGTATTTCGCGTCCTGCCGCAAGGTCCGACATCTGGTCGTCGTTGAGCGGATGGGAAAACGACGCCTGGTTCTTCCCATCGCGAACGTCGATGACGTACTGTGCCACTGAATCCATCGTTTCTGATAACTTTGAACTCGGGAACATCTCGCGGACCGTATGGCCGGATGATTCGGCCTCATAGAACAGCCTATGGCGGGGGATGACCGCTATTATCTTGGTCCCCGCGGCTTCGGCGAACCGCCTGACGGTTTCCTCTTCCCCCTCCACTCCGCGCGAATTGAGTATGATTCCTATCAATCTGGGTTTGCCTGTGTCAAAGTTGGTCAGCCCCTTCATTATGTTGTTGGCGGCGTATAACGACATGAACTCGCCGGATGTGACCAGCACTATTCCGTCGGCATACTCTCCCCTCAGCGGGACTGCAAAACCACCGCACACCACATCCCCGAGGACGTCGTAAATCTTCACTTCGACGTCGTAGTCGTCTGCGCCCAGTTTCTTCAGCGTATCAAACGCCGTCAGTATACCGCGCCCCGCGCATCCTATGCCTGGTTCGGGACCTCCCGCCTCGATGCACAGTATCCCGGATGTGCCTTTCATCATCACATCTTCGATCTTTCTCTTTCCTGCCGGTACTTCACGCACGTAGTCCAGTACCGTCGTCTGGACCCGCCCCCCGAGAAGAAGTCTTGTCGAGTCGTGCTTGGGGTCGCACCCTATCTGCATCACCCTGGCTCCCTTGCCCGCTAGGGCGACCGATATGTTTGCGGCCATGGTCGACTTTCCTATTCCTCCTTTCCCGTAGAATGCTATCTGATACATTTCCGGCCGGCATCCAGATTGACAGAAGCCTATATAATTTATTGGATATATCATCCATCCTCTACTGAAGAACTGGGTCATTCCCTAAAACCTCAAACGTCTCTGAGCGTACTTTCCGGTAGGGGGCCTATCCTCTCCAAGAGAATGCGGCATTGCGACCGAGCTGCGATCCTGAACAGCCTGGACCTTTGAATGGCAAAGTAAATTCTTTGCCTCCGGCGGAACAAACGAGACAGGGCGTTGTTCGGCCACCGGTATTTTCGATGGGACAGTATGAACACTGTACGGCGGTCCTGAATTACCAGATATTGCTCTGCAGGCCGTCCGACCCCGACCTGCGGCGAAGAGACGTCCGACCTCGAAACCGTGCATAGGTGCCGAGAGGCTGCAGCTCTGCAGACCGTTTTGTCGCGGATTCCCGTTTTTCGCGCACGCGGACGATAATATAATTAACGAGGGGCATATATTCAGCAGATAAAAATGATAGTGAACGCAGAACTGTACGTCAAAGACCTCCCCGGTCAGCTCGTGGGTTCCCTCGAACCGATATCCATGGTCGACGGGAACATCATGGGCGTCGTCCACGACCGCGAGCAGATAGTCAATCACAGGATTTCGCTCAACGTCACTTTCGAGGTCGAGGACACGACGCAGCTCAAAAGACTGGAGGACATATGGAAATCCAGGGACATCATAATATCCAGCATAGGTTCCGTATACAGCACGTTCTCGATGGAATATCTCCTGATAGGGCGTATCACAGCTTCGTACATCGAACAGCTCATGGACGAGGCCTCTCATGCGGTCATGATAGACTCCGTAGACATCCAGTACTCGTCGAAGAACCATGACGAGAAGCGCACAGCGATGATATCTGTGAAGGTACGCGAAGAAAACGACCTCGATAAGTTGGACATGTTCCTAAGGCACGCATGCCGGGAAAGCGCTATCACGTATATCAGGGGGCTTTGATATGCGCATCTTCATAGCCGGATTCGGTACGGTGGGGCAGGGCTTCGCGGAAGTGCTGGAGTCGCGCGAAATGTTCTTCAAGAAACGTTACGGGGAGAATGTGAAGATCGTCGGAGTGATGGATTCCAAAACCTATATCGTCGATCCCGAAGGACTTGCGCCGATGGACCTTGTGTCCAGGAAGATGGAAACGAAGCGGGTCGGCACCAAGACGTACAAGGACGCGCTCGAGATATTGGACTCGGTGGATTATGACATACTTGTCGAGGTCAGCCCCACCAACTACGAGACCGGAGGGCAGGGTCTGAAGAACATCGTCCACGCGCTCGAACACGGCAAGGACGTGATAACCACCAACAAGGGGCCCCTTGCAACGAAGTTCGGGGAACTGATAGCGCTTGCCAGGAAGAACAGGTGCAAGCTGAAGTTCGAGGGTTCCGTAGGCGGCGCAATGCCGATAATCAACCTCTGCCACGACAATCTCGTCGGAGAGAAGATACTATCGATACGCGGCATACTGAACGGTACCTGCAACTATATATTGAGCAAAATGGACAGCGGGCAGCCGTTCGAACAGGCCCTCAAGGAAGCGCAACAGCTCGGCTATGCCGAGGCGGACCCTACAGGAGATGTCGGGGGCTACGACAGCGCATGCAAGGTCGTGATCCTGGCTAACTCTGTCTTCGGCCGCAACGTCACTTTCTCCGATGTTTCGATAACCGGGATAACCGGCATCACGGAAGAGGCCATCACGCTCGCGAAATCGCGCAATATGGTCGTGCGCCTGATAGGAGAAGTTACCGATACCAAGTTAGAGGTGGCACCGAGACTCGTGCCCAGGGGGCACCCGCTTGCTGTCACCGGGACATTGAACGCGGCGCAGATACTCAGCGACCTCGCCGGCCCGATCACCATCACCGGACGCGGGGCCGGACGTCTGGAGACCGCATCGGCGATACTCAGCGACCTGATATCCGTGCTGGACGACAGAGAGGAATGAAATGTCAGTTATCATCTACGACACCACGCTCCGCGACGGCGCACAGAGCGAAGGAATATCTTTCTCGGTGCAGGACAGGGCAGACGTATTGCGCGAGCTGGACGAATTCGGCATAGATTTCGTCGAATGCGGATGGCCCGGGTCCAATCCTATGACGGACGAATTCTTCGCCATAGCGAAGGACATGGACTTGAAGAACACTAAAGTGACGGCCTTCGGGAGCACCCGCAGGCGCGACACCAAGGCCGAGGACGATGCGAACCTGAAGGCCATCGTATCGTCGGGGGCCGGGTGGGCATGCATATTCGGTAAGACCTGGGACTTCCAGGTCGTACATGCGCTCAACACCACTAAGGAGGAGAACCTCGCAATGATCGGCGACAGCGTCAGATTCCTGAAGAGATCAGGGATGCGCGTGATGTTCGATGCCGAGCACTTCTTCGATGGTTTTTATTCCGATCCGGAGTATGCTATGGAGGCGCTCGGGGCCGCAACGGACGCGGGCGCCGAGTGGCTGGTGCTCTGCGATACTAACGGAGGTACGCTTCCGGACCGCGTCACCGATGCCGTGAAGGCGGTGCGCAACAGATACGGCACGGCGGTGGGCATACACTGCCATAATGATTCAGACCTCGCGGTGGCATGCTCCCTGGCGGCCGTGGGGGCAGGGGCGACCATGGTCCAAGGATGCATAAACGGCATCGGCGAGAGGACGGGGAACGCGAACCTCTGTTCGATCATACCCAACCTGATGCTTAAAATGGGGCGCAGCACCAATGTAAAGGACCTTTCGAAGCTTACGGACCTTTCGAAGTTCGTAGGCGAGGTCGCCAACACCGCGCCGTCGCCTTCGCTGCCATATGTAGGGGAGAAGGCATTCGCCCACAAGGGCGGCATGCACGTTTCGGCAATGAAGAAAGATACCAGGACGTATGAGCACATAAAGCCCGAGATCGTGGGAAACAAGCGCAGGGTCCTCATATCCGACCTGTCAGGCAAGGCCAGTATAATGGAGAAGCTGAACGAGCTCGGGATCGGTACAGACGGCAGCGACAGCGGCCTCATAACCGAAACGGTGAAA
This sequence comes from Methanomassiliicoccaceae archaeon, assembly GCA_034928305.1. Classification (NCBI taxonomy): domain Archaea; kingdom Methanobacteriati; phylum Thermoplasmatota; class Thermoplasmata; order Methanomassiliicoccales; family Methanomassiliicoccaceae; species Methanomassiliicoccaceae archaeon. The sequence goes on along the minus strand of JAYFOZ010000001.1, from coordinate 189,313 downwards.
GAGTTCGAATCCAGAGGATATCAGTTCGAAGGAGCGGACGCAAGCTTCGAACTGCTCGTCAAACGTGTCAGGGGCGATTTCAAACCCTATTTCACGATCGCAGGCTTCAGACTGTTCATAGACGAGGTTGAAAACAGCAGGCTGATCTCCGAGGCCAGCATCAAGGTCAGGAACAGCGACGGAGAGATTGAGCATACCGCATCCGACGGCGATGGTCCGGTCAACGCGATGGATAATGCCCTCAGAAAGGCGCTGTCGAAATTCTACCCCGTACTGAACGGCATACGCCTCTCCGATTACAAGGTCAGGGTGCTGGACGAGAAGGCCGCCACAGCGGCCGCCGTAAGGGTCCTAATACGCTCCACCGACGGCATCGAAAGCTGGACGACCGTAGGTGTCTCCCAGAATGTCATCGAAGCATCGCTGATAGCGCTCGTGGACTCGCTGGAATACGCAATAATGATCAACGAAAGGAAGGCTGTAAAATGAGCAAGACAATAGTCACATTAGTAGGAAGGGACCACGTCGGGATCATAGCCGCCGTGTGCAATTTCTTCGCAGACAACAACATCAACATCCTGGACATAAAGCAGACCACGGTGGGCGATTACATCAACATGATGATGATCGTCGATACAGACCTGTACAGAAAGACTTTCGCCGAACTTTCGGATGGACTAAAGGCAGTGGGTGAAAAGGTCGGATGCATCATTCAGGCCCAGCACGAAGATATCTTCAACATGATGCACAGGATCTGATCGCATGGTCGATTTCGAAGAGATCTTTGAAACCAACTCTATGATCAAAGACGAGAGCCTGGATGTCAGAACGATAACCATGGGCATCAGTCTCATGGACTGCTGCGACCCGGACCTGGACAGGCTTTGCGAAAAGATATACAGAAAGATCACAGAGAAGGCCAGAGATCTTGTTTCCGTCGGCGACGACATTGGCCTCGAGTACGGGATCCCGATAACGAACAAGAGGGTCTCGGTCACCCCCATCTCGATCGTAGGGGCGTGTGCATGCAAGACCCCGGACGACTTCGTGAAGATCGCCGAAGCCCTCGACAGGGCGGCCAAGGATATCGGGATAAACTTCATCGGCGGATACTCCGCACTTGTACAAAAGGGAATGACGAACGCCGACAGGCTGCTCATCAGATCGATACCGAAAGCGCTGTCGTCGACCGAAAGGGTCTGCGGCTCCGTCGCTGCAGGCTCCACGAGGACAGGCATAAACATGGACGCGGTACGGATGATGGGCGACATAATCCTGGAAACGGCAGAGCTCACCAAAGACAGAGACTCGATCGGATGTGCAAAGCTCGTGGTTTTCTGTAATCCGCCCGACGACAACCCGTTCATGGCAGGCGCGTTCCACGGGGTCACCGAGCCGGAGACCGTCATAAACGTTGGCGTATCTGGGCCCGGCGTGGTCAAGACATCCATATCCAAGGTCAGGGGCGAGAGCTTCGAGGTCCTCTGCGAAACCATCAAAAGGACTGCGTTCAAAGTTACAAGGGCAGGACAGCTTGTCGCAAAGGAGGCCTCGGCGAGGCTCGGGGTCCCTTTCGGGATCGTGGACCTCTCTTTGGCCCCCACTCCGGAGATAGGGGATTCCATCGCCGACATAATCGAAGAGATGGGCATCGAAATGACCGGCGCCCCCGGTACGACTGCGGCGCTGGCCATTCTAAATGACCAGGTCAAGAAGGGCGGGGTCATGGCGTCTTCTTACGTCGGAGGGCTGAGCGGGGCGTTCATTCCTGTATCCGAGGACAGTTCGATGGTCCGCGCGGCCGAGTGCGGTGCGCTGTGCATCGAAAAGCTGGAAGCTATGACATGCGTCTGCTCTGTCGGTCTCGATATGGTCGCCATACCGGGCGATACGTCGGCGGAGACCATATCCGGAATAATAGCGGACGAGATGGCCATCGGAATGGTTAACCAGAAAACGACCGCATGCCGCCTCATACCGGTCATCGGAAAGAAGCCGGGAGACCATGCTGAATTCGGAGGACTGCTGGGTTCTGCGCCGATCATGCCCGTAAGCAAGTTCGGTTGCGAAGGATTCGTTAACAGGGGCGGAAGGATACCTGCGCCGATACACAGCTTCAGGAACTGAGGTTCACAATCGATATAACTTCAGATCGCTTTACAGACCCAGATGATCATATACAGCGGCACATTGGCAGATTTCGAGTCTGACGTCGACAGCGGCCTGTTGACGGGAAAGCTGAGCGCCGCCGTGTACGAAAAAATGGGAAGGTCCACACCGCATTCCGAATTCTCCTCTTGGCAGAACTCGTTGAACGATATGTATATCGTCCTCGGAAGATCGGAGGTCCCGAAGGATGCGGGCGTAGCGGTGGAGTACAATATCCCGTACACCGGAAAAAGAGTGGACATGATCATCACCGGCACCGATGACGAAGGCATCGGTTCGGCGGTGGTCATAGAACTCAAGCAATGGACGGTCGCGGAATCCGTTGTGGAGAAAGACGGCATCGTGAGGACCATTCTCGGTGGCTCCATGAACGAAACGACGCACCCCTCTTTTCAGGCTTGGTCTTATGCGCAGGTGATAAGCGATTACAATATCTGTGTCCAGGACGGGCAGTTGAGATTGCGGCCCTGCGCCTATCTCCATAACTATGATATCGGGGAAAGGGACCCTTTGACGGATCCCGCCTATAATTTCTATATGACCCAGGCCCCTTTGTTCGGAATACACGATAAAAACAGGCTCAGAAAGTTTATCCAGACATATATTCGTCACGGCGACAGCGGGAACGTAATAGAGATGATAGACGGCGGAAGGCTGCGCCCGTCAAAATCGCTTCAGGACTGCATAGTTTCTCTTGTGAACGGCAACCGTGAATTCATAATGATAGACGGACAGAAAGTGGCCTTCGAAGAGATACTGGACCAGGCAGAAATGTCGAGGACCGATTCCTCAAAAAGAGTCATTATAGTGGAGGGCGGCCCGGGTACGGGAAAATCGGTCCTTGCAATCAATCTTCTGGCCAAATTAACCGAGAAAGGGGACGTGGCCGCCTATGTGACAAAGAACAGCGCCCCCAGAAACGTCTACTTCCGGAAACTGAGCGAGGGCAAGGGCAACCTATCGCACAGCGTTACAAGCGTGAAAAACATGTTCAAAGGTTCGGGTGCATTCGTCGCCAGCGGTAAGAGCGATTTCAATGTCTTGTTGGTCGATGAATCCCACCGTTTGATGGAAAAATCAGGGATGTTCAAGAACAAAGGAGAGAACCAGATCAAAGAAATCATCGATGCATCCAAATTATCCATTTTCTTCATCGATGAGAGCCAGCGTGTGACTTTAGACGATATAGGCACGGTCGACAATATAGAGAGGTCCGCCCGTTCCTCGGGCGCTCGCGTCAAAAGAATGGAGCTGGATTCGCAGTTTAGGTGCGACGGGTCGGATGGCTATATGGCCTGGGTCGATGAAGTATTAGGGATACGCGAGACCGCTAACTTTGACACCGTTGATGATTTCAAATATGATATCCGGCTGTTCGATGATCCCAACGAGCTCAGACATTACATCGAAGAAAAGAATCTCGCGGCTAACAGGTCGCGCATGGTGGCCGGTTATTGCTGGGATTGGAGATCGGACAAAAAAGACGATCCGGAATACCATGATGTGAGAATACCGAACTTCGAATTCGGAATGAGCTGGAATCTTGGTTCCACCGGCACATGGGCCATAGATGAGGCCTCCATCCACGAAATCGGATGCATTCATACGTGCCAGGGACTTGAATTCGATTATGTCGGAATAATAATCGGAGACGACCTGGCCTACAGGGACGGAAAGGTCGTGACGGACCGCACGAAAAGGGCCAGGACGGACCAGTCGCTACGTGGGCTAAGACAAAAATACCAGAATCCTGAAGAACAGGAGAAAGTGGCCGACCGTATAATACGCAACACTTACCGCACCCTGATGACCCGTGGAATGAAGGGATGCTACATCTACTGCACGGACAAGCCCTTGCAGGAACATTTGAGAATGCGCATAAACAGATTCAAGAAAACAAAATAAAGATATCAATCAGAAGAAAAAAGAAGAGAAAGTTGTTAAGCCCCCTTTTCGGGGGGCAAGATGCTTCTAAGATACGCAAGGTGGGAGCAGAGGGATTTGAACCCCCGTCAGCGGGTTTCCACCACGGGGGGAGCTACCCCCCGCGAAATTATTGAGTCATCGCTCCAGTTATTCATCATAACTTCAGCAACCTCAATTCAATCACGCTCGATAACTGGAGCCCGCCAGTCTGCCAGGTTAGCCTATACTCCCTTGTCAGAATGACTGTGATCACTGCTTGCGCATCTTAGCTGCTCTCTTTCTCCTTCTCATCTTCTTCTTGCGCCATTTCCAACGCTGATTGCCGCGTTTTTTCCAGGCGCGTGAACTTCTTTTCATGTTATTTTCCTTCCTGGACACCTGCCCCGAGGGCGGCATCCTTTGGCGGGCCCGTCGGGAATTTCGGTTCCTTTTTATGAAACTTTCGAACCCGAGGCGTCTGGCTTAGAAGGCCAGCGCTATATCCTGGCTAAGCCACGGGCCCACTCACCCAACAACGCCTTTACTGATTTAAAGGTTTACATAAAGATGATATCGCAACGGCTCTCAGGAAGTATAATCCAGATAGATTCCGTACACGGATCCGTATCCTAGGAAGACGCTCGCTCCCTCTACCAAGCACAGCAATCCGAGGATCATGAGTAACGGCCACCAGTTCAGGATCTTACCGAAAAGACGTATGATCTCCTCGATGAAGTTGGTGATCATATACACTATCGCGCCCGCTACCAGCGCTATGATTATCCTTACGTATCCCGACGCGAGGAACGATATTTCGATACCGTAGACCAGCGTGCCATCCAGTTCGCCCAGCAATATGTAAACGATGACCATCACGAAAAGTGCCAGTATTACCGAGAAATGCACTTCGCGGAACGGCCTGATGATAAGCGCAAAACCACCCACGGCGACGATTATTGCCGTTGAAAGTGCCAGCCCCGACCATGAGACGGCCGCGATATATATCATCGCTACGCCGGCCACCAGCCCCAGGAAAACAGCAAACTTATACTTGGTCGATCCCTCGTCCTTTAGGTACAGATATACGATAAATATCGCAAGCAGACCTCCGATGACGAGGACCAGCTCCGGAGAGTGGTCTTTGATTGATGCTATCATTGCATCGATGTCCATGGACGGTCATATTATCCGGCAGTTATAAGCTTTGAGAGCGCCAGTCATCGCTTTGCATTTTTCGGGCCCGTATGATGAACGGTAGCGAAGAACTGCGGACCTCGTGTTTCGATAAAAAACATGCACATCGCGCAGACGGGGACGGCGATGTGCAACATCAGTGTATGTGTTCAAGTCTTCCGTGGATTGATGCATCTGTTCATTTTGAAGATATTATCGTGACAGGATGGTCGCTTTGGACGGACGTTAGCGGACATATTCGGAGAATGCCAAGGATCTTATGCACGGCGGATGCTGGAACGCCAAATTATTTTCCGGTTTTTTAAATCACCTATAAGGTTTATTAATGAACTAAAATGTACATCAATGTAGTTAAATATATACGTGATGTAGGTTTAAGGTTATTGAAGAAGGGGTAAAGGACCTGTGTTTGCAAAGTCGGATGTCGTCAAGGAAATGATAAAAGTAATCTGTCCCAGCATTGAAGAGATAGGGAAATTGGCCAATAACGGCGCGTATAAAACAGCTCCCGTAAGCACGGAGATTCCGTCGGGCGAGAAGACACCGATCGATATACTTCGCATTCTGAAAAACATCTCGGGCCACTGCTACATATTGGAGTCGGTGGAAAAAGATGCGACATGGGGAAGATACACTTTCCTGGGTTATGATCCCAAGACATCGATAACATGTGTGAACGGAAACATGAAGGTGGATTCACTGTCGTTCAAGACCGACGATCCGGGAAAATATATAAGACAGATATTGAACGAGCATAAGAGTCCGCGTATGGATTATCTTCCTCCCTTTTCAGGGGGATTTGTCGGATACTTCTCATATGATTATCTGAAATATTCCGAACCCGTTTTAAATCTGGATGCTGAAGATACTGAAGGATTCAAAGACGTTGACATAATGCTTTTCGATAAGGTGATCGCCTTCGATAACCTTGACCGCAAGATCGTATTCATCGTGAACATCGATCTTTCTGATGCCGATACGAATTATAACAAAGCCGTTCTGGATCTGCAGCAGATGGTTGACCTCGTTGACAACGGTAAACCGAAAAAGAATGAACCCGGAAAGATGATGACGGAATTGAAACCCCTTTTCGACAAAGAAAGATATTGCGCCATGGTCGAGACAGCAAAACACCACATCAGGGAAGGGGACATATTCCAGATGGTCCTGTCGAATCGTTTGGAGACCGAATATGAAGGAAGTCTTCTAAACACATACTGTGCACTGAGAAAACTCAACCCTTCCCCGTATATGTTCTACTTTTCAGGTTCGGACATGGAAGTGGCCGGTGCATCTCCCGAGACACTGGTGAAACTCAAGGACGGAATATTGCATACGTTCCCTTTGGCGGGTACACGCCCCAGGGGAAAGACGGAAGAGGAAGACAAAGCTCTGGAAATGGATCTCCTGTCTGATACCAAAGAACTTGCAGAACACAATATGCTGGTAGATCTTGGAAGGAACGACGTTGGTAAGATCAGCAAGTTCGGTACGGTTAAAGTGGAGAAATATCACTCCGTGGAGCGTTTTTCCCACGTGATGCACATTGGTTCCACGGTATGCGGAGAAATACGTGACGGTTTTGATGCACTTGACGTACTGGATGCCATATTGCCCGCAGGAACACTTTCCGGAGCGCCCAAGATAAGAGCGTGTCAACTGATAAACGATATTGAGAAAAATAAACGCGGAATATACGGCGGAGCCATAGGATATATTGATTTCACCGGAAATCTGGACACGTGTATCGCAATCAGAATAGCATATAAAAAGAACGGAAAGGTCTTCATAAGAACAGGCGCAGGAATAGTGGCCGACTCGGTACCTGAGAGAGAATATCAGGAATGTATCGACAAAGCTGCGGCAGTGGTAAAAGCTCTCAAGATCTCGGAGGGATCGGAATGATATTGCTTATCGATAATTATGATAGTTTTTCATATAATCTGTATCAGCTGATTGGTTCTATAGACCCTGACATCAAGGTCGTCAGAAATGATAAGATCACACTCGATGAGATCGAGAAAATGAACCCGGATGCAATAGTATTGTCGCCCGGACCGGGAAGACCGGAGGATGCGGGCATATGCGTAGATGCGGTCAGCGCATTCGGAAAGAACATCCCGATATTGGGGGTCTGTCTCGGACATCAGGCCATATGCGAGGCCTACGGCGCAACTGTATCGTACGCAAAAACACAGATGCACGGCAAACAGTCCATAGTGAAATTACACACCGAAAGCCCGATATTCAGAGGATGCCCGGAAAGTGTTCCGGTAGCACGTTATCATTCTCTGGCGGTTGTTCAGGAAACTCTTCCCGCATGTCTCAGAACTATAGCAAAGAGCGAGGACAGAGAAGTCATGGCCGTATGCCACAGAAGTTATGACGTTTATGGGGTCCAGTTCCATCCGGAGTCCATAATGACGCCCGACGGAGAACAGATCATGCGTAATTTCTTCGAAATAATGGGCAGATGATATCATGATCAAAGAAGCAATAATCAAGACGGTCAACAAAGAGGACCTCACGTATGACGAGGCCTATCAGGTTATGAACGAGATCATGACTGGGCGGACCACCCAGATCCAGAATGCGGCATTTCTCGCTGCATTGAGCACGAAGAATACCAATGCGGAGACCATTGACGAGATAACGGGCTGTGCCGCAGCCATGAGAGAACATTCCACAAAGATCGTACATGATGCGAAAATAATGGATATAGTCGGCACAGGCGGTGACGGGTCGCAGAGCTTCAATATCTCGACGACGTCCGCATTGGTGGTCGCGGCGGCAGGTGTCAAGATTGCAAAACACGGCAACCGTGCAGCCTCATCTAGATGTGGAACAGCCGATTGTCTGGAGGCGTTGGGGGTGAACATAGACCTCTCGCCTCAAAGATGCGTTGAACTGCTCGATGAAGTGGGTATATGTTTCATTTTTGCACAAAAATATCACACATCGATGAAGTATGTCGGTTCGATACGGAAAGAACTGGGATTTCGTACCGTGTTCAATATCCTCGGCCCTCTGACCAACCCTGCATCACCATCCATGCAGCTTCTGGGGGTGTACAGCGAATCGTTGGTGGAACCGTTGGCAAAGGTACTGATGAAACTCGGAGTAGAACACGGAATGGTGGTATACGGACAGGATAGATTAGATGAGATTTCTATAAGCGCTCCGACTACGGTTTGCGAGATAAAAAGTGGATACTACAGGTCATTCGAGATGTCCCCTGAGGATTTCGGCCTCCCTATGGGTAAAAAAGAAGAACTTGTCGGAGGCACACCCGCTCAGAATGCGGCTATAACACGTTCTATACTGGACGGAGAAGGGGGAGCCCGCCGTAATTCCATATTGATCAATGCAGGTTCGGCCCTGTATGTAGCCGGCAAAGCGGCCAACATCGGTCAGGGGATAGATCTCGCGACAGAGATCATCGACAGCGGTGCGGCTGCGTCTAAACTGGAAGAATTCATCAAAGCCTCGAGTGCGTGAGATACATGACGGACATTCTACAGACGATAGCGGAATATGCCAAGGTTCGTGTCAAAGAATCGAAAAAGCACATCTCCTTCGAAGAAATGAGGGCCTCGGCATCGTCTATGGAATGTGATACCGGATTCCCATTCGAGAAGGCCTTATCGAGCGATGACATGTCCTTCATATGCGAATGCAAACGAGCTTCTCCGTCCAAAGGAAAGATAGTAACCGATTATCCTTTCGAAAGGATAGCTGGAGAATACGAGTCCGCCGGCGCGTCATGCATATCTGTATTGACCGAACCAAAATGGTTCTTGGGTGACAATGAACATCTGAAGAAAATAGCCGGGACCGTATCGGTACCCTGTCTGAGAAAGGATTTCACGGTTGACGACTACATGATCTATGAGGCGAAGACGCTGGGCGCTTCAGCGGTGCTGCTGATATGTTCGATCACGAATAGCGACGATCTTCACAGATACATAGGGATCTGCGATGATCTCGGACTGTCCGCACTGGTAGAAGCACACGATGAACATGATATCTCATCTGCCTTAGATGCGGGCGCGAGGATGATCGGCGTAAATAATAGGAATTTGAGCGATTTCACGGTCGATCTCGAGAACAGCATAAGGCTGAGAAAAATGGTACCGGAAGATGTGCTTTTCATAGCCGAGAGCGGAATAAACAATTCGCATGATGTGGATATGCTTCGAGCATCCAAGGTGGACGGGGTGCTTGTCGGAGAAACATTGATGCGTTCTGATGATAAGAAGAAAAGACTTAACGAACTGAAAGGCGTCCAATGACGAAGATCAAGATATGCGGTATCAGGACACCCGAGGATGTGGAATGCATCAATGATCTGCTCCCCGATTATGCAGGATTTGTATTCTTTGACAAAAGCCGCAGACATGTCACGCCTGAGACGGCGGCCCATCTGCGTTCTTTGATGGACCGCAGGATAACAAGCGTCGGAGTATTTGTCGATCATTCTGACGAATTTATTGTAAAATTAGTAGAAGACGGAACTATCGGAATGATACAGCTCCATGGCAGCGAGGACGATGCATTCATCGGAACCATACGCAAACAGACGGACGTACCAATAATGAAAGCATTCGGAATAAACAACAGGAACGATTTCGAGGGGGCGATCGCGTCTTCTGCAGATATCATATTATTGGATAACGGAACGGGCGGTACGGGAGAACGATTTGACGGAACGCTGATTGACAAGGGGTCTCGTCCGTTTTTCTTTGCCGGAGGGTTGGATCCGTACAACGTGTATGACATTGTGAGATCGTTCCGCCCATATGCCGTCGACACCAGTTCCGGAGTGGAGACGGATGGGAGCAAAGATCGTCAAAAAATAAAACAGTTCATTGATGCTGTTAGAAAATCGAATGAAGAAGATGAGTAAATGACAAAGAAAGGAAGATTCGGAGAACATGGGGGACAGTACATACCGGAGACCCTGATGAATGCGGTCATTGAGTTGGAGAAAGCATATGACCGTTATAAGGCGGATCCGGAATTCGTTTCCGAATTGGATAGACTCCTCAACGAATATGCAGGAAGGCCCAGCAGATTGTATTTCGCAGAAAGAATGTCGAATGATCTGGGCGGTGCGAAGATATATTTGAAACGCGAAGACCTGAATCATACCGGCGCACACAAGATCAATAATGTGCTGGGACAGGCGCTGTTGGCCAAAAAGATGGGCAAGACACGTCTGATAGCCGAGACCGGAGCCGGACAGCACGGGGTGGCTACGGCTACGGCGGCCGCGCTGATGGGGATGGAATGCGTAGTATTCATGGGCAACAACGACATGGAACGCCAGGCCCTCAATGTTTACAAGATGAGGCTCCTCGGAGCCGAAGTGGTATCTGTAGGATCGGGTACAGGAACGCTCAAGGATGCTGTTTCCGAAGCCATGCGCGAATGGACAAATCGCATTGAGGACACCCATTATTGTCTCGGATCTGTGATGGGCCCTCATCCGTTCCCCATGATCGTCAGAGATTTTCAAAGCGTGATCGGTAAGGAGATAAAACAGCAGATATTGGAAAAAGAGGGCAGACTTCCGACTGCGATAATAGCATGTGTGGGAGGAGGTTCCAATGCGATCGGTTCATTCTACGATTTCATAAACGATGATAATGTTCGTTTGATCGGTTGCGAAGCAGCAGGGCGCGGAATAGATTCGTTCGAGACGGCCGCTACGATCAATACCGGACGTGCCGGGATATTTCATGGAATGAAATCTTATTTTTGTCAGGATGAATATGGTCAGATCGCTCCCGTGTATTCAATATCGGCGGGATTGGATTATCCGGGCATAGGGCCTGAACATGCATGGCTATATGATATCCGCCGGGCCGAATATGTTCCCGTTACAGACGAGGAGGCGGTCAAGGCTTTCGAATATCTTTCAAAAATGGAGGGCATAATCCCCGCGATAGAATCGGCACATGCTCTCGCACATGTAATGAAGATCGCCCCGGAAATGGGAAGGAACGACATATTGGTCGTCACGCTTTCAGGCCGCGGAGATAAAGATTGCGCTGCGATCGCAAGATATAGAGGGGAGGATGTCAGAGAATGAGCAGCATCAGAGACGCATTTGCCAACGGTAAGGCGTTTATTGCATTCATCACCTGCGGAGACCCCGACCTCGAGACAACGAAAAAGGCAGTAAAGGAAATGGTCATGAACGGTGCGGACCTGATAGAGCTGGGTATCCCGTTCTCGGATCCGACGGCGGAAGGACCGACCATACAGGCTGCCAATGCACGTGCTTTGAAGAACGGGGTCACAACAGACGATATCTTCGATATGGTCCGCGAGATACGTAACGATGTGAAAGTGCCAATGGTGTTCATGACATATGCGAATGTAGTGTTCTCATATGGTTCCGAGAGATTCATATCGATATGCAGGGACATCGGCATTGACGGCCTGATATTGCCCGATGTACCATTTGAAGAAAAGGACGAGTTCGATCCGATATGCCGTAAATATGGATTGGACCTGATATCGTTGATCGCACCCACATCCGAGGACCGTATATCGATGATAGCCAAAGAGGCCAAGGGATTCGTATACATTGTTTCCTCACTGGGAGTCACAGGTACAAGGGCCGAGATAACGACCGATATCGGGTCCATGGTCGAATTGGTGAGAAGGAGCACAAATATTCCTTGTGCTGTGGGGTTCGGCATCTCCAAACCCGAGCAAGCAGCGAAAATGGCCGGTCTGAGCGATGGCGTCATCGTAGGAAGCGCCATCATTAAGATCATTGCCGAAGAAGGTAAAGACTCTGTTTTTCACATAGGTGAATATGTGAGGTCCATGAAGGATGCGATCCGCGATATTTGAGGGCGGAATCGTCCACATTCCAATATCGTTCGAAAATAATCGATTACAGAAAAGCCAAAGTCTAAATATAGTATGGTACAAGGCGGGTCAAGTGACTATTGCATGGCGATGAGCAAAAAACAGTTATCGAAGCAGAACAAGGTTAAGAAAGAAAAAGCGGAGGAACTTACTCGGCAGGTAAACTCCGGAGACAACGGTGCAAAGAAGAAGCTTGCCAAACTTGAGAAGAAGATCAGGTAAATCGCTTGGTCTTTGAAGGATATCTTCTCTCATTTGACAGACTGAAAGGGATTTAATCCCTTAGTCTGTCACTGAAATATCAATAATTCACATTTTTCTGCGACCGTCTTTTAGAATTTTCCATCAGACGACATATGGTTTGTCCGGATTCGCCATTTTAGAACCTTTGAAAGATGGGCCTTTGATTTTATTTGTTAATTTACACCAAGTAACCTATTTATACTTAAATTACTATGTGTAACTTAACTTGCAGAACATGCAAGGGGGCATAAAAATGAGCTTCAAGAACAAAATAGCAGAAATGAAAAGCAACTACGCAAAAAAGAAAGCAGAGAAAGCAAAGGCAAAAGCAGAGAAAAAGTAAAGAATAAACTATTTCGCGTTCAACCCTTTTCTTTTTCTATGCCGTTTGAACGACGGCGTGGATATTTTCTCACGAACAGTTCATCGATTTTAGTTTTATAAGGATATTCTCACGGTATATCCTGTTGAATCTGAATATCTCCTTGTTTGAATCCGTATCGTTCATTTTAATCTTCATGAACGGATATAGGCCTACGGCAAATGATATCTGATACAAGACGAAATCAACGGCAGTGTTATCGTCGATGCCGGGAACGAGATGTTTTATCAATTCCTTGATTGCCCGGATATATCCTTTTAAAACACTTTCCGGTCCGCTGTTGTATTCGGCAGAGATCGTCTTTTCGATGGATGAAGAATGAAGCGACATAACGTCCATGATCCTCTTGTTCTTCATCATGACATCTGTCCATAATGTGGCGATCTCTTCCTTCGTATATTCTGAAGAAACATCGAAACTGTCCGTGAGATCGTTGCATAGGTCGTCGAGATCCCTGAGAAGTATCTCTACGAGGATCTCATCTTTCGTTTTGAAATATTTGTATATTGCAGGGCGCGTGATATTCAATTTCTTTGATATTTCTTCAAATGTCAGACCCGGATAACGCAATTTATCATACAGCTCTGCGGACACATCGAGTATATCTGAGAATCTCTTCTCTTTATTCTCTTTGCTACGTGCCCTTTTGAATTTCAGGTCCATGACAGACTCTACGATGTGTTTTGCTCTAATAAATCTTTACACCGTGTAAATTAAGTCACCACATGGTGAGTATTAACATATCAACTCAAGTTTGACAGTCTAATATTGAAAAGAGTGGACAGGGCGAGATTCGAACTCGCGACCTCTACAATGCCAATGTAGCGATCTTCCAACTGATCTACCTGCCCGGTAGGATTCAGTGATTAATTGTTCCTATTAAAGGTTTCCTAGTGGCCATCATACAGTTTTGCTGTTGAAGTCCTCTACGAGGGTGGACTGGTACCTGTGGACCTCGCCCGGAATGAGCGTCGGATACTTTCCGCATACGCATGCCAGGCACAGATCGCTCTCCGGTATGCCGACCGCTTCGATCAGACCTTTCACACTGATGTACGCCAAGCTGTCGGCGCCTATGATCTGACATATCTGATCGACGGAATGGTTTGTCGCAATGAACTGGTCGCGGGTCTTCATGTCCACTCCGTAGTAGCACGGAGCGATGACCGGCGGACATCCTATGCGAACGTGGACCTCTTTGGCTCCGGCGCTCCTCAGCATGCTGATAAGTTTCTTGAGCGTCGTTCCGCGCACTATGCTGTCGTCCACGATCAGGATCCTCTTGCCGTTGACCGTGCTCTTGATGGGATTCATCTTGGTGGACACGGCCGCCTCTCTCTGCCTCTGGTCGGGCAGAATGAACGTGCGCTCCGCAAAACGGTTCTTCATGAACCCTTCCTCGTATGGGATCTTCGATTTTACCGAGAAACCGATCGCGTGTGCACGCCCTGAGTCCGGTATCGGCATGATGAGGTCGACGTCTGCAGGGCTCTCCTTTGCAAGGATCTCGCCGATCTTTCTTCTTACATCGTAGACCTCGCGGCCGTCCATTATAGAATCGGGCCTCGCAAAATAAACCCACTCGAACATGCAGTGGGCCTTGGGGCCCGTGGTGTTGTATGGGTAGCTGATTATCTCGGTAGGGGTTATCTCGACTATCTCGCCGGGCATGACGTCCCTTATGAGCTCGCCGTTCATCGCATCGATCGCCGCAGATTCGGAGACCAGCATATATCCGTCCCTTATCCTGCCGATGCACAGCGGCCTCATGCCTCTCGGGTCCCTTATCCCGAAAAGCCTGTTGCCGACCAGCATGACCAGTGAGAACGATCCGTCGAGGTCGCCGCACGTGGCCTTAAGGGCCTTGACCGGGTCGGTGTACTGTGCCGAGTATTTGCTGAATATCTTTGTCACAAGCTCGCTGTCCGAATCCGTGAAGAAAGACCAGCCTGACGAGAGGTACATCTCCTTTAGAGAATCAAAATTCGTTATATCGCCGTTATGCGCGATGGCCAACGGGCCGTACCCGGTAGTGGCTGTCAGAGGCTGCGCGTTGCCGTTGATCCTTGACCCTGTGGTCGGATATCTCACATGACCGATGCCCACGTTACCGTGGAGTTTGCTCAGCATGTATTTTGGCAGAGCGGTCTGAACCAGACCGTTGTCCTTGACAGTATCTATAGTACCTTCAGAATTGTACACGGATATTCCAGCACTCTCCTGTCCGCGGTGCTGGATTATCATGAGAGATTTTTGCAGAGCAGGCACAACGTTGTTTTCGGAGCTGATTCCTACAACACCGCAACTGTGTTTCGGCCCTGTCATATTTCTCACTTAATCGTGGCACTTAGCCCAGGTGTAGCTCCTGAGCTTGGCGGTTTTACCGTATCCACAGGAAGCGCATGCGCTCTTCCTTACGTGGTACGAGCGTTTTCCGCACCTGCGGCATGGGATGTGAGTCCTGTTGCTGTTGTGTCTCCCCTTTGCCGATGTTCCAGTTCCCATTGTATCACTCCTTATGGCGAAATGTAAATTATGTTGTCCCCACGCACTATTGCCATTCTGTGCTTGGCGACAGGCTGACCTTCGAAGAGCTCGTCAGCGTTCTTCAGCACTACGTTCATGAACTGATCGTATCCGTCGAGGACGCCCCTGTACTCCCTTTTACCCCTGAGGACCACGATGACATTGTTGTTCACCGCTTTGCCCAGGATAGATAATGGTTTCATCATCTAAAGCCACCGAATGTTCATAAGGGGTTTACTATTTGAAGGTTTGTCAATACCTTCTTCAGCACGTCAGATGAACGCCCCTATGGCAGGTGCGTCCAAGCGGTCCATGTCATAGAATATTATCGCTTCCCTGATGCCCTCGGCACCCATCCCCGTTCCCATGAAGTGGTCCAGCATGGAAGCTCTCCAGAGAAGGTCGATCACGGAAACGGCTAGCGTTCCGTAATATGCGTTGGTCATGGAGTCCTCGTATCCCGCGGCATCGATATTGCTGTAAACGTTGCCCATGAAGCTTTCCCTGCGGTTGAGAATAGATATGTATTGTGCCAACACATCCCTTCCGCTGCCCTCCAAAGGTTTCAGAGGTATCTTCGAGGCCGATGCGAACGCCTTGTGGATAAGGTTTCCGTCATCGTCCATGACCATCCATTCCAAGCTGTCGTCGTCCGCCATGAACATATTCCAATTCCATTTTTCGTCACAGTATATCGGGACGCTCAGAGGATCGTCGGAGGACATGGATTCCATCGCGGCGGAACGGGCCGCATCGTCCAGGTCCCCGATGTCCGGATCGATCTCGGGCACGACCTCGGAAATAGACATGGCGTCCTCGGTCTGAGACATGTCCAGTATGCGTCCCAGGCAGTTCGGGTCTGTAAACTTGGAAAGCGACACCGATACGGATGTGCGTATGGCGGACGGGTCGCCCATGACCCCGGCTTCCATGCAATTCCTGTAGAACTCTTCGTAGACCTTCTTGGACTCGCGGAAGGCCGGGAATATTCTTTCCGATGCGGCCTCCACTATCCCTCTGGCTTCGGCCTCGGCATCGGCCCCCCTGCCGGTCCAGGCCCCCCTGCACGACAGGTCGAGCTCTACCGATATCTTCTCTCCGGCGTATATGTGAATAGGGAACTGCCTGCAGTATGCGGGGCGGTGCTGATATACGTCGCACTTCCTGCCATTCAGGAACACGCACGATCCGTGACCCTTTTTGAGTGCAAGTGCCAGATATGAATCCGGAGGCCGCGTCTTAACCAGGCTTTCCGGATATTTGCTCTTGAAGAAGTCCTTCTCTTCGGAAAGAACCTCGGGCTGACAGAGGCAGCACATCCCGCACTGCGGGGGACATTCGATAAACTTGCCTCTTACCTCTGAATAATCAACGTTGAAATCAACCAATTATGTCCTCTCCCATTGCTTCTCCGCAGAACTCCCCGTCCTGCAACTGGACCTCTCCCCTCAGCAGCACCATGTTCGGAAATACGGCGCTCCATCCGTCGTACGGGGTATAGCCCGCCTTGCTATGCATCTTCATAACACTGATCTGTTCGGAATTACGGAGGTCGAATATGGAAAGATCTGCATCTTTTCCGACCTCGATGGCCCCCTTGTTCATTCCGAATACCCTTGCAGGCGCAGCAGAGCACATCTCCGCCACACGCTGAAGCGATATAGTCCCCATGCGTACCATGTGCATCATTATCGGCATCGTCGTCTCTATGCCAGGGATGCCGCTCGGTGCGTAATCGAACTCCTGGCTCTTTTCATCTGCAGTATGCGGGGCATGGTCGCTTCCGATCATCGTAATGGAACCTTCCTCGAATGATTTGTATAGGGACTCCCTGGTCTTGATATCCCTCAGCGGGGGATTTACCTTGAATTGCGTGCTCTTCCCTCTGCCGGCATCGAACATTAGATGATGCATTGTAACCTCGGTCGTGAAGCCCAGAGAAGATGCCAGCGCCAGAGACTCGGCGGTCGTGATGTGGCATATGTTGATCTTCATGCCCTTGTAGGGGGAGAGACGCCCGATCGCGTTCATCTCGGCGGCCGCGGGGCGGTTTCTCAGATGGTCCATGCAGTCGTACTCGGGTTCGTGCAGCAAAAAATTGTTGTCTTCGGCGTGTACGCTCAGAACTTTTCCGGAACCGATTATGTCCTTTGAAGCTCTGGCTATCACCGAATCGTTATTTGTAAGGATATCTCCTGTGGTCGATCCCATGAACAGTTTAAACCCTGCTACAAGCGGCGCGATCTTGGCCGGTGAGCGGTTCTTCGTAATCGCGCCGAAAAGTCCGTAATCACAGTAGGAACGTCTTCTAAGACGTGCCTTCTTGTCCCTGATGGACTCGATGTCCATGGCCGGAGGTTTTGTGTTCGGCATGTCCAGCACGCATGTTATGCCTCCGCAGATGGCCGAAGTCGAACCTGTTCCGAAATCTTCCTTCTGGGTCATCCCCGGGTCTCTGAAATGTACGTGGGGGTCGATGCCTCCCGGGAGAACTATGCGGCTCGTTCCGATGTCTATTCGGTCGCCGCCCCTATCGGCCTTAGGCCCGACGAATACTATTTTCCCGTCGGTGATACCGATCTCGGTTTCCTTCAGCTCTCCGCCGATGAGCGCTCTTCCTGCAATAACTAGCTCCGGTCCCATGGCCTCATTTCCTTATTACTTCGCCTTTGGGCGATTCCTCGGCGAATATCTCGCCTTCGAACCTGTCGATGGCGACGCCTTTCTTCTTCCAAGTGTCCGAAGGCAGACCGGCCTTCATCGACAAGTGAGATAAATACTCCTCCTTGCTCCAGCCCCATTCGGCAGGGACCTGCGGGAGCAGCAGACCGCGGCGCCCCATATACGATATTATCAGGCCGTCGCGTCCGATCCGGATCTTGTTCAGAAGGTCTTCGGCCGAAGAGAATGTCATGCGTTCCGGCGGCGTCAGTATCGTAACTTCAAAGACATCCTCTGACGCTTCTTTGTATGTCAGCGGCAGGAACCTGGGGTCGTGGCACGCCGAGCGCGCCGCCGAAACGATGGCCTCTCCCAGCGGGAGCACGGGCTCCGGATATCCTATGCATCCCCTCAGGTCCCCCGAAGGATATTCGGATATGGTCACGAAAGCACCGGAACGATGACTGAATCCTTTAGGAAACTCGATGTCTTCCGATCTGCCTTCGGCCTCTGCTTCGGCAGCCTGCCTCGCCGCTCTGACCGCTGTGCGGCCGAATTCAAGATCCATCTTGCTCTTCGCTCGCAGGCTTCTTCCTTCTCCGGGTGACGGTCTTGGGGACCTCGTCGGGGGCGTCGATGGCTATGGATTTAGACTCCGCCTTCGGCTTACTCTTGGGCTTGCTCTCTTCCGCAGCGGGCTCCTCCGATTTCGGCCCTTCCTTTTCTTCCTTTATGAAGTCCGGTACCGGCATGGCCCTGAGGGCGGCGTTGATCCCCATCATCATCTCGAATCCGGCCGTCATGAAGTGACCTTGTATCTCTGGGTCCATTGCTACCTTATAGAGCTGTCTGACCGTATCTTCGGCGCCCCTCTTGGCCTTGTCTGCATGCTGGCGGGCGCTGTCTATTTTTTCTTCGTACATGCTCTCGGCTGCCTTCCTCTCCTTTTCGATCAGGGCCTCGATGAACTCCCTGTTCTTGTAGAAGAAATCCTCCATGTCCGATCTAGAGCTGCTTTTGTCTTCCTTTCCGTCTTCGCCCATCTTGTCACCTTGCTCTGTTATCGGCGTTCTGCCGTTTTAGCTTAACTGTGAGCTCCCCGCCCTTGAGCTCGGCCCCTATTACCTCCGCGTTCTTCAGCGTCAGCGGCAACGTTATGGTCCTCTTCTGGCTCCCCACATGGATGATGAGGGCGTCGCCTCCGCCCTTGAACAGTTCCACTCTGTCTTTCTTCACGAACGGCATCTTGATTATCAGATGGTCCGTCCCGTCCACCGTCTCGAAGCGCATCGGGCTCTCAGTGGCATATATCTCGGAGGGGTCCGAATCCCCGAATATCATATCGGCCATGTGATCCAAACCTGCCGGCCCGCGGAGTTCGGTGGGCATCTGGTAGGCATACATCATCTTCAGCGGATCGAAGGCGTGATGTATCTCTTTCATGTACTTCTCCTGCTCAGCGAGCCTGTCCTTGAAGTATCCGTCCTCCATCCCCTCTTTCGGATACACTTTGTTAACTATCAGGCACTCCACCGTTTTATTGTAAAGACATATGTATGTGTAAGCGCGCATGGTCTCGTTTATCACCATGTGCTCGGGATTGAGGACCAGGCGTATGGTCGTCACTTCCGGGTCCTCCAGCAGATACTTCACTTTTGACATCTTGACCTTGATGTCTTCTATGCTATCCATGACTTCCTTGTTCGGAAGAGGAAGGTCGATGACCCTCGACACTGTCACTCTGGCTATGGATACGACCCTCTTTAGCAATGAGTACATCCTGTCGATGTACCAGTTTGATATATCCGGAAAGCTCAGGAGCCTCAGGGTCTCGCCGGTGGGTGCCGTGTCCATTATGACTACGTCGTAAGAATCCTCTTCCTTGAACTGCAACACATAGAACAGGGCTGCGACCATCTCCATCCCGGGTATTATCGCCATCTCTTCTGCCGTTATGTCGCCAAGTCCCTGCGAGAGCATGAATGCCGAGATATAATTGCTGATCTCGGACCATTTTGTGTTCATCTCATGGATGATGTCCACCTCAAGGGCGTCCAGGTTTTTCTCGATGTTCAGGACATAAGGGGGGAGTTCGACCCCCAGGGAGTCGCCGAGCGAATGAGCCGAGTCCGTGCTCATTATTACCGTCCTGTACCCTTTATGGGCCAGCCTGCGAGCGGTAGCGGCAGATACAGAGGTCTTTCCGACTCCGCCTTTGCCGGTGTAGATTATGATCCTCATGCATTCTCCAACGCCTGTAGTGTATAAAAGGTTAGAGAAAACACAATGGTTGATTGGATTACTGCCAGAAAGTACACCGGAATGGAACTTTGGAATTCGATAGCATGGTGTAGAAAAATCCAAAATCTGGCACAATTTTAGGTAGGGTGCCGAGGATGGGGTTCGAACCCATGACCTTCGGATTTCCCTGGAAGAGGTCTGTTGACCAGAACCCTATGAGTCCGACGCTCCACCAGGCTGAGCCACCTCGGCATTAATTGGTTTGTCCGTCAATTAGATTAGTATATAAGTAGTTTTGTGGGCCCCCTTTTTAAGGGGGCCTCACTCAGCTCAAGCGACCTCTGGCTCTTCTGCCTCGGCTGCTTTCGTGTCCGGAGACTCGGGTTCCTCTTCCTCAGCAGGCTGTGCCTCGATTATGGATCCGGGTTCCTCGTTTCCGCGCGATGTCACTTCGGACTTGCGTATCTCGATCCTCTTGATGGGGATGACGACGCGGCAGGCCCTCGCGACAGTCTTTGCCATGTCGCCCGAGATGACGGATTTGATTATGTCGGCGATGGTCATTTCTTTGCCCATCTGGACTATGGTCTCTCCGATGATACGCCTCATGGCCTCCTCCTGGGAGGTCTGGATGCGGTTGTCGGCGATGCTCATGGTCTTTATCCTCATTCCGAAGCCGTCCTTCGTAACGATGTCCACTACGTGGTCGGTCTTGGTCTTCTTTCTGCGGGTCAGTCTCCTGACGTAATCCACGGTGAGGTCCTGGCCCGTGAACACCGTTTTGGCGTCATATCCATCGACCTCGGTGATCTTGAATTTCAGCTTTATGTGCATCTTCGAGAAGTCCCCGGTAAGGTCCTGAACCGTGACCTCGGACGTCCTTCCGATAAGGTATTCAGGGTCTGCGGACGGAGTGTCTCCGATCTCGACCTCGTTGAACATGCGGGGAGCACGTACCTTATACCATTCCTTCGCCTTCCACTTGTCCTTCACCTTGCGGCTTGAACTTCCTTTCTTACCTGCTGCCATTAGAATTCTCCAAGGATTGTAATGAAAGGAGTGATTCGATATTCCTATTAAAATCTATGTGGAAGGTATTTATCAAAACTTAGTAGATAATATTGCATAGCCAGCATATTTTTGATTGCCCTTTGTGTATCATATTTTTACAGAATGGTTGATACCGCTCATATATTAACATTGCCGGCCGGCGGGCTCGTCAAAGACGTAAAAAAATAGAAAAAGGGGCGAATGCCCCTTTGAAAGGTTTCAGAGCGTCACGGGCACTTTGTGCGCTTCGAGACCGAGGTCCTTGGCGTTCATGCCCATAGCTATGCCGTACAGTTGGGACAGGTGGAGCACCGGAAGCTTGAATCCGAGCTCTCCCTCTCCTGTGTCGAACTGCAGGTGGCAGAACGGGCAGATGTCCACGATGTACTCCGCGCCGCCTTCGACCATGTTGTCGAGGTTCTGCTTGGTGAGCTTCATAGCGACGTCGCCGAGCGCGGACCTTACTCCTCCTCCGGCTCCGCAGCACATCATCTTCTGCCTTCTGGGCATGCTCTGTGCTCCGGTCGCCTCGACGAGTTCGTCGAGAACGTGTGCGTCCTCGGGGTCGTCGATCGCCTTGTGCTTGCTGGGCTTCAGGAAGTGGCAACCGTAGAAGGTCGCTACCTTGTAGTCGATGGGGTTCGTGATGCTCGCTTTGAGCTTCTCTATGCCGACATCGTTGTAAAGGACCTCTGCGAAGTGGCGGACCTTGGTGGTCCCCTTGTACTCCATTCCGATTTCGGAGAGGATCTCGTTGACCTCGGCGAGCTTCTCAGGATGATTGTTGAGCTCATGGGCCGCGTCGAACAGGGACCCGAAACATCCGTTGCATATTGTGACGATGTCGAGTTCCATCTTCTCGGCGAGCGCAAGGTTCCTTGCGGCGGCGGCGAGCCATGCCTTTCTGCTGAAGGCCCTTATTACACCGGGGGCCGGGCAGCAGCTTGCATCGGTCAGGTCGACGAGCTCGATCCCGAGGGATTCGCACACTACTCTCGTTGACTTCTCAATTCCGGGGTATCTGAGAGGCGCGATGCATCCCAGGAAGAAAGCGTATTTTGCCATTTATATCACTCCACTATCTTGTCGAAGCCTGCTGCGGCCAGTATTTTCTTGAGCTGGTCCATTGCCGCGGGGTTGGCAATCACTGTGGGAGGCTCTGCGGACAGTCCGAGCGCCTTCCTCTGTTCCCTCACCTTGTCATTGATGCTGACGGTGTGACCGATCGAATAAAGGGATTGCGCGGTCTTCTTGTGGTTCTCGTACATGTGACCTTCTGCGACGGCCATGTTCCTGAGGGTAATTATTATGTCAACAATAGGAACGGTACGGGGGCACCTCTCTTCGCATGCATAGCATGTGGTGCAGTCCCAAAGGTCCTCTCCTTCGAAAATCTGTTCCTTCAGTCCGAGCTGTGCCTGCCTCATGAGTTTTCTTACTCTGTAAGAGGTCTGTCTTCCGGAGGGGCAGCTGGCAGTGCAGGTACCGCACTGGAAGCACATTTTGACCTCAGCGCCACCGGCGTCTGCGATCTCTCTTGCAAAATCTACATTTGGTGTTACCATGAGTACTACCTTTGGGTTGGACTATCTTGATTATATTTAATAGCGCACGTCCCGAATCAAAGAGCATTAGCCTTTTGGTTAAACCATCACTCTATATGTCTTGAAAGAAGGGTCTTGTTAAGTTTTGAAATTGTGCGGTTGTCGGTGCGGTATATGGCGTTGATGGTATGCCTGAGCATCTTCGGGTCCACGGCACTCTTGAGCCTCAGTCCTTTTCTGACCAACAGGAACTCGTCGATAAAGAAGCTCTTGTTGGAGCCGAGAAGCTCGGGAAGAGAATATGTCACGGAATCGATCGTGTATTCCCTGTCCTCAGAATCCAAATACATGTACGCCACCCGCTGGGCGCCGTAGCGGTAACGTATGAACGACGGCCCGTTGTCCACCATCACCATGCCCATGAAACCGACCTCCGTCCACTCGAATTCCTCGGCTTCGAAGAGGAACATCGGATCGTCTAGGACAGCGTAGTCGGCAGTGTGTTCCTTCATCATTCTGAGATTGTTCTCGTCGTCGGATATTATCAGTTCTGCGTCGGTGAGCTTGAGGGCCGACATGACAGACATCATAAGGTCCTCGGTCACGGGGCTGCAGCATATCGTGAAACGGCGTTCGTCACGGCACCGGAGCGTGGTCGCCTGGTGCTTATCCAATATTTCTCTGCCCGCCGCGGTCAATCTCGTTCCCGACGGCGTAGAGACCGTTACCGGGATACCGGCGGCGGCCTCCACCTGAGATACATACTTGTGGACCACGGGCACGGATATTCCGAGCTCGGCGGCGGCGGCGGTCATGCTTCCCGACCTAAGTACGGCGGAAAGAACCTCGAGCTGCCTGTTGGTGACGGTTTTCCCATTGATGACCTGGTACGTTTCGGTCCTGATGTCCACGGATGTATCAGTTGTTCGGCGGTATTAACCCTTACGGACGTTGCGGAACGGTAATAATGTCTGACACGGTTCCCTGTACGGATGTCCGAGAAACTCAAAGATGCTACGATCGTGGTCGGCCTCGGAAGCCCTATCATGAGCGACGACGCCGTAGGGCTGAAAATAGCTGAGCACGTGGGAGACCTGGGCATCTCCGACATCGAGACCAGGCAAGAGGCGATAGGGGGCCTCGACATACTTCCCGTGATCAGCGGGTTCCGTTTTGCCATTATCGTCGACAGTATTCTTACAGGCAACGTCCCCCCCGGGACCGTTATGATATTCGACCCCGAGCACTTCGATCACACCGTGGTGCCCGCATCCGCCCATGACGTCAATCTCGCCACGGCGATAGCCATCGGCAGGCAGATGGACCCCGATATGATGCCCGAGTCCGTGAAGTACGTTGCCGTTGAGGCCTGCGACATACAGACGGTCAGCGAGAGCATGACGCCGGACGTGGAGGCCGCAATACCCAGCGCGGTGAGCGCCGTCCTGCACCTGATCTCCGAGTTCCGTAAAGGCTGATCAGAACTCCAGTCCGCAGATGTCCATTTCCTTGAGTTTTTTGTTGCTCTTACCAAGTATCACCGCGTTGAGCGTTTCGGGACGGATTATCTCTCCGGCCGCCTTCATGACGTCCTCTTCTGTCACCGCATCTATCTTCGATATGGTGTCCTCCAGGGAATACAGCCCACCGGACAGCATATACTCCTTGGCGGCGCTGGTCAATCTGCGGCCGGTCGATTCCTGGGACCTGATTATCTCTCCCTTCAAGAGCCTCTTGGTGCGCTCCAGCTCACCGTCCTCCAGTCCCTCGTTCAGGAACTTGCGCAGAACTTTGGCAACGGCATCGATGGAATTTTCAACGTTCTCGGCCGTAGACGACATGTAAATGCCCATGTAGGAGGCGTCGGTGCTCTGGGCGACGGACGAGAAGACGGAATACACGAGGGCATTCTTCTCCCTGACCTCCTGAAAGAGCCTTGACGATGTGCCTGCGCCGAGCACGGACGACAACATCCTGAACGGATAGCGTAGATCGTCGGCAGGGGACCTGCAAGACGGGAATCCCAGCGCCACCTGGTAGTGGTCGGCCCTGTTGGACACGAACCTGTATTTCGGTTTCGGGACCGGCGGCGGCGTGCGCTTAGGGGCGGTCGCGGCCGCCATATCGTCGAACTTTTCGGACGCCCATCTGACCGATTCCTCCTCGCTGACGTTGCCCACCGCGAATACGGCGAGATTCGGCCTGCCGTATCTGTCTTCATAGTAGGTACGGAGGTCTTCGGACGTCAGCTCCTCGACGATCTTCTCTTTGCCTCCCTCTCCTTGCGAGAGCTTGTGCCCTTTCCATATCGTCTCGTCGAACAGATCGAATATGTACGTCCCGGGATCGTTCTTCACCATGCTGAGCTCCTGTAAAACGATCTTTTTCTCCAGTTCGGTATCTTCGTGCCCGATCAGCGGATTGGCGACTATATCTGATACCATTTCCCTGGCCACATCGGCGGTCTCGCTTATGGTGAGGCCGAAGAAACCTGTGACCTCTTTGCCTGTGAACGCATTGAGCATGCCTCCCGCGCCCTCCATCTCCTTTGCCATCTGATATGACGAACGGGTCTCGGTGCTCCTGAAGACCACATGCTCTAAAAGATGGGATATGCCCATAACGTTCTTGTCCTCGTCCCTGGACCCCGTCCGGACGGCTACCAGATAGCCCGCGCTGCGGCATCCCGGTATACTGTCGGTTATTACCGGGACTGCGGCATCCGTCCTCGATTCAGATATTCCTTTCATTGCCCCGTAACCGTGGAACAGATTAATAGAATAGTGCTAATTACGTTCCATGTCCGATTTTAAGGTATTCAGGTACGACGACGGCAGGCTCAACGACGCCATAGCGATCGTCGGTTTTCCCACGGTGGGCCTTGTCGGCTCGATCGTGACCAGCTACATCGTGAGAGAACTGAAGATGCCTATACTCAGGGGAATGTCATCGGACGACGTCAGCCCTTACTGCATCCTTATCGACGGCGAGCCGTACCCTCCCATCCGCGTGCACGGACTCTGCAGAAAAGAAGACAGCAAAGACTGCAGCGACCTTATGGTTGTGACCTCGGAGATCGCCCCTAACATCACCCAGTGCTATACACTGACGAACGAGCTTCTGAACATGTTCAGAGACTACGGGGTGAAGAAGGTGATCTGCCTCGAGGGCATACCTCGCTACTGCAAAGACGACGTTATGTACGCATGCGGGAGCACCCCCGAAGCCAGAACGATGATCAGGTCGTTCGGAGTGGAAGCTTTGGAGACGGGCATGATAAAAGGGCTCACCGGGATAATGCTCTTCGAAGGGAAAGAACGCGGCATGGACATCATAACTTTACTGTGCCCCGCGGACCCCAAACTTCCCGACCCACGGGCTGCCGCCGGCGTGCTGGACCAGCTTGCAAAGGTCATCCCAGAGCTGAAGGATATGGACACTTCTCCCCTGGTGCAGGAGGCAGAGGAGCTGGACAGAAGGATACGCGCCCAGAACGAGTCGGACGCTCCCAAGGCCCTCCCTCAGGACCAACACATCTACGGGTAACCGTTATATTCGAATTCCTCTTTGGTGCAAAACATGTATCTGATACCGTCAGAATTCTTTGTGACGTCGAGCTCGGCCGTCAGCTCCGTTTCGGCGCTGAATGCTTTCGACCGCGCGCTGATCACTGCGGGCATCGGAGAGCAGAACCTCGTTTCCGTTTCTTCGGTCATACCCATCGGTTCGGTGCTGACAGATAGAAAGGAAATGCCCATGGGGGCGGTCACCCACTGTGTTCTGGCACAGATGAGGGGATCTGAGGGCGAGACGATTTCGGCGGGAATTGCTTACGCTTTGCGCCTGGACGGCATGGGCGGATATGTCGCAGAAGGACATCTCCACGGGTCCGAGGATTCTCTGAGGGAAGACCTAAGATGGAAGATGAAGGAGATGGGGCGTATCAGAGAGGTCGAGCTGGGAGAGATCGCGTTCGCGACCCAGGAGCTTAAGATCCCTACAGACAACTATGGATGTTGCATCGCGGCGCTTGTATTCACGGAGTACAGATGAAAAATTACGCAGTTACCCCGTGCTCCTGCGGAAACCTCAGAGTAATAGATCTTTCTTCCGAGACCTCAGATTGCCCCTATTGTGGAAAATCCATCAATAACGAAAGTGCCAGGGTGCTTTACAGCGACGTCGATCCAAAAGCAGCGAGGGACGCTCTGGCCCGCCTAACAGGATTCGAGGCACCTCCCCGAGACCCCGAGGTCAGGAAGCGCATCGAAGAGGCCGACCCCCTCTCCACACTTGAGTACAAGTACGAAGGATGCTCTGACGCAGAGCAGAAAATGGAACTGCTGGCACAAGGGCTTACCAAAATATATGGAACATTCACCATAGATGATGTACGTAAGGTCGAAGGCCGCGACCCTGAGAAAATCTTGAAGGGCATGATCGAGCTTTGCATTGTTTTCGAGGCCGAGCCCGGAAGATACAAAATATGATCATCTTGGTATGTCGTCCCTCTTTTTACCTTCCTGCCTGAGCACTTCCCGCACTACGTTGGGCAGGCTGACGAACGCCGTCTTGTAGAAATAGGCGGCCGCTATGACAAGGCTCATTGCAAGTGCCAGATATGCTCCGAATCCCTCTGAGTACATAAACCAGGGCACGAGCACCAGTTGGAAGACCATGTTCACCAGCACCGCCTGGGCCGTGAATTCCGCTATCCTTGTCTTGGCTACGGCCTCGCCGACCGTCAGGCCCGCGGCCCCGAGGACCATCGTCTTAGATACGGCCATTATAATCAATATCACAATGCCGGGGGCATCGATGGAGCCTGCCAGCTCCAGCAGATAATAGGTCATGCCCATCGACATGGTCGCCCCGAGTCCGAGCCCGAGTCCGTAACCGTAGAACACGGTATCCGACTTGCCGTGGAACTTTTTTAGATTGAGAACCACCAGAAGGATCAGACATTCCAGGAGCGAGAACATTATCGCATTGATCACCACGTTCCCCCAGAAATATGTGTAGACCGAGAACAGAACAGTTCCTGCTATGAGGCCCACCACGAAAAGCATGAAGAAAGTGGGGTCGCTGAAAAAAGGATTTTTGACAGCTGGATATGTGTACTTTCTGAGTACCGCATACATCATTATCATGGCAGGTGCTATGCCTATCACTGCCGCCAGCCCGAAGGTCAGCTCCATGCCGCGATTATATAATCTTCACTTATAACTCTTAGCACGTTCGAGCATGCGGGAGCCCGACCTCTTCTGGGCCTCTTCTTTTCCAACCAAACGGTCATAGTAATGGATGACCATACAGGAACTCTCGCAGGAACCGCACGAAATACACTTGTTGGGGTCTACGCGCATTCCGCCGGCGATGGTGATCGCCTTCTTGTGGCAGCTCTTGGCACATATTCCGCAGGAGGTGCACATCATGGCCCTGACCACGGCCTTTACTGTTTTTTCAAAGAGATATTCAGCATTCTTCTGTGTCGTGGCTGTGACAGAAACCTGGCCGCCGCCGAATACCTTCGCCGTACCCTTCTGGGCCCTTACTACGGCGATTTCGAACTCCGGCGAGTACTTCACATCGCCCACTGTCCTCAGGGCGTCCGCCACATAAGAGAAATCGCGGTTCCTGGGAAGCATCACCACAGCTTCGGCTGAAAAACCTCCTGCCTCGCATACCGAAGCGCCTTTTAGCATCTTCATCGATATGCCTGACGTCGACCCGGGTTTCAGGCGGAGGTTCAGCTGGTCTGCCAGAAGTACCATCTTCGGGGGAAGGGATTTCCATCTCCAGAATCCCATGTCCACATACTCGGGGGGAAGTCCGCGTTCTTTCGCGTACTTGTGAAGAAAGTCCTCCCATTCATCATACATGTCGGGATGTATCCTGCCTGTGTTCCTCCACTCGCTGGAAAGACACGATGCACATAGATAGCATCCTATTCTCTCGAAATCTTTGGCGTACAGAGGGTTGAACTTCAGACCCTCGCCCCATATGTGGCACCATACCTCTGCCGAACGCCATGAGCGTATAGGATTGATGTTCGTCTGGTTTGGCACGAACGGATTCTTTGTGATGAGCGTTGTACGTGAACGGGAGAATGACTCCAGGGCCCTGTTCCCCTCTACCGTCAAGGTTCCCCCTGGAAAATCCTTCTCGATCAATTCCGTTATCGGACCGAGCTTGCACACCTTGCAGCACCATCTGAAGTCCTTAGCGGGAGGACCGAAGGAATCGACATTGTCCTTGAAAGCGCTCCCCGCTTCCGCGATGCGGAGGTCGTAACCTCCTTCCGATGCGAACTCTTCGACGTAAGTAACGGTCTCTGGAAACTCGAGTCCCGTATTTATGAAAAGCAAGATAGGTTTCTTTTTCAGCGCCTTCTCGGTAAGAGAGCATACGACCAGGGAATCCTTACCGCCGGAGAACGAAACGGTTACCGGAAGTTTGTTGCCTTTGATCGATTCTCTGATTTCAGAAACAGCGACGGAAGTGAGTCCCTTCATATGGGCCGAATTGGCCTCTATGAATTCCCTGATGTCTGAATCGGGCGATCTGGGTCTTTCGAAGTCGGGATTCAGGTCGCGGATCTTTACTGCCTTTTCTGCATATTCGATCTCATCGCTTGTGACTAAGGCTATGCCGGGCCCCACCTTGCTGCCCTTCCTTACTATGACCGTATCTCCTTCGGAAAAATTTCCAAGTACCTCGTTTACATTGGACCCGGGAATGTTCTTGCCCTTGAGATGACCCGATAATCCCGCAAATGTTATCACATTCTCGGTCGCGACGTCCACGAAAAAGTCCGCACCGGGCTGCCTTAGTTCCAATACCAGTCTGTTCAGCCGCATGTCGAACCTTACTATGCCCAGCACCGCGCCGTGTGCGATGATTTCATCGGTCCTGTCCTCACCGGGCACCTTGTTCAGGAAGATCGCTTTGCCGTCCAGCGGCTCAGATGTTCCCAATGTCTCTTTGAAGAGGTTTATGATCATATCTCTTGATTCGCCAAAACACGGGCGTATGTCTCCCGGACTGTTGATCTCGAACTCGCGTCCCGCAGAGCCGCAACGGGAGCATGCGTCTCCCAATAGCAATGTCCCGCAGCTGTCGCACCAACGGCGGACCTCTTTTCCGTTAGCAACGTTTTTTGTAGGCTCCCTCTGACCGCCGTACGCTGGAGCCGCCCCCCTGTTGAACTGTCCTCCGGGGCCTTTGCGGAAACGTTCATTGTCGTTCACAGGCTTACCTTCTCCTTCGCGGCGTTTATCGGTAGCACTGTATTTCCCTCTGTGCCTAAAGCGGACTTCATCTTTATAAACAATAATACGAATGCGCCGAATATGGCAGATATATACGGAGCGACCAACATAACTCCCGGATTCGGTGGAACGAGGTTCAGCCGCCATGAGATCAGAGACATCCTGATCTCTGTGCTTGTACTGTCCCTTGCGTTCACACTGGTGATGATGTCGGGAATATGGGACGAAGGCGATACTGCCCTCGCCTTTGCAGGTTACTTCGTGCTTTGCCTGATACTCGTGACGGTAAGCTTCATCCCGCATGAGCTGGGACACAAATTCCTGGCCCAGAAGTACGGGGCATGGTCCGAATACAGGATGTCGGTTTCGGGACTTATGTTCTCTGTGGCCATATCATTCCTCGGATTCCTGATAGCCGCGCCGGGCGCAGTATACATAAACGGCCGCATAAGCGAAAGCGAGAACGGGAAGATCAGCGCGGCAGGGCCGATCGTCAACATAGTCATCGGAGCGGTCGCGATAGTCTGCTGTCACTTTACGACAGGGTTCGCATTCGAACTTTTCAGCATGATAGCATACCTTAACGCGATACTCGCCGTGTTCAACATGATACCGTTCCCTCCCCTGGACGGCTCTAAGATAGTAAAATGGAGCCCTGCCGTGTGGGTCGCCATGATGGCCGCCGGTGCGGCAGAGGTTGCCCTCGTATTCCTGATCTTTTAAAAAAGGGATCGCGGGGTTTTCCCGCTGGGTTTCACTGGCACTCTTTGCACGGATATCTCAGACCGCTCAGGGGGTCGCCTTCGTAATCAAAGGTCTTTCCGGGATTTAGGATGTTATGGGGGTCCATAGCTCTCTTGATCTCCCTGTACGTCTTGATGTTGGAGCCTCTCTCCTTGATGAAATCAAGCGCTTTTGCGATGCCTATCCCGTGCTCTCCGGAGACCGTGCCTCCGAGCTCTATGCACTTTTCGAATATTTCGGTGACAGCGGCGATCCCGCGCTCCCATTCGTCCCTGACATAGGGGTCGAGCATCATCTTGGTGTGCAGGTTGCCGTCGGAAGCGTGGCCGTACGTTGCGATCGTCACTTTGTACTTGTCGGCTATCTGCGAGAAGGCCTCTACAGCCTCCGGTACTTTGGATACCGGTACGCCCATGTCGTCGGCCAGCGATACCGATACATATCCGGGCTTAAGGACGGAAAGTGACGTCATCACCGATTTTCTGGCGTCTGTCCATCTCGCGATCTCGGTCTTGTCCTTCGAGGGCAATACGATGGCCGCGTTGTTCGCCTTTGCGACATCGGCGACTATCTTGAGGTCGCGGTCGACCACCTCGTCGGTCTCCCCGTCCACTTCTACGATTATGAGCGAGTTGCAGTCGGGCAACGGGTTGCCGCGCGCCTTGTTGACCGCGAAAACAGCGAGCGAATCCATCAGCTCGCAGGATGCGGGTATGAGCGGTTTGGCGATGAGGTCCGTTATGCACTTTCCTGCGGATGCGACATCGTCGAACGCACATATGCACGAAGCGGACTTCTTCGGCTTGGTGGTCAGCTTGAGAGTTACCTCGGTTATCACACCTAGCTGACCTTCGGAACCGCAGAGGAGACGTGCCAGCTGGTAGCCTGATGAGTCCTTGATGGTCCTTGTTCCGGCGCGTACTATTTCGCCGTCCGCCTTTACGAACGTTAGACCCAGCACGAAATCCCTTGTCGCCCCGTATTTTACGGCCCTCATTCCCGATGCGTTGTTGGCGACCATGCCGCCTATGGTGCACGCCTCGGCGGAACCGGGGGTCGGCGGGAAGAAGAAACCGTACTTCGAGAGCTCTTTATTAAGATCGTCGTAGACAGCTCCTGCCTCGACATCGACCCACAGGTCTGCCACGCTGACGTTCTTTATTTTGTCCATCTTCTGCATAGCCAAAACGATTCCGCCTTTCAGAGGGACCGCCGAACCGCAGAGGCCTGTGCCTCCGCCCCTCGGAGTAACAGGTATCTTCTCCTCGTTGGCGATCTTCATTATCTCGGAGACTTGCTCGGTCGTCCTGGGCTGTATTACCACATCGGGAGTGTGGTGATAGATCGAAGCATCGAATCCATAGATGTAAAGGACGGCTGAATCTGTGGAGTAACCATCCTTACCTACAACTTTCTCGATCTTGTCTAATATTCTTCGGTCCATTTGTGCACCGAAGACCATATCTTCGCTCCTGACTTATAAAATGTGCGCGAGCCGAGCAAAAAACGATTTATCCGAGGAGATGTTGCACGGGGCATGAAATCAAAGATTGTTCTGTTGGGCCCCCCGGGATCCGGAAAAGGTACACAGGGAGAGAAGCTCGGCTCGGAGCTCGGATACACAAGGCTGTCGACCGGAGACATGCTCCGCGAGGCCGTAAGGAACGGCACGCCCCTCGGTATCAAGGCCAAGGGATTCATGGACAGCGGCGGATTGGTCCCCAACGACCTCATCATCGGGCTCATGAAAGAAAAGATCTCCGAGGTCGAGGGAGGCGTCATATTCGACGGCTTCCCCAGGACCGTAGAGCAGGCCGACGCCCTCGGAAAGGAGATCGATATCGACCTGGCCATCAACCTGGATGTCGAAGATGAGGAGCTGGTCACGAGGCTGACCGACAGGCGCAGCTGCCCCAAGTGCAACGCCGTATATCACCTGGCATCCAATCCTCCCAGAAAGGAGGGCGTCTGCGACAAGTGCGGCTCGGCGCTCTACCAGAGGGACGACGACAAAGCGACGACGGTACAGAACAGACTGAAGGTCTACCGCGACAACACATTCCCGCTCATCGCCTACTACAAAGATAAGGGAAAACTCGTTACGATCATGGGCGAAGGTCCCATAGACGAGATATTCGCCAAAGTCAAAAAGGCCGTCCAGTAAAACTTTTTGAGGGGCGGCCGCCCCACTTTTGATCTTCCAGTCTACGAAAACTATTAAAATATAACAGCATTGGGGGAAAACGATAGCCTCGTAGTGTAGTGGTCAATCATGCGGGATTCTGGATCCTGCGACCGCAGTTCGAATCTGCGCGAGGCTACCACTTACCATCTGGCTCGTCTTCTTTTTCTATCGTTTCACTGTACTTTTTTTCCATATTTTTCACTCTTTTTCCCCATATTTTCTGCCTTAAAACGGTGATTTCGCCATTGCCGCCGACATCTCGTCGGTGTCGGTCCCGATGTATTTGAGGGTCATGGCCGTTGATTCGTGTCCCATGATTCTTGCCAAGGTTACAATGTCGACCTTTGCGACATAGTACATCGTACGGCCGAACGTGCTCCTAAGTGTGTGATTCGAGAAATGAAACCCGAGGGTCTCCCTAAGAGGGACGATGACCCTCCTGTCCCAACCGTCGCCAGCAGGCGCGAACGACCCGATGCGGCCGCCCATCTGGTTTGTGATGAACAGATTATCGGGGCCTATGGTCGTCGGCCGCCTCTTCTTCGCCGCGGCGATGATGCCGCGACGGTATTCCTGATACTCCGAAAGGAGCCTGTATGTGTCCTTATGAAAAGGTACGGGCCTCCACTTGCCTCCGCCACGACCCTTCCCCAGGACCTGGATATACCCGTTGTAGATCCAATCCTTCTGAAGATCCATGCACTCGCCTCTCCTGAGGCCCATGCACAGCATGAGGTGCACGGCGAGCTTCTGCAAAGGATCCCCCTGATAGTTGAGCAGCTGCTCTGCCTGCTCGAACTCCAGCCAATCCACGTTCGGGCGGTCGTCGTTCGGCCACCTTATCCGCATCCTGGCGATGGCGTTGTTGTCATAGAAGCGCATAATCTGATTCAATGCGAAGATATATCCACGCTGGGTGTGGAACGAGAAACGGCGGCGCGGGAACTCCTCGTACATAAGCCATCTGATATCCTTTTCCATAATCTCATAAGAAAGAGCTGTGCGCTCGCCGGCGGAAAGGATCCCCATTACGGCGTGCTGAGTCTCGTAGTAGAGGTTGATGGTCCGAAAGACGCAAGGCGGCAGGCCCTACAACATATCGTTCAAATACGATTCGCAGACGGCGGCAGGGGAATACGGGGAAGCCTTTGAAGCGCAAATCAAGCTCTCCGACTTCATAGATTTAGATACCGGAAGGCCAATAATGGAGAGTGGGTAGGATGACGATGCTTGATTGGGGATTGCTTGCTTCGGGCTTAATCGGTTCGATCATAGGTGGTGGCTGTACACTGATAGCTACATAGTATACACAAAGGGATGCCTGGAAGATGGAAAGGAAAAGGCGCGAAGGGGATTCGGCGGCAGAGATTAAGAAACGTAAACTGGATGAAGATGAAGCTCTGAAAAAACAGAAAGAGTTGGACGAGATCAAACTCAAAAATCTGTTGATGGAATATCTATTCTTCATCGAAAAATACAATATGAATAATGCTCCGAACAAACTCCAACTCCACCAAAAGGAGCTGGAGTACAGACTGCGTATAGAAAACCTGATGAAAACCCAGGATCTCGGAGAGGATCTAAAAAAATGCATCGGAGATGCACTAAAGACCGGAGGATCCAGAGCCAACAGTAACTTATTTGGATTGGATTCAGATGTATTTTTTGAACGCGCTACTCAAGCGATATGGCCCAATCGACTGATCTGGAATTATATAGGTTTTGACCCCATAGACGAAACAACCAAAAAGAACGAGGAGCCTGCACAGGACGGCAGCGAAGCAGGTCAAGAATCGTCTCCTGAGGATGGAGATGGAGTAGGGTGAAAATGAGCCAGAATATTAACAATGGAAGCAACTGTCCGGAATTTCCGGATAGTTCGAAAAGGACGGAAAAGGACAGAAAGGATATGATCGCCCGGGCTCCGCCCGCACCCTACGGAAGGATCCTAATGTACAACTCGGAGGACGGTAGTATCCACGTGGAGGCCGTGTTCTCCGAAGACGATATATGGCTCTCCCAATCTGGCATGGCGGAGCTCTACCAGGTCAATGTGAGGACGGTGAACGAACACGTTGGCAACATCCTCAGGGACGGCGAGCTGGACGATGCCGTCGTCAGAACGGCTATAGTCCCGCGCATGGAAGGGGAGAGGATCATAAACAGGCAGGTCACATACTATAGCCTGCGGATGATCCTCGCCGTAGGCTACAGGGTCAGGAACCATATAGGGGCGCATTTCAGGAACTGGGCCAGCTCCGTCCTGTCGGAATATATGCAGAAGGGTTTCGCCCTGGACGAACGGCGGCTTAAGAATCCCAAGGACTTCGGCACAGACTACTTCGACGAGCTCCTGGAGAGAATCCGTGACATACGGTCGTCCGAGAAAAGGCTATACAAGAAAGTCCTGGACATATACGCCCTGAGCGCGGATTACGACCCATCGGCGGAGACCTCCAGAGAATTCTTCGCCACAGTGCAGAACAAGCTGCACTATGCAGCATCCGGTAAGACGGCGGCAGAGCTAAGATATGAGCGCATCGACGGCGGGACAGAGCATTGTGGCCTCACCGCGTGGGAGGGGAATGCACCCCGGAAGAAAGACCTGGATGTGGCCAAAAACTTCATGACCGAAGAGGAGCTCAAGAACCTGAACGGAGCCGTCAGCGCATTCCTGGAGTTCGCCGAGATGAGGGCGAGGAACCGCATACCGACCTATATGTCAGATTGGGTGAAAATCCTCGACGACCTTATGCAGATGGGCGGCAGGAAGGTTCTGACTGGGAAGGGATCAGTCAGCAAGGAGATGGCCGATTCCAAAGCCGATGAGGAATACACCAAATACTCCAAGAGAATGCTCGCCGCCGCATCGAAGGGGGAGAAGGATTACATGGAATTCCTTGAGACGAGAACTTATAGAATGACGGCTGCCGAGAAGGACGATGTGGACGGCTCCGATGCACCTTCGAAAGAGGGGCATACGGTAAGGTGAAATTGTGTCTCTGATTGAATATATACCAGCTATAGTTTCAGCCATAGCCACAATAGTAGCCACGATAGTCTCATGGATTCTTAGTGCACGAACCACCGAGCAGTCAATGATTGAAAAACATAATCTTGACAAAAAGAGAGACCTCGTTAAAATCACCTTGCCTCTGGAGATAGAGGCATATGCGAAAGCCGATGCTGCGCATGCAGCATACATTGTGGACTGCATAGACCTCGTACATTCCATAAACTTTAATGGATCTGACGAAATAAGGAAAAAATTAGCTGCGTCCGGAGAAAAAGCCAGTGTGACTAGAGGGAACCCCTTCATACTGCTTGATGAAAAATGCCTCGAGGAACTTGAGAAAATAGATAAGCACTGTTCGAATGCATTTTTAAAAAAAATAGACTGTTTAAACAATCGATCACCAGGCCTTTGGGATTCTGAAATAAACTCTGCAAGGAAAGCTCTTATTTCATATAGGGAACAAGTAAAGGAAATTTTCCGAAATATAACAAAATCTATTGACATAAATGGCGTCTCTGATCATGTGCCTGAGGGTGAGACGCCTGCGAAAGAAGAAAAATCTGAGCCTGAGGTGAAATCATGACTCCTCAGCAGACAAAATTGGCAAGTTTCTCAAAAGGATTCATGATGGCTTATGCCGGAAAAGTCATGTCTTCTCCTGTAGCTGCAATAACTGAACAGATTGCAAACTCATGGGATGCCGCTGCCAGGAATATTAATATAACCTGGCCGGAAAAACTCGGAGAAAAAATTGAGATCTCTGACAATGGCCATGGCATGACTTATGATGAATTCATGGATATCTGGCCGACTGCGAGTTACAGTCGTTCCGCCAACCAGGGCGACGAAGTAATCCTGGATGATGGAACGAAAAGGAAAACATATGGTAGAAACGGCATTGGAAGATTCGGCATGTTCTACTTCTCTGATACATATGAAGTAGAAACTTGGAAGGACGGCCTCTGTAGCAAATTCGAGGTCAAGATCACCGGCAGCAAAGACAGCCCTTATTCGATAACCCCCATTGACTCTTATGACAAAGACGGCCACGGAACCACTATCGGATGCAATTGGGACAACACATCTTCTGCATTGGTCTTGGCAGAAAACGTCAGCAACATCATAAAGTCTAGATTCATGAAAACACATGGCTTCACTGTCTCAATCAACGGGAAGGAGATTGCATTCAACGATTTCAAATCGGTCTCGGACGAGGAGTTCACGCTCTCGAATGGAGAGACGATAATTGTCCGAAGATGCAAGATCGAGCACAGGAGTCAGAAGAGCGGTATAATCTGGCGCGTCAAAGGGCGCCCAATCGGAGACATATCCTGGAAGGGCCTGAAATATCGTTTCGATGAACGAAAGGATATGGTCAGAGATTATTTTCTGGTCGTGGAGGCCGATCCTATGGAAACGCATACGGAACCGGATTGGAGCGCCTTCAAAACCGACGAAGCATCCAAGAAGGTGATGGATGAAATCCTGAGTTTCGTGGAGATATCCATTAAAGATATCGTCCTACACATAAAGTCGAACAGGAAAGCCAAAGCCGTCAAGGAGAATCTGAAGGCGATAAAGGGCATGAGCTCAATAAACCAGGAAAATCTAGGAGTAGCTATGCAGGAGATACTCGACCGTTGCCCCACCATGAGCGGTAATGATCTGGTCAACGTCGTCAGCGTACTGGTTACTATGGAAGGTTCTAAGAACAAATATTCCCTGATGGAAATAATGTCTAATGCAGACTCTTACAGCGTGGATCAATTGACGGATATCATGTCCAAATGGTCCATACAGGAGATGAAGGTCGTCTTTAACGAATTGGAGTGGCGCATCGATACCGTTAGGAAACTAAGATCTCTGATAAACTCATTAGATACTCTCGAAGTTGCCCATTTACAACCCATCTTCGAAAGAAGTCTTTGGATTTTCGGTCCTGAGTATGATACTTGCAGCTTCACATCCAACGAGGCGATATCTACCGTCTTCATGAATATGATCGGTAAGAAAATCAAAGCAAAAGAATACTCCAAGAGACCTGATTTCGTGGTCACACCCGATTCTTCCCTGGGCTTCTACTCTGCGGACAGATATGATTACAATTATTCCGGAGGAGAGTCCAGAGGCTACTCCAGAATTCTGATATTGGAACTCAAGAAGGGTGGTTCGAAAATATCCTCAAAGGAACTCAATCAAGCCACGGATTATGCGAGGATTTTGATTAAAAGTCATCATATTTTAGGAGATCCAGAATATTTTTGCTACATTCTGGGATCTGAAGTCGAAGAAGGTCTGATCGAACCACTAAAACAAGGCAAAGTAGTAGCATTCTGTATCCCATATGACGTCATCCTAAATACGGCAGAAGCCAGACTCCTGGGGCTGATTGGCAA
Organism: Methanomassiliicoccaceae archaeon; assembly: GCA_034928305.1. Lineage (NCBI taxonomy): Archaea > Methanobacteriati > Thermoplasmatota > Thermoplasmata > Methanomassiliicoccales > Methanomassiliicoccaceae > Methanomassiliicoccaceae archaeon. The sequence goes on along the minus strand of JAYFOZ010000001.1, from coordinate 150,901 downwards.
GATGAAGGCCGCGAACGAAGGGATCGATGCCGGAGACAAGGACATATCCCGCATCATAAATGAAACCCCTACACTGGACATCGACACGAATGCAATCGGGTCCTCGAACGACTCCGGAACACTAGCAAATTCAGAAGATGAAGAAGGCATACTATAGAGCTCCATGTGAAGAGTCTCGCACCCATGTCGAGCAGCACCAACCAATACTATCAGAAGATTACATGGTCCGGGTTCGAGAGCAGCCATATCCTGACGATAGTGGTAGAGACGACCGACGGAGGGCTGGGACCAACAACGAATAGTAAGTAGATACGCATGGCCCCAGGAGGATACCACAGCGTGAGCATCATGTGCTGAATCGAGAATGAACATGATGGCAGGCAACAATGATGTCTGGAGAGACCGCACCAGAGGATGGAGACCATGATGTAGCCGGCACATAGAGGATCACGCTGCCGTGCTGCGCCGACGACTTCCACGTAGTGAACTTATGCGGCTGCTCCCGGTGGCCCTTGTTCCAGATGAACTGCCGGATCCTCGGCATATCCTTGAACCACAGGTAGTTGAGGTTGCCGGGGTTCTTCGGATCGTCGATGAAGTTCCTGATCTTGGGTACCAGATTCATCATGGTGGGCGAGGCGAACCAGACACTAAGGTTGAATTTATTGCAGGAATAATCAAAAATCGGAGTGGACGTAACAAATACGATTACTGAATCTCACAGACCTCAGAATGCAGGGCCATAAGTTCCCATGCGACGATTATGCTCATGAGGGTCAGAAAATCAACAGCGATCACATACACAAAATTGATGAGCATAATCGACATAAAAACGGAAATCAGCCCAGCAAAACATGTCGGACCAGATTGTAATCTCGTCCCCCATCATGTCATCGATGGAGATCGCCGCAGATGCGAGGGGCCTCATCTCGGCAAACGATAGGCCGGGGTTGCTGTCGTGCCACGGGTTGTAGGTGGGTTCGCCAGGATTGGCCGCCAGGAGAACATCAACAAGAGAGCACCTAATATGACGAAGGGTATCGCGTTCGGAAGATGAGATCGTGCAGAACTCTCTTCATAGAAGATCTCCCAATGCGGGTTCGGTGGGATTGTGAACTTTAGGTTGCAGGACTTGGAGCATAGCCGCTCGAGTGCGTCGGCACCTATGTCGACAGTCTCGGACATATATGTGACCTCAATCTTCGTCACACAGAGGCCTCCACGACAGAAATTGCAAAGTTCCCGGGGCCCCCTCCATTGCGGCGGCGATATAAACAGGCGAGAGGCGCCTGGTCGCATTGGTCGAGCAGTGGGCAGCCGAGGCAGCGGCTCGCGGATGCAAGCTCGTAAGTTGCGGCGCATTTGACGCCGGGCTTAAGCGGACAAGACAGCATCAGACCGCCTCTTGCTCATTGAGCTCGACGAACCTTGTGTGTATTTCTTCGCGCCGTCGGGGCCAAAAATCGGGCCCTCCATGTCATTAGGCACGAAATCAGAATGTGCCAGATAATTGTAATCTGCGGTAAATCTGTGCGAGGCTACCACTTTCACTATGAATCCTGTTTTTTCTAAAATGCTGCCGATCACGCTCGAAGATTGATAAGCGTCCGTCATCGCTTAATATTCGCCCAAATCCGCTATATCGATATATCTGGCATCCAAATATCCGGCAAGCTTTCTCGCATCGTCCTTTCTTCTCACATCATAGACCTTGCCAGAGTTTATCACCGTCCATTCGATGTTCGGGTCCTTGATCACGGCCGCTATACGCTTAAGTTCCCCTTCGGCGTCCGCACACGGGAAGGCCGGGAGGGTTGCGCATCCGTCCGTTATCAGAATGATATAGCATTTTTCGCCGGGATGTTTCCTGAGGTAGTTCGCCGCGTAGTCCTTTGACACCATAAGCGCTCTTGCCAGAGGGGTCGATCCGCCGACCGGGGCCTGAGCCAGAGTGTCACATATCAGCTCTACGGAACGCGTGAAGGGGACGACGACCTCCGCCGTCCTCTCTCTGAATGTCACCAGAGCGACCCTGTCCCTCTTGACATAGCTCTCCATGAGCATCGATCTTATCGCGTTCTGAACGATCCCCATCATCCCTCCGTCTACAAGTGACCCGCTGACATCCACGGCGAAGATGAACGAACATGATTTGCGCCGGGCCCTGATCTTCTCCCGTATATCCTGGGACTCGATCTTTATGCTGAGGCCGTTCGGTTCCCTGACCGATTGATAAGGTGCCGCGGCGCGTACGGTTGCATCGAAGGCCGGATCGGCGGTCTTTCCCCGAGGCATCTTGAATCCTCTGTATCTTCCCGAGTTTCTCTTCGATATCGGCACCCTATTGATCCCGACCCCCGCAATCTCGTGCAGACGGAACGTTTCAAACTCCTCTATTTCGTCAAGGGCGCCCTTGGCCTTTTCATATATCACGTCATAACGTGTTTTAGCGACCTCAGGAGATTCCGACAGGCAGGAATCGTCGATTTCTTCCGGCTGGACCTGTATTTCGGGTTCTTCTTCGGGTATTGACAGAAATTCGGATTCTTCATCCCTGCGTTCTTCCGCTTTTTCTGTATCTTTTTCGACGATCCTTAAGGCCTCTATGTCTTCTTCCTCCGCCTTCAAGACGGGGGGCCTCCTGTGCGGCAGGCATAGTACCAGGGCATCGCTGATGTCCTCATCGGAAACATAAGTCCTGCCGTCAAGCGCGGCCAATATCCTGGAGACCTTCGCGGCAGATATGTCCGCACGGTGCCCGCGTACGTTGAGGTCCCTGCAGATCTTCACGATTGTCACCACGTCGTCCTTTTCCAAAATGACCGAAGATAATTTCTGCCTGGCACCTTGTATTGCATCGAATAATTCCGTATCGCTTCCACGATAGTCTTCCGAATAGGCGGCCATGTCTTTCCTGTGCTCGATATCTGTGTTTACAATTGCTGCCCTTTTCCGAAAATCCATTTCTGGAATGATGTTCACGCACATGTCGAACCTGTCGGATACGCTGTCGGGAAGCTCCCTCTCCACCGGGTCCATTGATGCAATGACCGATGTTTCAAGTGGATACTCTGCAGAAATGCCTTCCCTTTCCAAGATTACCGTTCGGGACTCGATACACTCCATAAGGGAGTCCAGCGTTCTGCCGTCCATCAGATTTACATTATCGATGTACGCCATGTTCCCGTCGGCACGGCTTAGGATACCCCCGAGTACCGTTGCACGGCCTTCTGTCACAGCCCTCTCGATGTCTAGTCCTCCGAAAAGCTGGTCGTCGGATGTGTTCTGAGGGATGTTGATGATCTCCTTGTTCGGCAGAACATCCGCAAAAGCACGTACAAGGACGCTCTTGCCTGTGCCGGAAGGTCCTTTGATCAGGACCCCTTTTATGCTGTCGTCCACAGCTGCGCACATGAGCGCCTTCTTAGCAAGGTCCATTCCGCGGACCGCGGAGAACGGAAGAGACGTCAGTACATTCTGATGCATTCTTTCAGTTCCTCTCTGTCGAGTCCGCTTTTCTCGAAGGGCTTTTTCTTTATACGGTGGGCCAGAACCATAGGGGCGACCGTCCTGAAATCATCCCTGTCTATCGAATCCTTGCCCTCGAAGGCCGCATTTGCCCTGGCCGCCCTAACCATCGTTATGTCCGCCCTGTGACCTTCCATCTTGAAGTATATCGCTATGTTGGAAGCCACCTCTACCATATTCTGGCTGACCTCTACGTCCTTGAACCTGTCCCTCGCGACCGAAATTCTTTCGCGCAACGTTTCGGTCTCGGCACGGAACTTCTCTATGAACCCGTCAGGGTCCGAATCGTACTCCAGCCTCCTCATCACCACTTCGGCTCTGGAGCTGACATACTTGTCTCCGACTATGTCGACGCACAGACCGAACCTGTCCAAAAGCTGGGGCCTGAGTTCCCCCTCCTCTGGATTCATTGATCCTATGAGCGTGAATTTAGAAGGATGGGAGAACGATACCCCTTCCCTCTCCACATAATTGACGCCCATGGCGGCGGAATCCAGGAGGAGGTCCACGATGTGGTCCTCTAGAAGATTGACCTCATCTACGTAGAGTATGTTGCGGTTGGCCTGTGCCAGCACCCCGGGCTCAAATCTCTTCTTGCCCGTTTGTAGGACGTGCTCGAGATCCAGCGTCCCTGCTATTCGGTCCTCTGTTGCACTAAGCGGTAGCTCTACCACCCTGACCGGCCCCTTGTCGGTCTCCTGCCTGACGCCTGCCTCCCGTGCGCTCATGCATTCGGAGCATAGCGTCTCCGGGTGGGAGGGATCGCAACGGAACCTGCAACCTTTGACGTACTCTATATCGGGCAGTACATGTGCCAGCGACCTGACGGCCGTAGATTTTGCTGTACCTTTCTCTCCCCTGATCAGTACTCCGCCGACACCCGGGTCGACGATATTTAGGACCAAAGCCCTCTTCATCTCATCCTGATCCACTATAGCTGTGAAGGGGAACGAACGTTTTTTCGAGATCATTGTAACGAAAAGCCAACGGAGTCTAATTATTAATTCCATTCCTAAGCGTATAATGACGGGCCCGAACATACTTCCATGATTCACAAGATTTATTCTGCGGCCCTTGAAACAGCTGTCTTTCCTCTGAGGCGAAGACGCAGGTGCGAAGTAAGAGACAGTATCGGTGGCTCTATCAAAGGGCCAACGATCAAAATAAGCAATATAAGCGGATTGTTAGGAAATATCGCAACGGCGATGGCCAGAGAAAGAGGGGAATTCCTGGCCATGGTCGTGAATATGAGCGACGTGGTGTCATCGAAACCGAAATGCAGCCCCTTCGAAATGAATACAGAAATCGCATAATTTACGGCAAAGAAGATCAGCATCGGAATTATCATCATTAACAATACCGACATATTTTCCGCAAGAACTCCGCTCTCCGATGCGAACATCGCGACAATGGCCAGACAAAGAAATGCCAGTTGGATGTCATCGCTTTTGGATTCGAATGCTTTCTTTGTCGAGTTGGCGGCCTTGTTCTTCGAGGCAAAATATTTCAATGCAATAGAGAAGACGATGGGGAGGGCCAGTATCGGAATCAGACTTGTCAGCATCGAGGATGGTTCGAAGGAGATCCGTTCGCCTATGAAAAGAAAAAGGTAGACCGGAAGGAGCAATATCTGCAAAACCAGGTTAAGAGGCAATATGGAGCTGCTCAAGGGGACGTTGCCTTTTGACATTGCGGTGAACACCAGATACCAGTCGGTACAGGGGGTGACCAGCAACATGAGGATCCCGATCTGGATATCGATGGAGTCTGTGAAGAATATAAGGCCCAGGACAACAGCGAAAATGGGAGTCCAAATAAAATTTATTATGAGGGCCGAAGAGGTGAATTTGATGTTTAAGAGAGATTCTTTCAACCTTTTGATGTCTACGGATAGAAAAACAAAGAAAAGCATTGCGATAAGGAACGGCTGTATCAAAACGGACGACCAGGCTCCGAAGCCTGTGTAGATTCCCAGTGCCACCCCTATGAGAGCGGACACGATGATAATGATCGGTTGAATCCGCTCCCCGTATTTCACTCGCCTTGCAGTGTAATAACCGTTTAAATATCTGCATATAGTCTCTGATATTAGAGATAAAAAACATCTTTAAGGACCTTGCAGTCATTTTTCTCATTCGGAAATGTAATCTGTTTTTAATGTGCCAGATTTAAGAAGAAGATGCGACCCATTGCGGTATACTGTAGAATCCCGGGGCCGACGGGAGTTCCGAGAGGCTTTCCTCTAAACCGTTTGTACCCCTTGCGGGCATGCTCAGGACGGGCCTATGCAGACAGTGCCACAGAACATAAAAGCAATTTCGAATTCGCCTAAATATCCCGCAGACAGCATGCCTTCGGTGTCGAGCCAGAGCTCCCTCGATGACACATCTCCATCCATGCAACTACACCGCTAACTACGTATTTTTACCTTCTATGGAAGGCTTGGCTTTTCAGATGATGCGCCCGTGCGTCAGACAAATTATATTATAGGGGACGGGTTACAGAGTGGAAGAGGGTTAATGTGATAGACAGGGACACGGTATTGAGGAACCTGGAAGGGTACGATCTGGACCAAGCAAAGGTCGGGGTGCTCGCTTCCCATTCTGCACTGGACACATGCGACGGCGCGGTTTCAGAGGGTTTCAAGACCGTGGCGGTGTGCCAGAACGGCAGAGAGAGAACATTTAAAAATTATTTCAAAGCACAGAGAGACCAATGCGGCAACGCAATAAGAGGCGTCGTTGACGATACGATCGTGCTTGGAAAATTCGCCGACGTGCTGAGACCGGATGTACAGCAGGACCTGATGAAAAGGAACACACTTTTCGTCCCCAACCGATCGCTCGTCGCCTACTGCGGCATAGATGCAATAGAAGACAAATTTGAAGTCCCGATGGTCGGAAGCCGCAATCTGCTGAGATCCGAGGAAAGAGGGGACGAAAGAGATTATTACTGGATTCTGGAGCAGGCCGGACTCCCCTTCCCCAAAAAGGTCGAAAAACCTGAAGATATCGACGGTTTGACGATAGTCAAAGTTCACCACAAAGTGAAGAAGCTCGAAAGAGGGTTCTTCACTGTCAAAGATTACGACCAGTTCTTAAAGAAGTCCGAAGAGCTCATACACCAGGGAGTAATAGAGGCGGATTTCCTGTCGCAGGCAAGGATGGAGCAGTACATCATCGGACCCGTTTTCAACCTGGATTTCTTCTACTCGCCGCTTGAGGAGAGAGATGAGAAAATAGAGCTTCTCGGGGTCGACTGGCGCTTTGAAAGCTCCCTGGACGGATACGCTAGGCTTCCGGGTAAACAGCAGGTCGAACTTGAAGAGATGGGCATCATACCGGAATATACGGTGTGCGGCCACAACTCGGCCACCCTCAGGGAGTCGTTGCTCGACAACGCCTTCGAACTTGCCGAGAAGTACGTTAAAGCCACACAGAAATTCTACAAACCCGGGGTCATCGGGCCGTTCTGCCTGCAGACGTGTGTCGACAAAGACCTCAACTTCTTCATATACGATGTCGCCCCGCGTATCGGTGGCGGAACGAACGTCCATATGTCCGTCGGACACCCATACGGGAATACCCTGTGGAGGAAAGAAATGAGCACCGGAAGGAGGCTCTCTATGGAAATCAGGCGCGCCATAGAACAGGAGCGCATCGAAGAAATAATCACGTGAGGCTTTCAAATGAACAGCAAAAAGACCATACTGGCTATCGTTTTGGTAGCACTGATCGCCGTGCCGGTCCTGTCCCTATATGAATCAGAGGATGTCGACGCCGCCCCTATAGGCAACTGCCTCATGATCGATACCCCCAGCATCTCTGCGGGAGGATTTGACACCAGGACGGCAGGATATGTCGATGTCACAATAAAGAACAACACTGCCGCACAAGCGACCGTATTGGTCTATATCACATACGAAAACGGCACATCCAAGCTTGCCCAAAAGATCATAACGGTCGATGCGGGGAGCTCTACTAAGGTCACGCTCAATTTCACCATCGATTCCCCAGGCACCAAGAACCTAACGGTTTGGGGCGAATCCGACGATGCGGAGTTCCTCACGGACAGCAGCGACAACGAGCTGAACTATGCAAACTTCACGATCAACGTCGATGAATCGATATGGTCCGGCTGGACGACGTACATTGCGATAATCGCCATTGTCGCGCTTATCGCCCTGGCAGTCTTCCTGAAGTACCGCAACGCACCCAAGGTCGAGAAGTCCATAACTTTCACGGAGCTTGATGAGCAGAAAAGAGGCAAGGCGTCTCAGAAGACCGTTGCGGCCAAGGTCCCGACCACCGAGAAGAAGCAGTACCAGAGCAAGCGCAAGCAATGAGCTCGAGGTTTATAGATCTCGGAACGGTCCCTCCCGAATACGGCGCTGCCGCCGACGCGGTAGTGTTCAGAGAGGTTTCGGAGGGACGTTCCCCGTCCACGTTGCACATTTACTCCCGCAACGGAACGACTGTATCTCTGGGAAGATTCAGGGACCTCGATAAAGACGTCAGACTTGACGAGTTGGAACGCTTGGGCATTCGCGCCGTAAGAAGGATCAGCGGCGGAAGCACGATACTTACCGGCCCTTCGCAGATCATATACTCGATAACCATGGAGGATTGTTTCCGAAGTAAGAAAGACTCCTATTCCGAGATATGCGGATGCGTGGCGTCGGCGTTGCGCTCTATGGGACTGGATGCAGAATATAAGGAACCGAACGACGTCCTCTCAGGAGGGATGAAGATCTCCGGAGGGGCGCAGTACCGTGCAAGAGGATTTCTTATACAGCACGGCACCGTCATCGTAGAGCCGGAACCTCTGATCGACAAAGTACTGAGGCCTCAGAAGGAACGGAACTATTCCGGAACCGTATCTATCTCCGAGCGTTTGGGCCGCCCTGTGCCCAGAAAGACCGTGACCGGTGCTCTGAGGACGGCTTTCCGCGATAGACTCGGCCTGGACCTGATCGAAGGACAGCTTACAGACGAAGAACGCAGATTCATCGCCGATAACGCCTTCGGATTCAAAGTCTGAGCTTGGGGTCCTTAAGATCTATCAAAGCGACCTGGCGGGGATCCATGAAGAATCCTGCTTTCTTGTGCAGAAGTATCGACGGGGCATTTTCCGACTGGATTGTGCTGTGCGCTATCTCCGCGCCCTGGACGATGCCTTCCTTCAGACATGCTATCAGCATCCTGTACGCTATCTCGTTGCGCCTGAAATACGGATGAACGCCCATATTCTCGATCCATACGAGATTTTCTGCGTCCGCTATGTGGTGCAGCATCTGCGCAAAGAGAAATCCGATGACCTCGTCATCCTCCACGGCGACGAAGCTCAGCCCGCTTTCCAGATACGCTCTGAAGTGCTTCCTGCTGCTGGCTCCGAGATTCTCCTTCCACTCTTCCGGGAGGTCTTCCCATTTGTTCTCGATAGTATCCTTGAAGTACTCCCTGATGCAGGAGATCTCCAGCTTGCGGACCCCTTCCAGGTCCTTCAACTTCAACTTTCTTATCTCCATCACATCTCCTCCGGTGCGCCCATCCCGAGACAATCCAGGACGTTTCTAAGTACTATCTTCGAGCATTCCACAAGAGTGATCCTTGCATTCGCGCATTCGCCCGACGACAGAACCGGTACCGCTGCATAGAACTGATTGAAGGCCGAGGCGACCTCGTGTCCATATGCCGGGAGCACATGAATCCGTTTCTGATTGCCTGCCTCCTCGATGATCGAACTGAACTTCGAAAGGACCTTGACAAGTTTGATCTCATACTCGTCCGTAAGTTTCGAAGCGTCGATATCGCGTTCGAAGTCTCCTGCCTTGCGGAGCATGCTGCACGCTCTCGCATGTACGTATTGAAGGTATGGTCCGCTGTTTCCGTCAAAATTCAGCGCCTCGTTCCACGTGAAGACGAACTGCTTCTCGGGCTGCACCCGGACAACGTTATATCTTATGGCCCCGACGCCGATGACACGTGCGATTTCGCGCATCTTCTCTTCATCCATGTCGTCGCGTCTGCTCTTGATCTCTTGGTATGCACGATCGACGGCCTCATCGATAAGGTCGTCCAGATAGACGACGACACCTTTCCTGGTGGACATCTTGCCCTCGGGAAGAGAGACGAAAGCGTAGAACATGGGTTCGGGCTCCATGACACATCCCAGTATCCTGAGCGCGTATGTCAGCTGCTGGGAACCCAGCTTCTGGTCTTCCCCGAGGACGTCGATAACACGATCGGACCTGGAGAATTTACTCATGTGGTACGCTATATCCCTCGTCGTGTACAGAGTGGTGCCGTCGGATCTTGTGAATGTGAACTTCGTGTTCTTGCCGTTTATGCCGAATTCGGCCAGGTCGACATACCAGGAGCCGTCTTCGGTCTGCCCGGCATAGTCTGTCCTCTTCAGTCTGGAGACTACGCCGGCCGCAGAACCGTTGGCTATGAAGTCGGATTCCCACGTATATCTGTCTAGGGCGACATTTATGCCTGCCAGAGATTGGTTCAGGCCTTCCAGCATTATTTTTGCGGTGTGCCTTACGGACCCGATCACCTCCTGGTCGCCCGCCTCGAACTTCCTGAGCATTTCCGATATCTGTTCGGCGACGGCGGGGTCTTCCTCCATAAGCTTGTTCGCTTTGCGGTAATATGCGACAAGCTTGTGGTCGGTCTTGTCCCTTTCCTCTTCCTCGACGGAACCTTTCGGAATATTCTCTACGCCCCATGTCAGGATAACGACCTGCTTTCCCACGTCGTTCACGTAGTATTCGGTTGTGACCTCGTTGCCGCACATCTTGAGGCATCTGGCCAACGTATCGCCTATTATGGGGTTCCTGGCACGCCCGACGTGGATGGGTCCTGTGGGGTTCGTTGACGTGTGCTCTACGTTCACCCTCACCCCTGTCGGCGGGCGGCTTCCGTAATTGTCGCCTTTCGAAAGTATCTCGTTCAAGGTTTCTGTGACGAGGACGTTTTGATCGACAATGAAGTTGACATATCCGTTGATTGCAGAGACCGCCTTGATGGTCCCGGACGGCTCTATTAGGCCCGCCAGTTTTTCTGCTATGTCCTTGGGGGACCTCTTCATGCTCTTGGCCATGGTGAAGCATGGTACCGCCAGGTCGGAGTCTCCGATCGACGGCACCTCGATTATGAACTCGGCTTCTGAACCGGACTCGGCCAGGGCCTTTTTCACCGCATTGTTAACCTCGTTCCTGAAATCGTCTGCTATGCTCATTTTCCCACACCTTTATGATAGTCTGTATCTGAGGATCGCCGCTATTCCTCCGAACGCCTTGACGAGCATGTCGCCCTCCTCCGATTCGGGAGAAATTATCTGAAGGCTCGTTCCGAAGCCTTCCGCTATTTCGAAGAACTCGTCCACGAGATCGTTATCTTCGGTGACCTGTGCGGACTGACCGCATTCCTTGCACAGGTGCCTGCCCTCGGAATTGTCGACGACCTCTTTGGTCACATGCCCCAACTGGCATTCTAGAGTTATGTGCCTCTTGTTCAGCGCCTCTGATATCAGCAACGTGTCCACGGCGCCCGCCTCCGTGGCCGCCCTGACGTCCTGGTATCCGTATGCTGAAAGGCCGCCATCGGGCTTCCTGATCTCGTCCAGCAACCTCTGGACATACTTTTTCTCTTCGGTGAGCTTGATCCCTTCCATCGTGTCCTTGGCTATTTCGACCAGTTCCCTGATGCCCGACTCGTCCGTGTTTCCGGTGTCGAACAGAGGGGAGACGATTTTTTTCCTTAGTTCATGCTGCAGATATTCCTCTTTGACGAAGAAATCCTTGGTGGCCCCGGGACCTCCCACTATTATTCCCTTGAGTTCCGGCTTGTCGAGGAACGCCTCGGTACAGTAGTCCGCGACCTTTTTGTAGAACTCGTGGGCGGCGATCTCGATTAGACGCTCGAAACGGACGGACGACTGTCCGCCCTGATGGTGTTTGCTGGGAACAAGGGAATCGAAATGCTTCAGTATCGATATCCTGGAACCGCTGACTATGCCTATCGTGGCCTCTCTTCGGTCTATGGTTATCAGCCCGTAGGACGTATTGTCTATGAGCATGGCCTCCAGGGTCTCGGTGTAGAACGAAGAGTCGCACCTGTAAAGGAAGGACGTGATGGGCTCGGGCGGCACCACAGTGTACTGGACCATCTTGGTCTGGTCTCCCGCTCTGGGGACTTCTCCGCAGAATATCACGAGGCCGTTGGGCGGGGGCGATTTGTAGGTTTTCAGACGCGAAGCGATAGAATCGATCGCGCTTGTTACGTTCTTCATGGTGGTCTTCGATTTTATGTTCGAAGCCTGGGACTGTTCCTCTCTGAGGTAAGCCATTACATCCGATATCTGTTTGGACTCCGGTACGTACACTGAGATAAGCTCTGTTCCTCGGCCTCGATACTGCATTATTTCCTGCATTGCCTTCTTAAAATCGTACCTAGCTCTGTCCAACGTACTCGAATCACCCATTGTACGCACCTAATATTTTTATGTCAGGTGAGCCTCCGTAATATAAGTATTGGTGATATAACGGAGAAAGTGGTTGTTTCAATAGGCGGTTCGATTCTTATACCGGGAAAGAACGATGGCAAATACATCGCCGAGCTGGCCGCGCTTTTAAAAGAATTATCGTCGGAAGTACATATCTCCGTAGTGTGCGGAGGGGGAAAGACCGCAAGATATTATGCCATGACGGGGTCCGAGGTCGGCGGTTCGATGCACCAGCAGGACATGTTCGGCATAAGTGCCACAAGGATGAACGCAGGACTGTTGGACCTTGCGCTTGGATACGGGAACTATCCCGACATCCCTGAGACAGTGGAAGAAGCCGCATCGCGATGCGAGAAGGGAAAGATCGTTGTCATGGGCGGTACCGAGCCGGGTCACACGACCGATGGGGTCGCCTCGATGCTGGCACGAGAACTGAGAGCGGACAGGATAGTGAACGCCACATCGGTGGATGCTGTGTACTCGAATGATCCTAAAACCGTCCCGGGGGCCGAAAGATATTCCGAGATAGATATCTGCAGGCTCGAAGAACTAGTTTACGGGGAGCATGGGGCTTCCAAATCCGGCATATTCGATCCTCTGGGAGTGGAGATCGCCAAGGAACATAAGATCGACATCTTCATGGTGCACGGAAGGGATCTGAAGGACCTCAGGTCTGCAATACTGGGCCGTGAGATCAAGGGTACGGTCGTCAGATCTCACTGATCCAACGGCTCGAAGTCCGATGAGCTTACGACCTCCAACCCTTCCGAGGCCGCCAGGTCTTTTATTCTGGTCGCCTGGGTTCCCTTCATGGATTTTCTGTGAAGGAAAACCGATTTGGTAGCGGTGGCCACACACGCTTCGCGCAGAATTCTGGCTATGTCCTCGTCATCCCTGTCATCGATCTGGTAGTTCGGGATCATGTGTCCGAAATCTGCCTTGAGGCTTAGCGCGGCTTCGGTGAACCTGGGCGCATAATGGCCTCCGCCTACTCCGACCACAGCGGGATTTTCGCCGCCCTTGTTTGTGGCAAGCACATGTGCCAGTATGTAAGCTGCATGTTTGTTTTCCCAATGTGAGATATCGCTCCCCACCTCTATGAAGAACGCGGGTCGATCGAGCCATGGGCCGTGATGCGTGACTTCGAAAGTCACTTGTGTGCCATCCATGTCGTTCAGCTTCGATATGCGTCTAAGGGCATCGGTCATATATCCGGGGGAAGAACTGACCAGCTTGCGGGGTCTTCCTCCGAGCTCATTGCCGTGGTAGTTGCCGATTGGATGTACGGTCAATGCGGGGCGTCCGCTTTCTGACGAGTGCCGGGACATGAAAATGACCATTTCGGGATCGACCCCGAATTCGCCCGAAACATCCAATACGTCCTCAAAATCGACGTGCCAGCGCTGGGATGAAAGCATATATGTGTCCCCATGGCGGAGCATCCTTGCTCCATTACTGCAACCGACTTCGTCCCAATCCTGAATCTCCATTAAGCAGTCCCTCATGTTTAACGAGGGGATATCTGGTTCGCTGCAGACCAAGAGCCTCTTCATTGTGAGCCCCAATGTGTACAAAATATATACTTTGGCACTAAAAAGACTTTAAGGAATATCATCATTAACGGCCGTTTACAATGGAGAACCCAACAATTCGTGAGAGAATACTCCTTCACCTCGGCCGATTCAAAATGGCAAACGAGGAAGAGGTGTACAACCTGCCATTCGACCTTACCCAGGACGGCATCGCCGCCGCTCTCGGAATCTCCAGGGCCCACTCTTCCCTGGAATTGAAAAAGCTCAGGCAGGCCGGCAAGGTAAGGGAGAACCAGGTCCATGTGATAGGCTCCGGGATCAGAAGAAAGGTATACTATCTCGAACCCGAAGGAAGGATCGAAGCGGAACACGTGAAGAAGAAACTCGAAGATGCCGGCGTGCCGTTCGAGACCGTGCTGGACATGAGAAAATGCGACCCGCGCCTCATGTGGGATAAGCTTAGCGCTTCCGACCGGGACGCGCTGGGACTGGCGTGCGTCATACGCGTATCGGTCAACAAAAAACTGCTTCCGCCCACCGATTCGGGCGTGGTCCCCGCCACCCACGAGGGCATTGTAAACATATCTCCGGACACCAAGAAATGCTACCTCGATGCGGTAGATGCCGAATCGGTCCGGAAATGGAACAGCACGGCTGCCGACTGGTGGATGGACAATATCCCGGACGAGCAGGAAAGACTTTACCACCTTTCTGCCGCCGGGCGTTCCGTAGAGGCGAACCGGTTGCTCGTAAACAAGTCCGCCTCGTTCCTGGAAAATCATAACGACGACCTTTTGGATATCGTAAAAGGCCTGGACGCTTCAACAAAGGACCCGCTGGCATCATGGAGCGTTCGCGCCAAGATCGCGATAGCATGCGGGGATGCCAAATTCGCAGAGAGAGCCGCCGCCGAGCTGGAAAAATTGGGTTCGGACGAAGCGGATATCGTGCGTGCCGAGTCAAAACTCATCGAACAGGACCCTGAAGGGTCGCTTGCGGATGCCGAAAGGATCTATGCGAAAAGCGGTACTGCCCGGTCGGCGATGCTTGTCGGCAGGTCTCTGTACACCCTCGGACGCTACGAAGATGCAGAGAAAGCACTTATCGACACCATAAGGAAGTTCAACGGAACAGGGGACGTCTCCCGTTTGGACGAGATAATGATGCTTCGGGCCGGCATAGCATACGGACGCGGGAGCAGTGAAGACTGCCTGAGCTATCTTGGCAAAGCGCTCAGTTCGTGTCGTAACGATGAGCGCAAAGAGAGTATCCTGAATTTGGCGGAAGCTGTAAAATCGAAAAGGGGCAGAATAATCTTCGACTGATCAGAAGACCTTGCTGCCCTTAAGGGTGTCCAGATCGGAGATGTAGAGCTCGCGGATGTCCTTGATGTTCCATTTGAGCATTGCGAGCCTCTCGAATCCGAACCCCCATGCGAGCACGGGGTGCTTCACGCCGAACGGAGCTACGACCTCGGGCCTGAATATCCCTGCGCCTCCCAGCTCCATCCACTTTCCGTTGAAGAACACCTCGAGTTCCAGCGACGGTTCGGTGTACGGGAAATATGCAGGCCTTATGCGGATCTTATCGAACCCCATCCTGGCGTAGAACTCGCGGATAATCGATATCAGCGTATCGAAATTCGCGTTCTCGTCGATGACTATGCCCTCGATCTGAGTGAATTCGGGGAGATGCGTGGCATCTATGGATTCCTTCCTGAATATCCTGGAGATCGAGAACGCCTTGCAGGGGGCCTCGGGATGGGCGGCGATGTAGCGTATGCTGCTCACGGTGCTGTGCGTCCTCAATATGGCCGATTCCGAGAATTCCTTAGACCATTTTCCTCCCCAACCTGTGGAGCCGGTCCCTCCGCCGTTCTCGTGGAGCTCTTTGACGCATCCCACGAGCTCGTGGTCGTCCTCGCATATCGACGAGGGGTAGTCCAGGTAGAACGTGTCCTGGAGGTCCCTCGCCGGGTGGTCCTGAGGGGTGAACAGTACATCCATGTTCCAGAAGGATGGTTGAACATAATCGGATGACATCTCCACGAACCCCATGTCCAGGAACATCTGTCTCACTTGGTCGCTGAGCCTGGTGATCGGGGACCTTTTGGCCGGGTACGAAGCTGGGGCGAACGTACGGACGTCGTATTTGCGGTATTCGGCGCCCTGCCATTCGCCGCTCTGTATCAGACGGTCGGTTATGTCGGTTATCTCCCTCTTGAGCTCGATGCCCGATCTCGCTATCCGCATACCTTCTTCGGTGATCGTAATTTCTCTGTATACCTCGGGCGCCTCGCGGATGATTCCTCCGCGTCCCTTGAGCTCGCTTATGATCGCCTTGTCCGCATCCTTTTCGGCAACCGGGCCCTCGAGAAGAGCCTCCAAAAATTCCTCGACAGGCAGTTTCTTTCCCAGAGAATCCTTGCCTTTGTCGGTAAGTACCAGGATCTTGGATTCTCCCTCCTTTACAATGTCTGCGAGCCCTTTCCTTTTCAGCCATCCGACTGCTATCTTGTCCTCTCCGCCGGGCATGGCCGCTGCTAATTCGGGCATTCCGATCTTGCCGCCTGCGGCATCGATCGCTTCAACAGCCTTTCTCTCGGGAAGTCCGTGCTTGGCAACGGATTCGTCGCCGATCGAAAAGAACATTGTGCTCTCTTCTGCGATCTTCGCCAAGCCCTTGGTCTCCAGCCAAGAAGCCGCTCCCATTACCTCCACTTCGATTGAGAAATCATATTTGGATATCAGGTCCTGAGGTGAGGCCTTTCCTCCTGCTGCATCAAGTGCCAGCAACAGCTTTATTTCATTATAGCTGAGTCCTTCCGCAACTTTAGGGTCCATCTTAATCGCCGTCCTTCTTCCATTTGAATCCGCCGTAGGTCATATTTCCCACGATTTCCCTGGCTTCCTCGCGCTTTGCCTGATGGTCCTCCAAGAACAAGTTTATCCTTGCGGTAAGCTCGACCTTGCACTCGCCGCACAGGATACATCCCGAGCGGCATTTGTCGGCCAGTTCGTTGATCTTGGAATCGTCCTTTTCGAACATGTAGAAATAATATTTGAAAACGGCGCAGACCTCTGGGTTCCCGCCTTTCTCTCTTTGTTCTTCGACCGATACGCAGCCGCCGGTGAATGCTCTGCCCACTTTCTTCTTGACCGCCTTAGGTCCATCGGTGGTGTAGATGGTTGCGTTCTCGTCGGAGGAGGACATCTTGTCCCCTCCCCCAAGGCCGGGAAACATCTTGCAGTACATCATAGCGGGCTTGGGGTATCCCAGGCCGGGGGCAACGTCCCTGGCGACCCTGAAATGCGGGTCTTGATCTATGCCGCAGGGTATCATGCACGGTACCTGCTTCCCTGCCTCCTCCGTGGGGAGGAACGCAGGCGCTGCCTGGATGGATGTGAAGAATATCGAGCCGAGATTGGTGGAGTTGTCGAAACCAAAGACTGCTTTTGCGGTCGAGAACGTGACCTTCTTCGACACTTTCAAGGCTATCGGGTAGAGGGTCTTGATGTTCTCCGTATCAAGGATTATCTTTGTGTTGTCCGGATCGAACCCCAGCGCAACGAAGTCCAGCGCATTCTCGTAGGCCATGCGCCTGGTGTCTTCCAGAGTGAGGTCTTTGAAAAGGAACTTCTCATCATCGGTCATCTGGAAAAGCATCGGTATTTTGAATACGTCCTGGATCCACTTGTTGAATATCCATGGCATCATGTGCCCCAGGTGCGTGTTCCCGGACGGCCCCCTTCCGGTATAGAGCACGAACTTGTTGCCCTTGTCATACTCGTCAAGAAGTTGGTTTATATCCCTGTGCGAATAGAATATGCCACGTCTGAGCATAGGGTGAACTTCGCCGTACTTCGACAGCCGTTCGAGGAGAGCGTCATCTATCGGCGTGGTACCGAACCTCTGCTGGAGGAGACCGTAATCGATGTCCCCGGTGACCTCCCAGGGCGTGACTTTAAAATCCTCTGTCATTGCGAACGGAACCTTCACGCACCACAACGGTTTTAATCTTTATGATATGCCACGTTACTTTCTGCGACGGAAGAACGATGGACGAATCCATTATCTATCTGGTGAGAAATCACTTCGGCATGTGGAGCATTCTCGGCAAAGAAGCCATTTATATCGATGTACCGAACATTTTCATCGAAAGGATGAGCGAGCTTGCAGGCGAAGGTGAAAAATCGGATGGTTTCAGGCGTTGCCTCGGAGAATCCGAGATCAGATTCATAATTAACAACGAGACCGGAGTTTGCTCGTTCATGATCTACGTGCCCGATGCCATGGGTCCCGAAGACATACAGAACATCGCGGAGACCGCCCTGGCAGTAGCCCAGGCTTATGAGGCCCCTCTTTTAACGACGGACGGCACCGAGCAGAGATATAAGATCATCATTACGAACAACCAGGAGCCTGAACTTCTGGGAATCAACAAGACCGAAGGGTTCAGCTCCGGGCAGGTGTTCATGCCGATATTCAAGTCTCTCGCATCGCCGGGAAGGATGAACCCGAAATTCGAGGGCTGATCATCTGTTCTGAGGAAGTATCAGCTCGCCGAAATCCGACTTGTCCCTCTTGGGCGTGCCGGGGGCCTCATCGAACATCGCTTTGTTGGACCCGTTGTCGTCTAGGCTCACAAATATCGGGACAGGGCGGAATATCCTCCATTTTATCACTATGTCGTTGATGAGCGGCCTTTCGTTCGTGGTATAGTACAGTATGCACGTATAGCCGACGACGAATATTATAGCCAGAGCGGATGCCCCGATGTATGTTATGACCTGAATGGGATCGGACTTGTTTATGGCAAGCAGAATGAATATCAGCGTCGCACCGACAGGAAGCGCCATCCTCTTCAGAGTTTCCATCACTCCGCTGTGTATGTGGAATGCGCGGTAGTTTGTCTCCACCCTAACATCAAGCGATTTGAATATTGTAAAAGGAAGCACCAGGAGAGGAATGACCAGTACCAGCGAGAACATGAATATCGGGATGGATGTGAATGTATCTTCGCTCATGAATGCCGGGTTCATCGACAGGTATATCCATATGCACATCCCCAGCATAAGCGCCATCGTTATCGTCTGGAACATCTCCTTCCAGGGGATAGATGTCCTCTGAACGTTGTAATTCATGGTTATATTGCGGGTGTCGAGATCGTCCGGGACGTTGAACAGGAATGCCACCGTCTTGTCCCAGAGGCTCAGCTTTCTCTTCACGTTCATGTATTCGACAGAGTGGACGACACGATAGAACAATGCCCTCTGTATCGCCTCGGCTATGGCCACAACGCCCGTGGCCCCTATCAGGATGAAGAGTATGAAGAACAGGCTGGTGTCGGTTACCGATATGTACTTCATAAAATGCAGAACGGCGAGCGCTGCCACAACCGCCACCAGAAGCACAAAGGATTTCCAGCGCCTTTCTTTTATGTATATCACGATCCCATCCAAAAACAGCGGAAGCGTCAGGAGCGGTACAAGTTCGTATGTAGTGTATTCGCCTGTTTTTGAAAAGTAATAGTAAGCGGCAAGGCATGGTAAAAGTGCCAGCACGGTCAATAATACAATGTATTTGTCATTTTTCCTAAGCAGGCTCAGATCGGGAGACAGCTTTGTCGACCAGAACGCGCCCCTTTTTCCCTTCTCCACTTTAGGCTTCATTTACGCTCCATCCATACCTCGACATCGGCCTTCGCCTTGTCTCCTCTGAAAAGACCTACGATGAAACCCATATCGGTCCACGTTTCGGTAGATATAGGCCCGAGCGTATCGTCCGTCACTCCATCCTTGTGGCCTATGGGCCTTCCCTTCTGGTCGACGACCGCAACATCTACCGGGTTATCAGATTTTACCCGCACATACAGCATACGCTTGGGTTTGACCTTGATCTGTGTTACGATGACATTGCGGTAACCTCCGTCCGCCTTGGGGTCAAAATCCCCCACGGACATCATCTCCGGTCCGAATACTGCCTGCTTTCCCGAAAAAATCGCCATTGGGTCCCACCCCGTATAACATGAACGATGTAGATATATTTAGGCTGAACTACTAAAGAAAACTATACTTCGGTGTAAGCGCCCATCAGACGTCTGGGTCATCGTCCAGGTCGGTCGAGAACTTCCACATCCTGGGATAATGGCCCGGGTCCATCAGAACCCTTTCGACGTTAACAGCCGTTCCCTTCTCTGTCGCCATGATCTTCGAGGAAGACATCGCGGCCTTGCCTATGGCTATCAGCTCGCCGCGTGAGGTCATCATCGCGACCAGGGCGTTCTTCCTTATTTCGTCGTCGAGTTTGTACACTCCCGAGATCATAAGGTCTGCTCCGTGGCATATTGCGTCTACCGCCGTCGGCTTGACGATGAATTTCGGAAGAGGTTCTACGAGAACCTCCATCGGTTTGATCATACTGCGCAACCAGTCTTCCCTGCCCTTCTCCTGCCAGAAAACATATGCGTCCCTAAGGTCGTGAAGCGTCACAGCGTCCGACTCCCGCATCTCTCCCGAACGGGTGCGCCTTAGCTCCACCATATTGGCTCCGCAACCCAGAGCCTCCCCGATGTCCACACATAACGTCCTAACGTATGTTCCGGCATCGCAGGATAAACGGAACAGTATGTCCCTTCCGTCGATCTCTAAAATTTCAAGCTCTTTTATCGTACGGATCCTTACCTGACGTTTGACCGATGAACGGACCGGCGGCAGCTGGTAGATCTTGCCGGTAAAGCGTGCCATGACGCCTCTGATCTTATTTTCCGGACGGTCCTTATGAAGCTTCATATAGCATAAATATTCCTTGTCCGAGGACAGAACGATGTCCGTCAGACGCACAGCCTTGCCTGTGCTTATCGGAAGTACTCCGCTTACGTAGGGGTCGAGAGTGCCGCCGTGTCCGATCCTTTCTGCATGTATCGCGTCTCTGGCCCATGCGGTCGCTTGGTGCGACGTGGGGCCGGACGGTTTATCGATAGCTATCACACCTGCCTGTAAAAGTTCGCCTACGGACCTGTCCGAGGGTCTTTTCCCCCATCTGTCCTGTAGAGTATTAGGGTCTTTTACAAGCATTTCTGTCATTTAAAGCTCCGAGAATATTATCTACTACTTCGTTGGGACTGATCTTATCAGTATTGATTATCAGATCATAAACGCTCAGGTCCGTGGTGTCGATACCGTAATACATCATATATCGCTTAGCCTCGGATTCCTCTCGCTCGATGGTCTCGTTGCAGGTACGATCGAATTCTTCGTCCTCTCGGACGCATATGCGCCTCATCCTGACATCGGGGCTCGCGTGCAAATAGATTCTGAAAGCCTCGATGCCGTTCTTTTTGGTCAGATATGCGGAAAGCCTCGACTCCAAAATAATGTCGTCGTTCTCCTTCGCGACCTGTAGTATGATCGAGTCGATCTCCCTGTCTATCGACGGGTCCTTCTCGGCCATCGCACCGAGCTCCGCCACGGAGATACCTTTGCTCGCGGCCATGTCCCTGAATACCTGACCGAAGACCTCGGCCCTGTATCCCAGGGCCTCCGAGAGTCTGGCACAGGCCGTGGTCTTCCCCGATCCGGGAGGGCCGCTGATTGTTATCCTCATTATACCGCTGCCTTCAGTCCCTCGCCTTCCAGCTCGTCGATGCGCCTCTTCAGGAGGAAGAACCTGATGATCTTGCTGACGAGCTGCCCGATGGGCAGGCTTATCAGCGTGTAAATGAGGATCCATGCCGGGAGCACATAGGACTGCAGCAGGTTGACGTCCGCCCACGGTACGTTTATCACTGTGTCGATTGCACCTGCCCCTATGAAGAACCATACCCATGCGTATATCGGTATAACGATTATCATGGTCACGGGCATGATCTTCATCTGGTCCTGGCTCGAGCTCATGGATGCCGCCATCATTTTGGGCTGCTGTTCGGTCAGTTTTTTAAGCTTGAAAAGATTGTTCTCCACCCTGGCCTTCCTCATTTCGAGATTGAACTCTTTTTGAACGTGCTGGGTCTTGGCCATTTTCAAAGGGTCGGTCATCAACGATCTGATCACGCTGCTGAGCGTTGTCATCAACAGACCGGCGATCATCAGCGTCATTACCGGGTACTTACCCCCGAAGTCTATGTACTGGAAAACATAGTTCAGGTAATAACCTACTTGCTCCCTGTACATCAGGACTATGATCATAACACCCATGGAGAGCAACATACCCAGCATGGCGTTCTTAGGCATCTGGGGCATTCCCTCCATCGTATTGGACATATTCCCTGGGCTTCCTGGATTAGGCATTTTCACTCACTCCCGAAGAACCCTCTCATGACAGGGTTCATTTCCATCATCTGCTCACGTCCCATGGACTCGTAGAACTTGATCAATATTCCCACAGTGAGCAGCACACCTGTACCGCTCGCGTTACCCGTGGTACCGAGCATGTCCGCGAATGCGGCCAGTGCGCCCACCAGGGCGCCCGATAATATCGTTATCGTCGGAATATATCTGTCAAGCACACGTTTGAGCACTCTCGGGTCCTTGCGGAACCCGGGTATCTGCATCCCGCTCTTCTGGATCTGGTTGGCGACGGCCTCGGAGCCGAGGTTCGTGGTCTGCACCCAGAATTTGGCGAAGAATATCGACCCTATGATCATCACCGTGGCATATATGGCAACGTGCGACAGATTGGCTATGGCGCCGTGCCCGTTACCGTAAACGCTCGAATCGAGTATCGGCATCAGCCATGAAGACAGACCAGTCGGCGCCGACAGGTACCAGGCGAGACCTCCGGCTGCCGACGTCGAACCTGATTCGAAATAACCGAGCGAGGAGTTTTGTCCCAGACCCGGAATTCCACCCAGGAAGTCGTTTGTATAGAACAGCAGAGCGAACATGCTGACGTTCGCGAGCAGCGCGGACATGAGTATTACCGGGATGTTGCTCGCGTAAAGCAGTTTGATAGGATAGCGTCCCCTCGCCCCTCTGGCACTTCCGTGTGAGAGCGGGAGCTCTATCCTTGTGGACTCCAAATATGCCACAACGAAGAATATCAATATCGTGCAAAGAAGCGCCACCAGGGAGTTGGGTTCCCCCAGGAAGATCGTCTCGTAGCCCCAACTTGACATCTCGCCCGAGTTGGTGTTGGCAAGTATGTAGATCGCCTTGGGTATGGTGCCCGCGGGCGGATTATCCAGACCTATTCCGGCATCGGCCGATATGGGGTTCCAGTTGAGGGTACCTGTAAATATGGCCTCGGACACCCCCGCCGCGATGAACAGAGATATACCGCTGCCTATGCCCCACTTGGATATCAGCTCGTCCATAAGGAACACAATATAGGAACCCGCGCAAAGCTGCGCTATGATCACTATTTTGGCCCCTCCGCCCCCGACATTACTTACCAGTCCCGAAGAAGGGACCAGGTAGCCGAACACCTGGGGAACGGCCTCGAAGACTATCATGAATATGACCAGCAGCTTCAGAACGGACTGATAGCATGCCTTGTCCTCACGTTTGGTAAGGTCGAGCTTGATTATCTTCGCTCCGACAAAGAGCTGCATTATGATGGAAGCAGTGACTATTGGCCCGATACCTAGCTGAAGTATTGTGCCTGAAGCCCCTGCCATGATGGTCCTGTACTGCGCGAACAGGTCCAGGGTTTCGCCCTGGTCGAGCCCGTACACATATACGTTCGTCATCACGAAGTACAGCACCAGGACGATGATGACCCACATCATCTTCGTCCTGAAGTGTACATGCCCTTCCGGGCGCTGGACCGAGGGCAACCTGTCTGATATAGGTCTTAGCTTGAACAGCAGGCTGGGTCTCTCTTCCATCCGTAATTCCTCTCAGCCGTCACTCGATAACGCTGCCGCCTAAAGCTTCGAGCTTCATGCGGGCTTTCTCCGAGCTCTGCGATACAGTAACCTTAACCGCTACATCAATGTTCCCGTTTCCGAGAAGCTTGTCGATGCCCGCCTCGGTGAGGTTGACGTTGTACACGTCTCCCTCTTTCTTGGCGAACCCTCTGCTGATGTAGTCGTCTAGGTTCTCACGAAGCTCGGACACGTTGATGGTTATGTTGGCGTGAACCTGGCTCTGCGGCCTCTTGAAGCCGTGTCTGCCGAAGTGGTCCGGGAAGTATTTCAGCATGCGCATTTTTCCCGTTTTGCTCAGTCCAGCCATTCCGTGGCCACCGATGATACCTGCTCCACGGCCGGATTTCTTACCGCGGCCGTGCGTCCTGGATCCTCTCATTTTCTTGGTTCTGCTTGGCATTTTTATCCCTCACAGCATCCTTTTGATAAGAATGTTAATGTCCGATCCTCTGTACCCGAGGGCTCCGCCGACCTTGTAAGGCCGTTTGATACCCTCATATCCCTTTATGGGCGGGTGCAGGCGGAATAAGGGCTTCGCGCCTTCGACATCTCTCATTCTGTAGTCGTTCTCTATTATCGCCTTGGCCATGTCGTCCGCATCGGAGAACTCGGTGTTCTCCTTGAGGAAGTCATCGGACAGGTCATCGCCCCCGGTGATCTTCCCGCGCTGACGGATCATCTCTGCCAGTGTCTCCGCGTCGACCTCTCCCCAGGTGCAGTAGTCCTTGATGACCTGCATCATTCCCTTGATGGATTCGGTCTCGGGCATAACAACGCAGTGGTTGACCCTGTTGAGGCCCAGGAGGTGCATGGTGTGCCTGATGTCACAGTTGACATCGGGCTGTCCGCGTACGCGTATTATTGCAAATGCCATTTCACTCATCTCCTGTGAAGCCGCTCTCGGGCTCGGTCATTCCGACCGGCCCGGAAACGATGTTAAGCTTCTTCGCCTGCTCGTCGGTGACCCTCATCGAAGACGTCATTCTGAGCGCCTCGTATGTGGCCATGGCGTAGTTGACCTTCGTCTTGGTGTTGCCTCTTGCGAAGCCCCATGCGTCATTGACGCCGGCCATCGTCAGAAGGCTTTTGGCAACGTCGCCCACCGCAAGTCCGATACCGCGGGGAGCGGGTTTGATGTACACCACTACAGAGCCTGTCTCACCGACGATCTCGAACGGCAGGGAGTGGGGCTTTCCGCATCCGCATTCCCAGGAGCCGCATCCTCTCTTGATCTCGATGATGTTCAACTTCGCGTTGTCGATCGCCTTTTTGATCGAAGGACCTACTTCCTTTCCTTTCGCCCTTCCGATTCCTACGAACCCGTCGCCGTTACCGACGATACAGGTGGCAGCGAACCTGACCCTCCTTCCGGAGTCGGTCATCCTCTGGACCATGTTAAGGTCTATTACCTCGTCTTTGAGGTCAGGGAGCAGTATGTCCACGATCTCGGCCTCGCGCATTGGAAGTTTCGTTGCAAGCGCGTCGCTCATGGTAGTGATCTCGCCGTTGAGGACCATCTGTCCCAACCTTGTTTTCGGGATCCAATCAGCCATATTCATTCAGCCTCCATTTTCTCTTTGAGGCTGCCGATGGCCGCCTCTATTCCCTCGTCGATATGACTGCCGTTCAGCCTGTCCTCGGACGGGAGTATGGTCTCTCCGTGGGGGATTTCCAGCCCGGCATCGCACATTCCTGCGACTGCCGCGAACAGCACTCCGCCCGCTTTCGGGTTCTGCATTCCGATGTCGAGCACCGCGTATTCGATGCCCGCCGCCAGAGCCTTCTTTCCAGCAAGGTAGCCGGTCAGGTAGGCTGCGGGAATGGACGAGCACGAGTACTCCCATCCCATTTCGCGGATCTCTTTGGAACTGGCCGTAGCCAGTATCTTGTCTCCTTCCATGCTGAACGCGGCGAACTGGACGCTGACGTTCTTGTTGGAACGCCTGAGCACAGCTCTGACCGCGCGGCCGTTGAGAAGCTTACGGCGGACGTAGTAGTCCGTGCGGCCTTCCCTTCTCCTGCGGAAAGCGACTTTGTATCTGGGTCCTGTTGCCATCAGTTCTCCTCCTCCTTGAGGTATCCTTCACTGGTCATGTGCTGTCTGAGATTCCTGCGCGACTTGTACTGTCCGCCCTTGGCCCTTCTGTAGAACAGCCTGTAAGCGGACGGCGTGATGTCGCCGTTCTCTCTTAGTGTCTTGAGCTCGTCGCGTATCGGCCTGATGATCGCTATCCAGCGGGACTTGTCGCTGACACGTGCGTTCGCAGAGCCTTCCCTGCTGCCCGGTCCTTTCCTCTTTCCGGATGCTTTCTGCGCCGCGGCGTGCCTGATCCTTCCTCTTGATGTGCCGTTCTTGGCCTTCGCCTTGATGGTTCCCGAGTTGATCGCCGTGCGTATATCGGCACGGGTGATGCACTCTGCGACCTCATCTGTGCTGTTAGGGTCTATCCAGACCCTGTTCTCTCCGCACTTGAGGACCTCTGCCGCCATCCTCTTCTGGTTGTTGAGGTTGGACATCTTCACACCATCCTGTTTAGGACCCTTATGCCGAGCTCGGTTGCCCTGTCCTCTATGGCGATCCTCTTCTTGGTCCCCACGGTTCCGCCTATGCGGGCCGCCTGGACCTTGGAATCGATGTCTTCCAGTCCTTTTACGTTATAGACAAGCACTTCCTGGAATCCAGAGGGGTGCAGGTCCCTGACCGATACGGGTCCGCGGAACCCTATGTCGACCACCGGGGGGCGCCTCTTAAGGTTCCTCTTCATCTTTGAGTGGATACCTTTCGGCCTTCTCCAGCTGTCTCCGAGCTTTGCGTACCTGAACCACTCCTGCCTCTTGAAGGCAGGCCTGCGGCCACTTATGATCGCTCTGACTGCAAGCGCATCGACGGTCTCGTCGCTGAGCACCGGCTTGGCCTTGACTATGTATCCGCTCTGCTCTCCGGACTCGACGACCTTTGATTCCTCCGCCTTTTCCTCGGCGGCGGACTCCTCGGGCGTTCCGATAGCGTCCTTCCATTTCTCGGCGGTCTTGGGACCGACTCCCGAGAGGTTCTTGATTATCTCTTTGATCTTGCCTTCGTCATTGAGGGCCTCTGCGAGCTCGGAGACCGTGGTGATGCCCATGGCCTTGAGCTCTGCCAGGTTCTCGTTTTTGAAGCCAGGAAGGTCATTGAAGTTCTTTACGGTCATTCTTTCACCTTGTGGGATTTGTGGACGATGTATATTCCGTCCTGGAATGTTCTCTTGTCAAATCCGAGCCTTCTGGTCGCCCTCTCTATGTTGGCCGCGGTCTGTCCACAGGCCTCCACGTCGATACCCTCGACCGTTACATCTGCGCCGTTGACCTTGACCTTGCATCCGCGGACGATGTCCGCGAAGCGCATGGCGTGGCCTCCGAGGTAGTTGCTCACTTCGACATGGTCGCC
The DNA here is from genome assembly GCA_034928305.1 of Methanomassiliicoccaceae archaeon. Taxonomy (NCBI): domain Archaea; kingdom Methanobacteriati; phylum Thermoplasmatota; class Thermoplasmata; order Methanomassiliicoccales; family Methanomassiliicoccaceae; species Methanomassiliicoccaceae archaeon. The sequence goes on along the minus strand of JAYFOZ010000001.1, from coordinate 124,035 downwards.
TTTCACAACGACCTTCATCGGGAAGTGCGAGTACACTACCTTGAGTCCGTAGGTGTAGCCCTCGGTCACGCCGCGTACCATGTTCCTCACATGAGCGGCGAATGTTCCGACCATTGCTTTCTCCTGTTTCTTAGGGTACTCGCAACTGACTACCACGTGCTGTGCGTCGACAGCAACGTTAACGCTGGGGTGTGCGAAGTTTCTGCTCAGTTCTCCCTTAGGTCCTTTGACCTTGACGGTGGTCCCGTCCTTCGTGACGGTGACCCCTGTCGGGATGGCGATGGTGCTTTCGATTATCCCTGCTATTGTCATCTTTATTCCTCAGTATACGTATGCCAGCAGTTTCCCGCCGATTCCGAGCTCCTTGGCACGGTCTTGTGTGATCACTCCTGCGGTAGTGGTCATTATGAGGAGTCCGAAGTCCTGGGCGGGGAGGAACCTCGCTTCGAACTTCTCGATCTCGTCTTTTCCGACCGAATACCTGGGCTTGATCACGCCACAGTTGTTTATTGCGCCTTTGAGCATCACATGGAACTCTCCGGCTTTCCCGTTCTCTACGTACTCGAACTGATTGATGTACCCGTGGTCCTGCATAACTTTCAGCACGCGGCCGATTAGTTTTGAGGACAGCGAAATGGTACACTCTTTCTTTCCGTTCGTAGCTGCATTTTTCATTACGCACATGGCGTCATTGAGTGGATCGCTCTGCATTTCATCATCACCTCACGAATACTTCTTAAATCCCAGTTCCGGCGCGATGTCCCTGAAACACTGGCGGCACAGGTGCATCCCGTACCTTCTGATTATTCCCCTTCTGCGTCCGCAGCGGGTGCATCCAACCGCCCTTCCGAACTGTTTCTTAGGCTTCATCATTCCACCTCGATGTTGTACGTGTCCATCATGAATTGGATCGCTTCTCCGCGGTCCACGCGCTGGGACTTAGGGATCCTCTTGGTGAGGAGCCTTCTGCGCTCGATCCTGCTGCCGGGCATTCTGAGAACTACGCTTACGTCCATCCCGAAGATTCCTATCTCGGGGTCGTACTTCATTCCCTCGAAGTCGGTATAGTCGGATATTCCGAACGACATGTTTCCTTCCTTGTCGAAAGAGTACTTCTGAATGCGGTTCTCCCTTATGGACAGGGCTTTCTTCAGGAAGGTGTCTGCAACCTCGCCTCTGAGGGTGACCTTGCACCCGAGGGGCATGCCTACACGTATTCCCAGGTCCCTGTTGACCGTCTTCGATATGGTCTGCACAGACTTCTGCTTAGTGACCATCTGGAGGACCTTTTGAGCCTTGACGAGCCTCTCGCCCGCCTCGCCGACGCCGATGTTGACTACGACTTTCTCGATGTGGATTTCTTTCATCCCGGTCATTCAGATGCCCCCGGCAGTATGATCTCCGGCTTCTTTCCGCCTATTACGAAAACGTTCTTCTTTACAGTCTCCGCCCCGCCCTCGAACTTGACGACGTTTGCACCGTTGCTCTTGGTGATCAGGTACTCGGAGACGGTCTCCGCCTTTCCGGCGTGCACGCCTTCGATGATCATGGCCGATGCGCCGGCAACGAGGCCGTAGTGCGCCAGGACCTTCTGGTCCCCAAAGTTGATCTTGAGGGTGTCTCCGGTCTTGTATTCGTCCTTGTCCAGGATGATGTTCCTTCCGCCGCTCATGTTGATCTGGTACTTTCCGCCCTTCAGGATAGTCTTGCCCTCGATTCTGCAGAGTGTCCACGTGGACCTGTCCTCGGCGATCTTCGTTGCGGTAAGTTTTCCCTTATCGGTCAGGAGAATGCGGTAATGGACGTTCATCTTCGGTATCGAAATGACATCCATTATTCCTACGGGCTCCTTGGGGCTCTTGACGGGCTTCCCGTCGACGAGCACCTCACGGTTTCCGATGATTCTCTTGGCCTCCCTCGCGGTGTCACAGACCCCGATCATATCCCTTAGGATGGTGACCGCGGGCATGCTGTTCTCCACGGAGTGTGCTCCGGGAGACTGCTTGGCCGTCCAGACGCTGGATTTCCTTTTGATGGGCCAGGATCTGGGCGCGGCCAGTCTTTTCATGTGGTCGCTCATTGTTTAGCCTCCTTCTTATTCTCCAGGGCGTCCATCCTCCATGCATCTTCATCGTTCAACTTGACGATGACGAGGTTGGAGGCGTGGATGGGGCGCACAGTGGCGGTCCCGTCGGCCTGGTTAATCGTAATGCCCTCTATGGATACGCGACCGGTATCGGTGAACACATCGAGGACCTTGCCCTCGATGTCGCGGATATCCTCGTTCCCTCTGAGTATGACGACCGTGTCGCCTTTACAGACCCTCGCGGTGCGTACCCCGTACTTCTCGCGGAGGGCGTCGCTCAGGTGGGATGAGACCATCTTTCTCTTTACGTGGGCCGGCGCGTTCGCCTGCCTCTTTCTCTGGACCCTTGCTTTGCTGCTTGCTGCCATCCTGATGCCTCACACAATAATGTTGGCGGTCGCAGACACGCGGGGCCATCTCTCTGCGGCCTCTCTGGCCACTGGTCCCTTTATGTCGGTACCTTTAGTCTCTCCGGTGTCGGTCACGATGACCGCGGCGTTGTCCTCGAAGGACACCATGGTCCCATCGGGACGCCTCATGGCGCGCCTCTGGCGGACGATCACTGCGAAAACGATCTGCCTCCTCATCTGGGGAGTGCCTTTCTTCACCGACGCGATGACCATGTCACCTACGCCGGCGGAAGGAAGCCTCCTTGCGACACCGTGGTAGCTGGGCACCGTTATGATCTCGATCACTTTGGCGCCGGTGTTGTCTATCACGTTGAGGCGGGAGCCTACTATCAGACCGTTCGTCTGGTTACCTGCGATTCCCTTCATCCTGCTCACTCCCTCTTTGCGATAACCGCATATGATACGGTCTTAGAGAGAGGGCGACACTCCATGATGGTGACCTTGTCGCCTACCTTCACGGCCATGCAGGGCGCGAGGTGTGCGGAGTAGCGTTTCGTCCTCTTCTCGTATCTCTCGTATTTCTGATCGTATCTTGTGAGCGTGCGTTCAACCACTGCCGTCTTGTCCATTTTGACGGATGCGATGACGCCGTCGATAATCTGCCCCCTGACCGGGAGGCTGCCGTGGAACGGGCAGTCCGGGTCGGTGCATTCCGCCTCGGGGGCCTTTACGTCGATTCCAATGTTTCTGGCTGTCATAATATTCACCTTACTTTTTTGATTCTGTCCTCGGGCCTGAAAAGGATCTCCGACCCGTTGAGGTCGATTTTTCCTTCATGCATGGCGAATCTGAACACATTGCCTGGTTTGGGTACCATTTTCTCAGTTCCGGCCGATTCGATGGTGAACGTGTTCTTGGTCTCATCGACCACTTTACCGGTAATTCCCGAGTATGGTGCTGACAGCACTTCCACGTCCAATCCAATGAGTTCAGTTCTCATGAGGTCCACCTTTTTCATTCATCTTACTTCCGTCGTGAAGCCCATCTCTTCGAGGGTTGCTTTCACTTTTTTCTTGTGATCGCCCTGAAGCTCGATGCGTCCGTCCTTATAGGTTCCGCCGGCCGCACACTTGTTCTTCAGCTGTTTCGCCAGGTCCGCGATGTTAATGTCATTCTCATCGATGCCATCGATTACCGTGACCATTTTGCCGTACCTGCGGCTGTCCACCGATATCCTGACGCTCTGCTGTCCACGTGCGATTTCCTCACACATGCACAGTTCTTCCGGAAGCCCGCAAACAGGACAGATCCCACCCATCAGATTTCTTCCTCCTCCTTCTGGATAGTAAGAATTCTGGCGATGTTCAATCTCAGTGCGCGGATCGCTCCGGGGCTTGTAGGGGCTCCGCCGGTGGCGGAGACTCCTCTCTCATGCATCAGTTCGTTGCGGAGCTCTTTGAGCTTCTGGTTGCGCTCTTCGGCGCTCATGTTCCTGATGTCGGCCGCTTTGATGGACGCCATTAACGGGCCTCCTTGACGGCTGGCTTCGCAACAGTCTTCGCAACGGGCTTTGCAACAGGCTCTGCGACCTGGGTCTGCTCGGTCCTGAATATGTCGGGGAGTAGCTCTGCGGCCTCGGTCTTGCTGACGATCAATATATCGTCAGGCAGCCTGGCGTCGCGGTCCATGATCTCGACGGTCACACCGATTACGCCCATCTTGAGTTTGGCCACGGCGAACCCGCGGGTGATGAATATCTCGCTGGGTTCTCCGCAGAACTTGATGTAGCCCTCTTTGAACTTCTCGGTCCTGTGCCTCTGTCCGGTCAATTTTCCGGCGAGGATTATGTGACACCCGCGTGCGCCGGAGTCCATGATCCTGCGGACCGTGGAGTGCCCTGCCCTGCGGAAGTGCCATCCTCTCTCGAGCGAGAAGGCGAGCTTCTCGGCCATGATCTGGGCATTCAGGTTTGCGTTCTCGACCTCGACGACCTCGATAAAGGGGTTCTCGAAGTTGAAATCGTTCTTGATAGCTGCAGTCAATGCTTTAATCGTCTGTCCGTGCGGTCCAATGACCAGGCCCGGCCTCTCGGTGGTGAGCTCCACGCGGGTACCGTTAGGTCCCCTCTGCACCTGGAGCCCGCCGAAACCTGCGCGGCTGACCTCTTTCATAAGGAACTCCTTCAGAAGGACCCTGCGTATGTTCTCGGAAACGAACTTCCTCTCAGATGCCATTTCACTCAACCTCCTCAATTATTACTTCTATATTGACCGTCTCTTGGTTCCACTGCGTCGCCCTTCCGTGCGCCCTGGGCATGTGACCGGGAATGGTCACGCCCCTGGCTATCGAAATGGTCGCTATGGACATGCTGGAGACGTCCAGTCCCTTGTACTCGGCGTTGGACGATGCGCTCTCGAGTATCGAGAGGATCGCCTTGGCCGCCTTCACGGGGTATCTTCCGGGGCCTATGCCTGCTTTGTGGGACACACGCTTGTTGTATCTCTTCAGCGGGACTGCCCTCTTCTTTGCGATGACCTCTTCAAGCATCACTGCCGCTTCCTCGACCTTCCTTCCGCGGATCATTCCTACGACCTCGCGGGCGAATTTGGGGGAAACAGGCATGTCCTTGCCGACCGCTTTGGCAGAGATGTCCGGGTCAGATGTTGCTGTATATCCTGAACTCATAATCTTCACCTCACTTCAACGGCATGAACTTAGAGGACCTTGTCGCACCGACACCGGGTCCTGAATGCTGCGGCGCCTTTCTGTTCAATACGAACTCTCCGAGGAAGTGCCCGATCATCTCGGGTTTGATCTCCACTTCTTTGAATTCTTTGCCATTATAGACGGCAACGGTCTTTCCGACGAACTGCGGGATTATCGGGAGGTCTCTGCGGTGGGTCCTGATCGTCTTCTCGGCGACGGTCAGCTCATCGAAGAGAAGCTGCTGCTCATAGTTGAGCCCGCGCAGGTACGTCCTCCTGGCCCTGGAGGGCAGAAGTCCGAGTATCTCGTCGAAGGACATCACCACGAGCTCGTCCATTGTGAACCCGCGGTAGAGGAACTCCTTCTTCCTCCTGGACTGGATCGCTGACGCCTTCTTCCTGGTCCTACGCCTGGATGCCTTGGCCGACCCCTGGATTATTTTCTTAGCCATTTAATTACCTCTTACCATTGGTTCTCTTCTTCTTGGCAATGAACCCTACCTTCTGTCCGGGCGATGCCGTCCTCTTCTGGCAGTTCGGTCCTCCGACGTGCGGGTGGCCTCCTCCTCCGTGGGGGTGGTCCACAGCATTCATGGCGATTCCCTTGACATGCTTGTTGGCCTTGGACCTGGACCTGAGGGCCAGCATGTTGCTGCCGGCCTTAGCGAGCGGTTTTTCGACCCTTCCGCCGCCTGCGACTATTCCAATCGCTGCGCGGCATGTGGGGTGGAACTCCTTGAGTATGCCCGAAGGCATCTGAAGGACGACGGCGTCGCCTCTGCTGACGACCGTGGCGGATGTGCCTGCGGTCTTCACGAACTTTCCTCCGTCTCCCGGTTTGCCCTCGATGTTGTGTACCAATGTCCCTTCGGGAATCATGGACAGCACCGTGATATTACCGGGCTTGACTGTGTTGCCGCCGACGTCGACCGTCTGACCGACCTTCATCCCCTCGGCTGCAAGCTGGTAGTCGAACTTTCCGCCGAAATCCACAACGGCGAGGGGGCATGTTCTGCCGGGCGCCTGTATCAGGTCGGCGATGATTCCTGTGCCCTCGTTCATAGGGGGCAGCTTGACATCGTCAACGTGCCTGTGGCTGGGAGAGCGGTAGAGGGGCGTTCCGCGCCCCCTTCTCTGTGTTCTCAATCTCTTTCCCATTCATCTCACCTCAGAATACTCCGACCCTCATGCCTACATCCTCTGCGGAGTATCCCTCCGCAAGCTTGATGATGGCGTGCTTGCCGTCTTTCTCTATTCTTACCCAGACCCTTTCGACCTTGACCTCGAAGCGCTCCTCGAAGATTGCTTTGATGGTCGGCTTGTCAGCCTGCCTGTGAACAATGAATTCGATCCTGTTCCCGTCCCTGAATCCCTGTGTGGGGGTTCCGGACGTGTGGTTCATCGACTTCTCTGTAACATACGGTCTGATCAGAACATCGCTCTGCTTCACTGTGTCCACTCTCCTATCTTTGCGAATGCTGACTGGGTGTACACCGTGAGCCTTCCTGCGTCCCCTCCGGGAGCCAGGTTGCTCGTGTTGAGCGTGCCGACGGTCTCCACCTCGACGCCTGCCAAGTTGGAGGCGCCCTTGAAGACCGGTACTTCCCTGTCCGAGACAACTACGAGTATGGACACGGGGGTGCGGTACTTCCTGTTCCTCATCTTTCCCCTTCCTGCGCGGATTTTGGTTCCGTCCTTGGCGCGGTCGACGTCGTATCCGATGCCGATCCTGTCAAAGAACTCGGCCACTCCTGCAGTGGTTGCGATATCCTGGAAGGCATCCTCGACCACGATCGGGAATGATACTGTGTCGTCGAACTTGTGCCCGCGGTTCTTCACACACTCTGCGTCGCCAGTGGCGGCAAGTGCGGACTTGCGTGCAATAGCCAGCTCCTTCTTGTTGACCTTCTGTTCCCATTTCCTCTCGGGCATCGGGGGGTGTGCCCTGCGTCCGGAGACGTTGTTGGGGGACTGTGCACCCTTCCTTCCGTCCTTCAATCTCTGTACACGGGAGACACCGCGTCCCTTTCCCCATGTGCTGACGGAGTGCCTCTGTCCGGACCCTTTGTTAGGTCCGTAGGGCTGCCTGGAATTGGCGGCTGCCGCGAGAACGGCCTTCTTGATTATGTCAGGCCTGTATGTGGTCTCGAAGGCTGCGGGGACGTCCGTTTTTCCGGAAACCTCTCCGCTTACATTGTAAACATTTGTCTGTTTCATCCTCATGCCCCCTGCTTGGATTCGGTGGACACGTACGTTACCTCAGGTACTCCCGTGTCGGCCTTCTTGGGCAGTCTTGTTGCATCTCTCAGCCTGATGATCCTCTTGGTGGGACCGGGAACCGACCCGCGCACGAGAATGTAAGTGTTCCTTACCTCTCCGTAGTTGAGGAAACCGCCCTTAGGGTTGATTTCGGCGCCCTCTTCTCCTACCTTGACGATCTTCTTGTTGCACTCGGTCCTCTGGTGGTATCCCATCTGACCGGACATGGGAACGGTTCCCCTTACGTATCCGGGCCTCTTGGGTCCGAGGTTACCGATCATGCGGCGGTGCTTGCTGTTCCTGTGGGACAGAAGCTTGACTCCCCAGCGCTTGGTAGCGCCCTGGAATCCCTTTCCCTTGGTGATCGCGATTACATCGACAAACGCTCCCTCAGGGGCGAAGTCGGTTACTGTCATTTCTTTTCCCAGGATCCCTTTGGCGTAGGCGAGCCTCTCTGCGATAGTGCCTCCGCCGATCCTCAGCTCCATCAGCTCGGGGACCTTCTTGGGGACTCCGCTGACAAGCTTGGGCTGCGTGTATGCGAGAACGCGTATATCCTCGATGTCCAGACCGTCATACCTGGCGAAAGATTCGGCAGTGTGTTCCTTGGGTACCCTCATCTTCCTTTCAAGAAGGGGGTCCAGGTCCTTTGCCCAAACCTCGCCGGCGGTCTTCAGACCAAGCGTGCTGTTCTCATAGAATCTTACCGCGGCTATCTTCATGGGGGGCACCTCGATAACGGTTACCGGGGTCTGGACCTCCATGCCCGATGTCGTGCTCTTGGCGCGCTTATCGACGATGAAGGCATGTGTCATCCCAGCCTTGTAGCCTGCGAAACCCTGTATCTTGGGGGCACCGCTGACCTCAGGCCAAGAGTCCAACCTAGGCCTCTGTGCCGGCGCTCTTTTCCTAGGGCCGTATCCCTTGGATCCTCTCTTTGGACGTCTCCTCTGTGACATTTTTTCACTTCCTGCGAGGGTCTCTTCGCTAACCTCGCTGTCTTAATCGACGGAACGTCTGGATATTCCGACCGTGACGCCTGTTCAGCCCCAAAATCAAATTTTGTACGGGGCGAGCATGGGATGCGACAGCATAGCCCGTGCGTCTGGTCGGACATCATATAGTCCAATCTAGCGATGGTATTCCCATGTTGTACTTAAAACCTCTGCCCCATATATATGAAAAAAAGGGGCGAGAGGTCGTGATTTCTCAGAGCGTTCCTTTCTTGGCCTTGTCCTGGGCACGTTTCTTGCGTGCCTTGACATCGAAACCGGTGGCCGCCTCTACGAAAACATTGAGCTTCCTCTTGGTGTCCAGGATCTCGTCGTCTTTCATAGGGCCTGTGACGTTCGTCGTCTCGAGGCGAAGTACCGCCTTAGAAGTCATTTCGGCCTCTATTTTTTCGAGCACCCCGTACTTCGAGACCACTGCTCCGCCCCTCCTTTCGGCGTTGCCGAAAGTTTCTTTCATCAGGGTCTCGAGCCCGTCACCTTCGATCTTGCCTGCCCAACCTTTCTTAATGTCGTAGTCAACCATATGCTTACATCCTAAGTGCCAGATCGTTAATTATTCCCCTTTCGAGGTCGGCCGATGTACCCAGCATTTTCTCGGCCCTGAGATAATCTTTCCATTTTTCAACGCATGCACAGCTTGCATCCAGGTCGCGGATGTCCTGCGAGAAGGAGAACTTTTCCACTGCGTCCAATACACTGCGGTCGCATTCGCCGCAGTTATGCACTCCCCTCTGAGAGCCTCCACCTGATGGCGAAGACATCAGTCTGGCACTTACGTTTCCAGACAGACGCCTGAAGACCTCGACCAGAGACCATATCCATGGAGATCTGAACTCTCCGCGCTTCCATAGCCGTTCCGTCTGTGTACCGTACTGAATGTTCAGCGGGTTTATTGAGATCTCGGCAGAATAAGGGTCGGCGAACAATGCCGACCTGACAGAATCTTCTATAGCCTGGCTCTCCATCATGTAGATTGGTTTGAGCAATAAATAAGTGCGTACCGAAAGTCCGGCATCATGTATTCTTATCCCGGCCTTCCTGCTTTCATCCGGCGTAAAACCCTTATGGATGGATGTGCGCAGTACCTCGGGGTCCGAACTCTCAAGACCCAGCGCTATGGTCATAATCTTCGGAAGCGAGGCTACGGTGTCTTCGTGTACGAACTCCGGACGGCTCTCTATGAGTATCCTTTCGCATTGCGAGAACTCATCAAATATTCTCTCTCTGACTGCAATAGGAATCTCCCCTGTGTCGAGGAAACTTCCGGAAGTGTAGAATTTTACGAAGGGTTCGCCTTTGTACCTTTCGACTATATTATCTACCTGGGACATCAGGTCCGCTTCGGTCATATCGGGGATCGAGGCCTGTCTGTATCCGCACATTGTGCACCCCCCGGCCTTTGCCCAGCGGCATCCGCTGGTACGCATGATTGCCACCATGGCGTCCACTGTCTTTCCTGACGAAACGTCCTTTTCCTTCCAGACCGCTTCCGGTTCCGACGGGTTCCTTTCCTTCATATCCAGACAACCAATCGCAGCCTGCGTTATATTCTTTCCTAATACCGGAATTGTTGGTTCAAGACCTCGATTAGAGGGGCTGGCCTTGCTTTTCGAGCAGTACGCGAGCGTAAGAACAAAAAGGACGTATCTCCAAACCCTTCTCCTTAGCGTACTGAACTGCGGCCTCCACCAACGCCTTCCCCAGGCCGCAACCCCTGAAAGATGGATCTACGACCGTGTGTTCTATGTCGAATGAGCCAGAATCCAAATTGTACGAAAGGTATCCGGCCTCTTCGCCCTCTACGTAAACTTTGAATATGCAACCTGATGCGTCGTGCCCGATATCTGTGCCCATGCGGTGGCGACTGCATTGAGCGATGATATTGTTTTCTATGACTGAAAAAGACCGTTTGGTGTACGTCGCACCAGGAAACGTTAATATTGGTTTATATTAATCCCCCGTCCGGTAAGCCACATGGCTAAAAAAATAATAATCATAGGCTCAGGGGCTGCTGGCATGACTGCGGCATCCTCGGCCAGAAAATTTGATCCTGCTTCTGAGATAACAGTGATTACCGAGGACGAGGACATTGCATATTCGCCCTGCGCCATACCTTGGGTGCTCGAGGGAAAGAACAGCTGGAACAGCATTGTGATGCACGATACGGCATATTATGCCGAAAAGAAAAACATCAACGTTCTGATACAAACGAAAGTTGAATCTGTTAATGCAGAAACAAAGGAAGTCGTTGCGAAGGGTAAAAAATACGCATATGACTCTTTGGTCATAGCCACCGGCGGTAAGGTTTTCGTTCCGCCGATTCCCGGAGTGGCCCTCGAGGGAGTGTTCAATGTGAGGACCATCAGGGACGGGAAGGATATAGAAAGCCGCATGAAGAAAATAGAGAAAATCGTGGTCGCCGGCGCAGGCGTCATAGGATTGGAAATGGCCGTCGCCCTTCGAAAAGCAGGCAAGGACGTTACCGTCATAGAGATGATGGACCAAGTGATACCGCGCATAGCCGATTCCGACATGGCCGCTCCAGTGCAGAAGCACTTGGAGGACCTGGGCGTTAAAATTGTCCTCAAGGCGCCTGTCGAGGCCGTGCTGGGCGATAAGGTGGTCTCGGCAGTGAAGGCCGCAGGAAAGGAATATCCGTGCGGCATGGTCATCTTCGCTACGGGCGTCCGTGCAAACCTCGATATACCGAAGGAACTGGGACTTGACATCGGTCAGCTCGGCGCCGTGGCTGTGTCCCCGACCCTCCAGCCTTATAAGAGGGGACGCCTGGTGAAGGACATATTCCTTGCGGGAGACCTCATACAGTGCCAGTCTGCCGCAATGCCCGGCCCGACGATGAGCCAGCTCGGCTCTTCCGCAGTCAAGCAGGGCGATGTCGCAGGAAGGAACGCCGCGGGAGACCACGGAATCTTCGGAGAAACCGCCAGTCCGTGGGTCAGCGTGATCGGTGATGTTCAGATTGCCGGTACCGGGCTTTCCCAGGGGCTCGCCTCCTGGTACGGCATATCCACGGTCGAGGGGAAGGCGGAAGGATTTACAAGGGCCAGATATTCGCCGGGCGGGAAGACCCTGATCGTCAAGATAGCTGCCGACCGATCGTCCCACAGGATCGTTGGGGCACAGATAATTGCAGGAGAGGACGCCACGGGCCGCATAAATTGGCTTACTTCGGCCGTCCTCTTCGGAATAACCGCCGAAGACTTTCTCGCGACGGGCGAGAATGCATACTGTCCTCCCACCTCGATGGTCAGAGACGTAGTGCTTTCGGCTGCAGAGGACCTAGTACACAACCTTAGCGGCTGATTAAGATGGACTACGCTGAATACAAGAGAATATACAACGGCCTCAAGACGGCCGCCGATGTAAAGACATTCGAATCCGAAGGCTACGACCGAAGAATGCTCGAGTCGCTTTTCACACAGAAAACATCCAGAGACGTGAAGAAACGTTTCTATGTTGTCAAAAAGAACGCAAAATACATGCTTAAGGACTGGAAAAAGGGAAAGACGCTTATGGAGATCGCCGAAAGCAACCGCTTCCCTCCGATACTCACGGCCATGATGATATTCCAGGAGGATGGCGCCTCCAAAAAGCAGTTCTGGGAATTTGTAAAGGACCCCGATACGCTTGAAGGCGAAGATACGGCCAATGAACTGATGGAGGTCACCGAGAACGACCTGATATACTCCCCCTACGGCACTCAGAAACAGAAGGAGCGGGGAGAATGGGGCGAGAGCCTCCTTCAGAACTGGCTTAACGGCCAGGGCATAGGATACAGGACCGAGAACGACCTGCGCGGGGAATTTGAGAAGACGCCCGACAGCCTCTTGGACAAGCCGATGATGTACGAGGGCAAGAAGATCTATTGGATAGAGAGCAAAGCCTCGTTCGGCGATAATATCGAGTTCAGGTTCAACGCGCGCAAGCAACTCATACCATACACCGAGATCTTCGGTCCGGGCGTCGTGGTTTATTGGGTCGGCTGCCTGGAGGACCTGGAGTTGCCGGAAGGCATATTCGTCTCCGACATCTCGATATTGGAAAAGAAACTTGAACCGATAGAAGAACCGGTCGAGTGAATCACTCGGCCTCTTCTTTCAGCTCGCCCAGTGTGGCTTCCCTCTGGGCGAAAGCATTGTGCTTGTGTATCGATTCTTCCGATTCGCTCCTGACCATGATATCTGTATCGTCAGGAAGGCCCGGAAATCTATCGACTATCCTTTTGAGCACGCCCCTCACGACATCCTCGACGAACTTGGGGTTCTTGTGTGCGTTTATCACGACCCTCCCCTCGTCCTCCCTTTTCAGAAGTTCGTAAGTCGGGGAAGAGAACGATGCTTCGACCAGGTCTATCAGCGTATCGGCCTCGATCTCCTGGTCCTCGCCTGTGGTAACTGTCACCGTGCAGATATTCCTCTGGTTATGCGAAATTACCGGCATTGCTCCGCTGCATTCCATTATCTCCGTAACGGTCTGCTGGGCGCATGGACATGCCGTCATACCGATGACCTCGGCACCGATCGTCTTGCGGATACCTTCGTCGCGGACGGCGGTCGCCTTTGCGATCAGTTTGTAGACCTCGTAGGTCTCCCTTCCGTTAGGCGTCATGCTGGGCTTGAAGTAATCTGTGGTGATGTAAACTCCTGCGACCTTGGCGTATTCATGGTGCACCAGGAGCCTTTCGCACATGTCGGCGGCCACGACCTCCAGGCCGACCACCGGTTTGGATATGCTTTCGAGAACGACATCGGTTAGAACTGCCACGTTGCGTGACATGTGCGAGCCTTTCTGCTCTGCAGGAAGATCTACGAAAATATCGATGGTGCAGTTCAGGGCCCTGTTGAGCTCGTTATTGACTCCCTTCCTTTTCACGATTATGGGTTTTCTGACACCGGTGACACCGACTCGGGTCAATCTGAAGCCCGTGTCGGCCTTTCCGTACTGAACATCACACTTTAAATTCATGTTCTGTTCTGTAGGCACGACTTGACTTAAAATATATATGGTTACTTTTTTTCTGGTATACGGGTGATCTGGTGGTATATTGCGGAATCGATGAAGCGGGCAGAGGCTCTGTAATGGGCCCCCTCATAGTGGGCATCGTACGAACAGATAACGACGAGGGCCTGATGTCCCTCGGAGTAAAGGATTCTAAAAAACTTACTCCCAGAAGGAGGGAGTCCATATACGCCGAGCTCGTCGAGAGCTACGATACCAGTGTGATAGAGATTTCCGCCGAGGAAATAGACAGACAGCGGAATTACATTTCACTGAACGAAATTGAGCTCAACATGTTTACGGAAGCGTTCAATAAACTGTCCGCTGGAACCGTATATGCGGACTGCCCCGATATTAATGAGGGGAACTTCTCCGGATCCATGCGTTCGAAGTGCGGCGGTAGTTGCAGGGTCGTTGCCGAACACAAAGCGGACGACAGATATCCTGTTGTTTCGGCAGCATCTATCGTGGCAAAGGTTACAAGGGACCGCCGCATAACGGAGATTTCGAAAGAGTTCGGCACGAACATAGGCAGCGGTTATCCAAGCGACCGCATAACAATGGATTTTATAGAAAAGTGGATAAAAGAAAACGGACGTGCCCCCGCATATACTAGGTGTTCCTGGGAGCCGGTCAGACGCTTGATATCCCTCGCGGCGAACACCAAGATCAGCGATTGGTGAACATATGACCTTAATGGAACAGATACAGGGCCTAGTAGACAAATTCAATAAGAAAAGCGACGAGGATGAAAAGCTACGGAAAGAACTGGCACATCTCAACAAGACCTTCGCCATTGACCTCGGAACAGAGTTTTACAGCATGAAGCTACAGAATTCCAAGATCACCGATTTCAAGGCCGAGGCCGCGGGCGATTCCGATATCACCGTGATTTCCACCCCTGAGAACCTTCAAGCGATGATCGACGGAGAACTTAGGCCTATGAAAGCCTACATCACCAAGAAGATCAAGATAAAAGGCAACCTGCAGGACCTCATGTTCCTGAAAAAATTCCTCTGAATATTTAATTAATAGCTGTTAACATCATAAAAGATAAATACAGAGTACTGATAGTGCGACGTATAGCGAGGTAGGGTAGCCAGGATATCCCGTCGGGCTCATAACCCGGAGACCGATCGTTCAAATCGATCCCTCGCTACCATCTTTTTATCTAACTTTGAAAGATAATACTCAATTGGATTGCTTTTTCAACGTATGATCGACATAAACTCACCATATGTCTCCTGAGCAGTGACCATTTGCATCTTATGATATTGAATACAATAATCACTGCAAGTGACAGCAGCGGCAAGATACGCTTATTTCCATATCCTTGGTACGGCATCCGTACGCCGAATTAGAGTGTGTCCGTGCCGCTTCAAAGCAGAGATTTTGCTTCCTCGGGGGACATTTCCAACGCCTTGAGCATGTATGAGAGCGCCTTCTTCTTGTAAGGTATAAGCGCCTTGTTTACTGCCTCGGCGGCCTTCGGGTCATCGGGTATCTCGCCATAGTTGGCCATGATTATGTTGTAGTACTCGATTGCAAACTCGGAGTACAGGGAGGGCGCCCTGGATTCGTCCATCTCTGCCGCCTCGTTGTAGAGCTTCTCAGCATCGTCGAACTTGTTGACCGATATGCAGAAGAGCCCGTACGACTGATAATAATCCACGTTCTCGGGGTCAAGCTCGCATGCTTTCTCGTATGCGGTCGCTATCTCTTCCGGCTTGATCTTAGCGCCGAACATTCCGGACGCGTAGTTACCGCACTCGGCGCGAGCATACCAGCACTCGGCGTCTTCAGGGTACTCCTCTGTCAGCTTCTTGAACTGGGGGTATGCCTTCTTGAAATCGCCGTCGTCCATCAACTTCATTGCCGCGGCGATCTTTTTCTCTGCAGTAGCGTCTGCCATGTTATCGACCAGTAAGCGGGCCCTTTGCTTAAATGTTTAACCCTCGGAGTACCAGTAACCGATATATCGCCATTCGGACATACTGCACCGGGTGTCCGATGTACGAGTTCGAGGATAGACTCAGGGAAGAAGGCTTCGAAGTAACTAAGATAGATGTTCCAGAAGCCTCGCCGAAAGCAAAGGAATTCAGGACCCTTTGCGAGAAGAACGAATGCGGAGAATACGGCACTAACTGGGGATGCCCTCCGGGAGTCGGTACTCTGGAAGAATGCGCCGGAGTCCTAAGGTCATATCCGGAATCGTTCCTGGTAATGAAAAGGTATGTCCTGGATCCGAAGAACAAAAAAGAAATGAAACGTGCCAGAGACGATATCAGCGACAGCTGCAGACGGGCCGCTGACATGATCAGGCCGAACGCTCCCGTCAGGGTTCTGGGCGATGGGGGATGCCGTTACTGCGGAGTGTGCACATATCCGGGCGGAGCATGCAGATATCCTCTCCAGAAGATCGACTCGATAAGCGGATACGGCATAGATATGGAGGACCTCCTAAAGAAGATCGGAAAGAAGTTCATCTTCGAAGACAACGCTGCCACATTGAGTTCTATAATCTTTATCGGCAAGGCCAGGAAATGATGTTCCGCTCCGATAAAGGTTATAACAGGTTTGAGCCTTCGGAGGACTGACCGGCAATGGACAGAGAAACCGTGGAGAAAGTCGCACGCAGCGCTCATCTGAAGCTTACTGAAGAAGAGCTTGAAACATTCAGCAGGGACCTGAGCGACATTCTGGGATATTTCGCGTTGCTCGACGAGGCGCCGGACTGCGGGAACTTCGGCATCGACCCGATAAATGTAGCGGACATCCTGAGGGATGACGAGCCCCATATGGAAATAGACCCGGACAAACTGCTAGAGGGGATGGACACCTACGACAACTATGTCAGGGGGCCGAGGCTCCTATGAGCGCCACGTCGATTTTATCTTCACTTTCGAAGATCAACGAAAAATATCAGATGTTCAGAACCATTACCTCCGACACGGAGGTCGGCGAAGCTAAATTCCTTTTCTCCGCCAAGGACAACCTGACCTCAAAAGACATGGAGACCTGTTCGGGGTCCAAGATACTGGAGGGCTACCGCCCGCCGTTCGATGCCACCTCGATAGCCAGGATGAGGGAGGCCGGAGGAATGCTCGTAGGTAAGACCAACATGGACGAGTTCGGCTTCGGTACTTTCTCGACCAACTCGGCGTTCGGCGTTCCCAGGAACCCTTACGGCCCCGAAAGGTCCTGCGGCGGTTCTTCCGGTGGCGCTGCATGCGCGGCGGCCGTTATGGAGGGCCATGTTGCGATAGGCGTTTCCACTGGCGGGTCCATATGCTGCCCTGCGAGCTTCTGCGGCGTTTACGGCATGGTGCCCACATACGGAAGGGTTTCCAGGTACGGTCTGCTGGATTACGGCAATTCACTTGACAAGATAGGCATTATTTCTGCAAAAGCGTCCGACCTTGGAAAATACATCGGCATAATGGCGGGATCGGACCCCAAGGACCCGACATCCTGTATGCAGCCCGATATGGGCGCCCGCAGGAAGCTGAAGTCCGTTGCAGTACCGAAGGACGCTACGGAGGGCGTATCCGAAGACGTCAGAACGGCCTTCATCAACGGATTGGAAACATTGAAAAGCATGGGCGTGGACGTCGCTACCGTAGAGATGCCCTCTTTGAAATACGCCATTCCTGCCTATTATGTAATAGCGACATCCGAAGCCTCTACAAACCTGGCACGTTACTGCGGGATGAGGTACGGACATCAGGAGGGCGACCTTTCGCTAAAGTTCGATGATTACTTCACATCGTTCCGTTCGCAGTATTTCGGACAGGAAGCCAAACGCAGGATACTCCTGGGAACCTTTACCCGAATGGTAGGTTTCAGGGACCGCTATTACTCCAAGGCCCGCATGGTGCGCCAATCGATAATCGAGGAGTACCGTTCCGTCCTCGGCGAATGCGATGCCGTACTTACACCTACGATGCCTTTCGTATCCCCCAAATTCTCGGACATATCGAAAATGACCCCGCTGGAATCATACAAGGCGGACATACTCACCGGACCGCCCAACATTGCGGGGATGCCTCACGCATCGGTACCCTGCGGGTACGACCGGGACGGGATGCCCATAGGGATGCAGTTCGTTGCGGACCAATGGGACGAGGGCGTGCTGTTCTCGGCCGCCGAAGAGTGGGAGAAGAACTTTGAATCTGTCAGACCGGAGGTTTCGATATGAAGATCGGTTTGGAGGTCCACGTACAGCTTCCTACGAAATCGAAGCTTTTCTGCCCGTGCCCTACGACCGATGCTCCGGCGCCCAACACGCACGTCTGCCCCGTGTGCCTGGGATTTCCGGGCGCGAGGCCCATGATGAACGGGAAGGCGATAGAATACGGGATATTGCTCGCCAAGATGCTCGGGTGCACCGTCCGCGACACCACGTGGTTCGCCAGGAAGATATACTTCTATCCTGACAACGTGAAGAACTTCCAGATCACGCAGTACGACCGCCCTCTGGGCGAAAAGGGCATGTATTATCTAAACGGCAAGAAACCGATCCGCATCACCCGTATCCATATCGAAGAGGACCCGGGAAAAATAAAGAGGGTCGGAGACCTCTCCTCGCTCATAGATTACAACCGCTCAGGAATTCCGCTGGCGGAAATAGTTACGGAGCCCGACCTGTCCACGCCTGCAGAGGCCAGGGAGTTCCTCGGTCAGCTGATCCGCGACATACGCCACACCATCGATATCCCGGACGACGGAGAGCGCAGCATCCGCTGCGACTGCAACATTTCCGTGGGCATCGAGAGATGCGAAGTAAAGAACGTCACGGGACTGAAGAATGTCGAGAGGGCCCTCACTTACGAGCTGGTCAGGCAGACGAAGCTCCTGAAAGCAGGAGGTAAAGTGGTCCGTGAGACCAGACGCTTCGACGAGGAGCGCGGCGTCACGATCTCCGTCAGGAAAAAGGAGTTGGAGGCCGACTACGGGTACATCGACGAGCCTGACCTGGGCATATTCAACGTGAAGGAACTTGCCGAAAGATTGAAGATCAAAGAAAGCCCGCAGAACATGACATTGCGCATTTCGAAAGAATACGGGATCGACGAGAGAACAGCCAAGCAGTTCGTATCGACGTCGGTGGAACTGGCACATCTGTTCGAAGAACTTGCCGCCGCCACAGACGCGGAAACCGCCAGGATGTGGACCTCGGGTGCGGTAAGCGCAGGGTGGAAGGCCTTCGAGGCACGCGGCGGAGGAGATACGGCCGAAGTGATATCTTTGGTCGGTAAATTCAGGGCCGGGGAGATTACCGACACCGAATGCAACATCCGGATCAGAGCATTCCTTACCGGCACGGACACCGATGAAGTGAGAAGTGGTTCATCCGACCTTGACTCGATGATCGGCGAATATCTCGACGTCAACCCGTCGGTGATAGAAGACTACCGAAAGAACGAGAAGGCCGCCAACCGCGTGATCGGCCACGTCATGAAGCAGACGGGCGGAGCATGCTCATCAGCAGACATCGTGGATGCTACGAAGAGGTTGATCGAAGAAAGACTCTGATCACTCCTCTTCGCTTTCTTCCGCCGTCTCGAAATCCAGGTCGTCGATGGAAAGGGTCATTATCTGAAGCTCCTCCAGCTTGTCCTCGGGGACTTTGGCGGGAGAGTTATCCAGCAAAGATACGGCCTTCTTGTTCTTCGGGAACGCGATGACGTCGCGTATGGTCTCTTTTCCGAGGATTATTGAAATGAATCTGTCTACCCCGATGGCGATGCCCCCGTGAGGAGGTGCACCGTAACTTAGCGCCTCGACGAAGAAACCGAATTCTTCCTCGATGTCCTCGTCCGACTTGCCCAATTTCCTGAAAACCGCCTTCTGTATCTCGGGATCGTTTATCCTCAGCGATCCGGAGCCGAGCTCGTTTCCGTTCAGGCATATGTCGAAACATGCTCCTCCGCACGCCTTTTCGTCTATGTCGCCCAGAGGCTTCACGAATGGGTGGTGGAACGCATCGTGCTTTCCCGAAACCGGATCCACTTCGAACATCGGACAGTCTACGAGCCAAAAGAACTGGAACACATCCTTGGGCACCAGGTCCAGGTCTTCGGCGATCTTCCTTCTCAGGGCGCCGCCTCCCTCGTAAGTGGACTTCCATGGCCCTGCGACCAGGAAAAGAATGTCTCCCTCTTCCGCTTTCATCTCATTCTTTATGCCTTCGAGTATCTCGGGCGTGAAGTATTTTGTTATGTTGCTTGTGGGGACCCCGTCCTGGATCTTCATCCATGTGAGTCCTCCGAGGCCGACCTTCTTAGCATAGTTGATGTAACGGTCGATATCGTTCCTGCCGACCCTTCCTTTGGATAGCTCGGCCGAGACGTTGATCCCGGCCACGATACCGTCGGACTTCATGATCCTCTGGAATATCTCATACGGGACATCTTTCACGACATCTGTCAGCTTTACGAACTCCAGCCCGTACCTCATATCGGGCTTGTCTGATCCGAAGCGCTCCATCGCGTCCATATACCCTATGCGGGGGAACGGGACCTCGAGCTTCTTTCCATATAATCCGTCCCAGACGAACGAGATAAGACCTTCGATCATATCCTGGATGTCCTTCTCTTCGATGAACGACATCTCCATGTCGAGCTGGGTGAACTCCGGCTGGCGGTCCTTCCTTGAATCCTCGTCGCGGAAGCATCTTGCGAACTGGTAATAACGGTCGATGCTGCCTACCATGAGCATCTGTTTGAACAGCTGCGGCGACTGCGGCAGCGCATAGAACGTGCCCGAATGAACCCTCGACGGCACGATGAAGTCTCTGGCCCCTTCCGGAGTGGAACGTGCCAGTATCGGAGTCTCTACCTCCAGAAAATCTTTCGACTCGAGGTACTGACGGGCAAGGTGCATGAATTTGCTTCTGGTCGTCATCGCCCCGATCATCTCGGTGCGCCTGAGGTCCAGGTACCTGTACTTCATCCTGACGTCCTCGTTCGGGAGGACGCCCTCCTTCTGGTCTCCGACCTCGAACGGCGGGACCTTCGACTTTCCCAGGACCTCGGCATCGGATATCAGAACCTCTATCTCTCCGGTCGGGTTGCGGGCGTCGGCAGTGCCTTCCACCCTCTCCCTTACCACACCGTTAACGGAGACCACAGACTCACGAGTGAATTTTTTCATCACGTCGGATATACGGGACGCGTCGGTCTCTGAGGGAAGGTCTGCGGGGTCGAAGACTATCTGTGTGATCCCGTATCTGTCGGCAAGGTCGATGAAAGCGACCCCCCCGTGGTCCCTGGAGAACCTGACCCAACCCTGGAGGCAGACCTCTTTTCCCAGGTCTGATGTCCTTAACTCTCCGCAGGTGTTTGTTCTCTTCATGTGGTTGATCTCCGAATAAACTGAGGTCTGCTAAACGCAGGAATATATAATAATTATCGCTGACTCATTCATCCACTATTTCGGGTATGAAGTCGAACGGGTCCTTGGCGATGCTGAGGACCACGGCGGTGTTGGTCTTCTTGACCCCGGGCTGCGAGTTTATAAGCTTCACGGTCTCGGAAAACTCCTCTCTGTCGATGCAGGCCACCCATGCGATGGCGTCGCTGTCTCCAGTTACGTCGAATATCCCCACTACCTGAGGGACCTTGCTCAGGTTCCCGAGAACTTCAATGAGATTGTCGGCATATATGTGCACGATTCCCATATATTCGAACCCGAGTTTCATATAATCTATCTTGGCGCGGTATCCGTTTATGATCCCCTTGGCCTCCAGATTCTTGACCCTTTGGATCAGCGTCGTGGGATGGACGCCTATTTGTTTAGCCAATTGTCTATAGGAACCCTGGCTCGATGTGCAAATGAGCTCTACAATCCGCTTGTCTAAGTCATCCATATCACGAAGTCCCGACATCCGGCACCACCGATGCACAAACCCGTTCCGTATATTTATTAGATAGGGACTTGTTTTACCGAAATATGACGGAAGAATTGTTCAGGCACGACGGATACCAATTCGAATTCCAGGCGCGGGTGGCGTCTACCGATGGGGAACTGGTCGTACTTGACCGCACCGCATTCTATCCGGGGGGCGGAGGACAGGTGTGCGACACGGGGATGCTGGACGATGCCCGCGTCACAGAGGCCTTCTACGACAAGAACGGGGACGTGGCACACAGGGTGCCTGGACACAGTTACAGTGTAGGCGACGACGTATGGGGAAGCGTCGACTGGGACAGACGCTTCGACCTCATGATGGGGCACACCGCGGAACATTTGCTGTTCGGTTCCCTCCGAAGAGAGGTCCCGGAGCTGACAATATCGAAAATATTCATCTCGCCTGAAAGCAAGTATGTGATAGTTAACGAAGACATCGGCTGGGAGGACATCCGAAGGGCCGTCGTTTTCGCCAACCGCGCCATACGTGACAACCTGACGGTATCGAGGATAATGATGAGCAGGGACGACCCTGACCTCGCAGACAAGGTCAGGATAAAACTAGACCGCATACCCGAAGGAGAGGAGATCTCGGTGGTTGCGATAGGAGATATAGATTATTCGGCCTGCAGCGGGATCCATGTTATGGAGACATCGGAGCTGGGCATGATCTTCGTCGACAGAAAGGTCTCGGCCGGAAAGGACGGCGTGGCCGTTCACTTCAGGGTCGGAAATGCGGCCGCCGATTCGGCCATGGAACTTGCAGTGACGTGTCTGGAGACCGCGGAGGCCGCTGACAGCAAGCCCGAGGACATAGTAAAAGCCGTGTCTAACATGAAGAGGGAGCTTGAAAACAACCGCGCTTCGCTGAAGGAATCGTCCAAGGCTCTGCTTTCGTCCGTGGAACCCAGAGACGTGAATGGAACATTCGTATATTTCGCCATGGTCCACGGAGCCGACAGGACCGTTATGGCTGAGGCGGCCGAGAAGGTCAAGTCGAAGGGCGGCGTGGCGGCCTTCGTATCCTACGGCGAGACCGTTTCGGCAGTCGTGGCTTCGGGTTCGACCAAAACCGACTGCAGAAAGGTCCTGACCGATGTGCTTGGAAAATTCGGAGGGCGCGGAGGCGGAAAACCGGATTTCGCGCAGGGAGGGATCCCGGACCCCGATAGGGCGAAGGACCTTCTCGAATCCATGGAAGATGCGATCGTGAGATCGCTTTCCTTGAGCAATATTAATTAAACATGCGGACGGTTCAGGTGGTGATATGGCTAAGATAAATCAGCGCCAGATGAAGCAGGCGATGAAAAAAATGGGCATCAGCCAGTCCGAGGTCCCGAACGTTACCGAGATCATAATCAGGACCAGGGGCGACGAGACGGTCATCACCAACGCCCAAGTGATCTGCATCGATATGAACGGTTCCAAGAGCTACCAAATCACCGGAACCGAGATAGTTAGGCCGCTGACGTCCTCGTCGGAGGCTGCCGGACCGCAGATACCCGAGGAAGACATAGAGCTCGTCATTTCGCAGACCGGATGCAACAGAGAGAAGGCCGTAGAGGCCCTCAAAGCAACGGACGGACAGCCGGCTGAGGCAATAATAAAGATAGTTTCGGAGTGAGAATATGTGCCTTGCGATTCCTGGAAAAATTGTTAAGATAAACGATCAAACGGCAGATGTCGATTTCGGTGGCGTGATCAAACAGGCGAACGTTGCGATGGTCGATGCCGAGGTTGGGCAGTGGGCGGTCGTACATGCCGGATACGCCATTGAGATAATGGACGAGGAAGAGGCCCGGGAGACCATAGCTCTCTGGAACGAGGTCCTCGACCACGACGGCGTGAAGTACCAGTAAGCTCAGCGGAACAGCTTTTTTGACAGCATGTTGCCCAGGCCGCGCCCTATTGCGGATGCGGCGTTGCCGACCATTCTGTCGGTGGCCTTCTCGGCATACGACTTCCTTTTCCGTGTATTGGTACTTTTAGGGGAGACCTTCTGCTTTGCGTCGGCCTCCTTGACTTTTTTAATCTCGGCCTTTTCTTCGGCCTTTTCTATGGCCTCGTAGGCTGTATAATCGTCGATCCGCTCCCTGTACTTCTCGTCCAATTCGCTGCCGGATATCATCGCCCTGTAATCTTCGTCGGAGATCTGTCCCAGGAACGATTCGGGAGGCAGTACGAACGCCCTCTCCACCATGCCCGGGCTTCCTTTCTCATCGAGGAAAGAGACCAGAGCCTCCCCTGTGCCGAGCTCCATTATCGCATCCGCGGTCTTGAACTTCGGATTTGCCCGGAAAGTTTCTGCTGCCGCCTTTACAGCTTTCTGTTCTTTTGGAGTGTAAGCACGGAGCGCGTGCTGCACGCGGTTGCTTAACTGAGACAGCACCTGGTCAGGAATGTCGGAGGGGCTCTGGGATATGAAGTAGATGCCTACTCCCTTGGAACGTATCAGTTTGACTACCTGCTCCACCTTTTGTACGAGGACGGGAGGCGCATCGTCGAACAGCATATGCGCCTCGTCGAAAAAGAAAACGAGCTTTGGCTTCTCGAGATCTCCGACCTCCGGTAAGGTCGTGAAAAGATCGTTCAATAGCCACACTATGAATGTAGAATACAATTTAGGATTATGTGCCAGCTTCACGCTGTGCAGAATGTTGACGATCCCTCTGCCGTCCTTGTCCTTTCTGAACCAGTCGTCGATATCGAGAGCGGGCTCGCCGAAGAACACATCCCCGCCTATGTCCTCGAGCGCCATAACCGAGCGCTGGATCGCACCCAGGGACTGCACGCTCATCAGACCGTACTCGCCCTCGTACTCCTTCCTGTTATCCGAAATGAATCCCAACACTGCCCTGAGGTCCTTCGTGTCCACAAGCTCCCAGCCCTCGTCCTCGCATATCCTGAAAACTACTCTGAGAACGTCTTCCTGCACATCGGAGAGGCCCATCAGCCTGGTGAGCAGGTCCGGCCCCATCTCGTCGATGGTCGTCCTGACCGGATGGCCTTTCTCCCCATAGATGTCCCAGAATTCGCATGGGAATCCTGTGTAACTGAAACCGTCGACCCCCCAGCTTTTCGATGCGTTTCTGCATCCCCTCGTTATCTTTCCCGGCCCTGCAAAGGCCGCTGACGTCCCCCTTGATATCGGCCATGAAAACCGGTACGCCCATCGAACTGAACGATTCGGCCATGACTTTCAGCGTGACGGTCTTGCCTGTGCCGCTCGCACCTGCTATCAGCCCGTGCCTGTTGGCATATTTCGGGAGGAGATGGATCCTCGAGTCCCCCTTTGCGATCCAAAGCTTACCGTCGGCGTACATTTCTTTCCTCTGAGTATCGGAGCACGTTCGCGATTAACATACTTTATTCCGATTGGGACGTTTAATGATGTGGAAAATGAGTAAGAAGTTTGTGGGTTTTGATTTATAGTTCACATATCGGGATCTATCATGTTTTCCATGCTTACCCTCACGTCTATCTTCTGATAAGCAATATTTATGCCGTTCTCCCTGAACTCGGCCAGCGCCCGCTCCCTGACCGCCGCTTCGACCGCCCATGTATCCTCATAGTCGTACACAAATGCGGCCAGCCTCAGTTTTATGCCCGATTCCGTTATCTCCGTGGCACGGGCATACGGCATCATGACCGTGCCGTCCTTGATTATCTGGGGCTGGCCCAGCGCCGCATCCACCAGGATGCTCTTGGCCGATGCGAGGTCTGTATCGCGGGTCACCTCGATGAACAGGTTGAATCTGTAATACATGTTATCTCCGGTCATATTGGTGATCTCGCTTGCCGCCACCTTGTCGTTCGGCATCGATATGATCTCCTCGTTCCAGGGATTCTTGAACCATGTTGTCATTATCCCGACCTGCTTGACCTTCAGTTCCATGGATTTGTCGATCCTTACGAAATCGCCCGCTTTGAAGGGGCGGGTGGTCAGCAACGTTATTCCGCTGAAGAACTGCCTGAGCATGCTCTGAGCTCCCAGAGAAATAGCCAGTCCCGCGATTCCTGCACCTGCGACTATGCCCATGAGGTCCGCTCCCATCAATGAGAATATCGATGCGACGGCCACAGTGACGATTATTATCTGACCGATCATCCTGAACAGGGGGATCAGAGTATCGTCCACTCCTCCGGGTTTCACCTCGCGCCCCATCTTCGAAAACAGATGTTCCAGCGAAATGACGTAAGCTCTCCAGAAGATGAGCGCCCCCAATACGACATAGGATATGGCGGCTATCCTGCCCGAGACATCTATCACATACTCCGAGGACCCGAGGACCTTGAGGCTTTCATACACGCCATAGACCATTATCGCTAAAAATATCAGTTTGAAAAGTGAGCCCGTAACTATCTTTCTGGTCTCCCTGTTGCCCTTCATCGGAATGTACAACATGGCCGGGACTATGACCTTGGCCACCGATGCCGCTATTATCGCCCAAAGTGCCAGCGTTATCAATGCCGCTGCTTCGGGAGAGTCCAGGGGGCGAGGCAGGGTGTTGGGTATGATTCCCAATATCTTGTTATAATTTCCATAGGAAGAAAGGCTGGAACTGATTGTAAAATGCAGGTTCTGAGATATATGCACAGGACTGTCGCTTTCGGGACCTTCGACCGTAAGTTGGATGGTGAGGTAGTCTCCGCCCTCCCTCGTGTATCTGTCTGAGAAGAACGTCACTTCGTACGTCTTGGACTCCTTGGACTGTATCTCGACTGCTGTCGGCAGGTCTTCCGTCTTGTAATCCACTGCCGTAACGCCTATTATGTTCATAGTTACGAATCTTCTTTCAGCGGACCTGTTCTCTATTCTTATCTCAACCTCTGCTTCTTCGCCCGCGGCTATTGGGATGGGTTCGTCCACATTGGGAACTTCCCCCATTCGGTTTCCTTCATAGTAGAGGTACATCGTAACATCATTCTCGGCCGGGTCCGCGGCCTCCGACTCCGATGCAAACATCGGAACCGTCAGAAGTACCGCGCATAGGACGGCCAGAATGAAAAGCGGTGTCTTGAACTTCATATAAGTGCAATGTTCTTGTCGTATAAAGAAAAAATCTACCTGATCAATGCGATACGGACGTGATTTTTGTCATTGATATTGTGCGTGTAACATGTTTTGGTTGTTTTCTTTCTTTAGATAACAGAATATTACAAACTGACGTGCGTACAATCGCTTTCCGTTACGTATCGATTGCAGAATGAACTGAAATGAACGTCTGGGTCCGGATTAAGAACTAACGCGTGCAATAAATCTTAAACGTACAGCGAATATGTGTGACCGCATGATAATTATAAAACTGGGCGGCAGCGTCATAACCGATAAGTCCCAGTACAGAAAATTCAATCAGGAAAGAGTCTCGAAGCTCTGCAGGGAGATCAAGGATTCCGGACTCGAGGTCCTGGTGGTCCACGGGGCGGGTTCATTCGGCCACGTGCTCGCAAAGCAATACGGTCTGCAGAACGGTTTCTCGTCCAATGACCAGATAATCGCGGCGGCCCGGGTGCAGTATGACACCAGAGACCTGAGCCAGATGATAGTAAAGGAGATGATATTGGCCGGGATACCGGCCGTATCGGTTGCTCCCGGGTCCTGCTTCGTCATGAATAACGACAAATTGATCGCAACGGATACGGAAGCGATCGAAAGGCTCAATAAACTCGGGATCATGCCCGTGACCTTCGGGGATGTTGTAACAGACCGCACCAAGGGCTTCGGGATATGCTCCGGAGATCAGCTCATGGAGGTCCTGGCGGAACTTTTCGATATCAAAAAGGTGATATTCGTCTCGGACATCGACGGACTCTACACCGCAGATCCGAAAACAAACAGAGAGGCTAGATTTCTCGGCTCTGTCGACCCGGAAATGTTGCAGAGGATTAAATCGGAGAGCGGCGTAGATGACGTAACAGGAGGAGTGCTCTCCAAAATAGAGGCAATGCTCAGAATGAGCACCAAAAACCGTGACTGTGTTCTTGTTAACGGCACGGTAGATGGAAGGTTGGGTGCTTTGCTGAGAGGGGAGACGGTCACCTGTACCATAGCGAGGGGCGGAATTAAATGACACCGATCAACAACAGAAAAGCCGACCACATCAAGATCTGCCTGACGCAGCGAGTAGCTCCTGGCTACTGCTACTGGGACGATGTCAGATTTGTACACAACGCTCTGCCTGAAGTAGATGCGGACGAGATAGATACAAGCATCACTCTTTTCGGTGAGAAGCTCGACTTCCCGCTTATCGTTACCGCCATAACAGGCGGATTCAGCGGAGCTAAAAAAATCAACGCGAACATCGCAGAAGCTTGTGCCGAACTCGGCATAGGCATGGGAGTCGGCAGCGAGAGGGCAGGCGTCGGAGGCGTAGAACCGGAAAGCTACAGCGTAGTGAAAGATTACGACGTACCGCTTATGATAGGTAACATCGGCGCTCCGCAACTCATACCTCAGCACAGCAAGGACATCTTCGCTTCGGATGGCGTCGGCAGAGCTATCGATCTGATAGATGCCGACATCATAGCCGTACACCTGAACTATCTTCAAGAGGCCGTTCAACCCGAAGGGGACACGAATTCCAAAGGCTGTTACGATGCAATACGCGATCTGGCGGTAAAATACCCGATAATAGTCAAAGAGACAGGGGCCGGGATATCGAAAGACGTTGCATCGAGGCTCAAGGGTACGGGAATCCGGGGCATCGACGTGGCCGGAATGGGCGGCACGAGCTTCTCGGGGGTCGAGCTCCACAGGGCGATCGATGCCGGAGACGACATACGCACAGGAATGGGCGAGACCTTCTTCGACTGGGGGATACCGTCCCCGGTATCGCTTATCGAAGCCAGATGCGGCCTTCCTCTCATCGCTTCCGGAGGCATACTTGACGGGATACACGTCGCATGCAGCATTGCGATGGGCGCAAGCTGCGCGGGCATCGCAAACGCTGTGCTGAGAGAAGCGACTGAATCGGCTGAAGCCGTGAAGAACAAATTGACATTGATCAAAGAAGAACTTAAGGCGGCCATGCTGCTGACCGGGTGTTCAGACATCAAACAGCTTTCCAAAGCTAGGTACGTTGTGCTCGGCGAGACCAGACAATGGTTAGAGGGACTAGAATGAACGCAAAGGATTATCTTAAGAAAATTTCGGCCGAGCTGGATGCTCCGATTAAAAAATACATAGAGGATGAAGAGCCGGCAGACCTCATCGAGGCTTCCAGACAGTATCCGTATGCAGGCGGCAAGAGGATGAGGCCGGCAATGGCCATCGCATGTTGCGGTGCCGTCGGAGGAGACGCGTCGAAGGCCGTCCCGTTGGCCGTCGCGGTAGAATATATTCATAACTTCACTTTAGTCCACGACGACCTAATGGACGGGGACGAAAAGCGCAGGGGGATGACCACCATCCACATCAAATACGGAATGCCCACCGCGGTGCTGGCCGGCGATGCGTTGTTCGCCAAAGCGTTCCAGATAATCGCGGACCTGGATGTTCCGGACGATGCCATGAGGGGCATTCTGAAATACGTCACCAAAGCCGTCTGGGACCTTGCGCGCGGACAGCAGATGGACATCAACAACGAGGGGCACATCGTCACCGAGGAAGTGTACATCGAGACCATAAGACTTAAGACCAGCGTCCTTTTTGCCGCCGCGGCCGCCGGAGGTGCGATTGCCGGAGGTGCGGACGATAGAACTGTGAAGGCGATCAACGAATACGCGATCGACCTCGGACTCGGATTCCAGATGTACGACGATTACCTGGGCGTCGCCGGGGAGTCCTCCAAGACCGGAAAATCGGTAGGAAACGACATCCGCAAGGGAAAGTGCACGGTCATGATCACCCACGCGATGAGTCATATCAAGGATGCGAGGGAGCTCAAAGAGTTCAAGGGCATACTGGGAAAGATCGATGCCGACGAGAAAGAGATCGACAGGGCGCTAGAAATCCTCGAAAGGGCTGGAAGCATAAAATATGCATTGGATCTGGCCCAGAGAAGGGTCGATATGGCGATCGAGAAGATCCAGTTCCTGCCCCCGAGTGAAGAGAAAGAGTTCATGATCGAGCTCGCCCGCTTCGCGATAGACAGGGACGTCTGAAACTTCCGGGCCGGGAATTCCCGGCCTTTATTTTTTTCATTCGACCTTTGAGTCTGCTTTGAGTTCCGCTTTCGCGGTCTTTTCCTTCTTCTTGGGTTGAATGACCACTACCTTGTTGTCCTCCGCGGGCTCGGACTTCAGATGGACGTCCATCTGAGGGAATGGGATCTCTATTCCGTTCTCGAGGAACTCTCTGTACACGCGCTCCCTGATCTGCCCGTCGGTAGAGAAGCTGTCATTGTAATCGTAGACGTAAATTGAAAGTCTGAGAGTAACGCTGGAATCTGCCAATGCCGTCATCCTGACTCCGGGCATCGGCACCAAGCCGCCCTTCATGACATTGGGATTGTCGAGTGCCGCCTCCATCATTATGCTCTTCGCCTTGTCTATGTCCGAGCCGTAGGCCACTCCGAAGTAGATGTAGAAATGATAGAACAGGTTCTCCACGCTGTAATTATATATCACTGCCGAAGAGACCATGTTGTTGGGCATCGTGATGACCTGCTCGTTATCCGTATGATAGAACCTTGTGTTCATGACCCCGACGCTGTCCACCTTCAGGACGGTGCCCTCGGTACCGATCCTGACTATGTCCCCTTCTCTGAAAGGGCGGGTCAACAGAAGCGACAGCCCGCTAAAGAACTGGTTGAGCGTGCTCTGTGCGCCCAATGAAAGTGCCAGTCCTGCTATTCCCGCACCTGCGATTATTCCCATCAGATCTGCTCCGAGGGCAGAGAATATTGCGGCGACCGTAACAACGCCGATGGCGATCCTGCCTATCATCCTGAACAGAGGGATCAGCGTCTCGTCGACCCCTCCAACGGATGTGTTGGTCCCGATCTTACGGAAAACGTTGTCGATTATCACCAAGTAGAGCTTCCATGCGATTGTCGCTCCCAGCAGAATATACAGCACAAGAGATACGGTGTCGAATATCTGGATATAGTAGTCGGAAGCACCGTAGACCCTCATCGCCTGACCTATTCCCGCCACGGTGGCAAACATTACGACCATCTTGCCTATCCCGCGCGTTATCTCTCTCCTGGTCTGATTGTTGCTCCTGAGGGGCGCCCAGAGTATTGCCGGTATTACGGCATATGCGGCCACTATGCCCATGATCGCCCAGATGGCCAGCGTTATGATGGCTGCGTATGCCGGCTGATCGAAGGGCTCTCCGAGCGGATTGTTGTAGAGGCCCATGATCTTATTGTAGTAGCCCTCGCTTGAAACTGCGGAAAGAACATTGATCCCTATGTCGATCGATACTGTTTCATTGGTACCTGCGACGGGATCTCCGACCACCATGTTAAGCTTGACCTCGCCGGCCCCATGGGTGTTGGTATTGGGGGTTACGATCACTTCGAAAGTGTAGATCGGGTCCGTCGGAAGAATGGAAACGGGTCCGTCGGCGTCCGTCACGGTTACATTATCAATACGGTCGTTGAATTCCGACTGGTTGAAATAAATGGTCCTCTCGCCGGTGGCTTGTGACTTTACCGTTATGTTTATCTTCAATTCGCTTCCCGAATTGACCTCGATATCGGAACTCGCATCTTCGATGTACTCTTGAAATGTTCCGTTACCGGTGGAATAGGTAATCTCGTAATTGATATCTGCCACGGTGGCAGCGTATGCCTCCTCTGTGTCGGCCAGCGGTACCGCGACCATAACGAGCACCGAAAGCAACGCCGCAACTGCAAGAGGCAGTTTGAATCTCACGGTTGCCCAAATGGACATTGGTTATTATAATATTCTCGAACCATTGCGGGCCGTGATCGTTCCGGAGACCGTGCCGCTGATGCTTTTCATGCTCATAATTGCGGTCCTTGGGTCCGCGGCCCTAAGCGACGTGCGGAGCCGGGAGGTCCACGACCTGCATTGGGCCGCCATAGGCCTGATCGGGATCGCGTTCTGGTTGATCTCCGCCTTGTATCACGGGGCAAAATGGGAATATTTTGCGATGGCCGCAGGTTCCGGGATCATAATGTTCGACATCCTCTGGGACTCGGACCGCTCCAAGACCGTTTCCGTTGCCATATACGGTTCGATATTGGTCTTTTTCCTGCTGCCATATATTGTCTCGCGGTCTGACCCGATTGTGCAGGCGGGGATGACCATACCCGTCTTCTACATTCTGTATATGCTCATGTATCTGGCAGGGCTGCTGAGAGGCGGTGCGGATGCGAAATGCATGATATCGCTTACTGTGGCCTTCCCATTCTATCCGGTGTTCTGGAACTTTCCCATCCTGGGCGTACCGGAAGGTGTTCTCCCTCAGGTCTTCGTGTTCTCCGTCGCGGTGCTGTTCCATGCACTTCTCTTCTCGCTTACCGTGGCATTATACAATGTTTACAGGAATTTGCGGGACGGAAACAAAGGAAAGAGGATGTTCCAAGGTTATATGATGGACATAGACGAGGCCGAAACGTCCCACGTCTGGCCCATGGACGACGCCGACGGCGAAAAACTTTTCAGCACCCCCATATCCGAAGATGCCGCAGACATATATTCCAGGCTCAGAAATTACGGTGAAAGGAAGATTTGGGTCACTCCGATGATACCTTTCATTCTGCCGATATTCGCTTCTGCGCTCTTCGTCGGCCTGGCGGGGAATCTGCTGTTCCTCATCTGACCATGTTCAGCCTGTGCTTGCAGCATGCGCACCTTCTCCCGTCCAGGGCCTCGATGTCCACAAGATATCCGAGACGCTTCACCACGGCGGTGCCGCATTCCGGACAGTATGTGTCGCTTGTCCCTTCGGCCAAGATGTTGCCGATATAAACGTAGTTGAGACCTGCCGATATCGCGGTATCTCTGGCCGCTATGAGCATCTCCGGAGACGTCCACTGAACATCGTTCATCTCGTTGTCCGGATGGAATCTGGTGAAGTGGACCGGCACGTCTTCTGACAGATCGTTCCTTACCCAGACTGCGAATTCGCGTATCTCGGACATACTGTCGTTAAGCCCCGGGATCATCAGGTAGGTTAGCTCGATGTGCACTTTCTGGTCGAAAACCAGTTTTACCGATCTGAGAACGTCTTCGAGGTGCGCACCGCATATCTTCATGTAAAAATCATCGGTGAAGCCTTTGACATCGATATTCATGGCGGATGTTACCTTGCATAGGTCTTTCATGGGCTTTTCGTTAGCAAGCCCGTTCGTAACCAGTACGCAGGTAAGGTCCGGGTCCAGGTCCATGACGTCCATTATGTACTCGTACCAGATCGTCGGCTCGTTGTAGGTGAAAGATATTATGTCCAGCTTCTCGTTCCTGCACATGCCGATAAGTTTCTCGGGAGAAACATAAGTGGTGCGCTTCTTGCCCGTGGAATACTGGGCGATCGCATAGTTCTGACAGTGGCGGCATGACATGTTGCATCCGACGCTACCGACCGAAAACGTCTTGGCGCCCGGATAGAAGTGATAAAGCGGCTTCTTCTCTATGGGGTCCACGCATATTGATGAAAGTTTTCCGTATGTGTAAGCGACGAGCATGTCGTCCTCTCCGTACCTTGAACCGCACTTCCCATAGCTGCCGGGCCTGATGTGGCAGCGATGCGGGCAAAGTTCGCACTTGTAGTATCCTTCTTCCCTGGTGTAATAGGCGGCCTCGACCATCGGATTAATAGATGCCATGACCCAGCACCTCCGTTTTATCTGCGTCGGATATCTTCGGCGAGTTTCCGTTGTCCACTACGCCTATTATCGTGAATGGGGCCCCGCATCCGTAAAGCGCCTTGATCTTATCCTTCTTGAAAGTGAACATAAGCTCGTACTCCCCTCCCCAATAGAGGGTCATTTTGTCCCTGTGTATTCCAAGCAGTTCGCTGACCTCTGCGACCCCCTCGCCTTCCGGAAGGAAATCGCGATGGAACTCCATCCCGACGCGGCTCAGACCGCATATGCTCCAAGCGGCCTCGGCGAGGCCGTCGGAAAGGTCTATGCACGATGTCACGGCACCGGACCCCGAAAGGGCCATGCCTTCCTCGACCCTCGGCATGGGGACTTTGAGAGCTGTTTCGGCCTCCTCTATGTCCAGACCGTGCTTCAACGAGTGCCATCCTGCGGACGGGCCTCCGAGCGGGCCTGTTATCGCCACAAGGTCGCCGGGAACGGCGCCGTAGCGCGTCATCGGGGCCCTGTCCTCCATGCTCCCTATCGCCGTGGCCACTGCGGCGCCTTCGCCCTCCTTCGTGTCCCCTCCGATTATGAACGTGCCGCAGAACTCGGCGCACTGGTCGGCGCCGCTCATTATGTCGTATATCTGCTCCTCATCCATATCTGCAGGAACCATTAGCGAAACGACCAGCCCGTTTGGTCTCGCCCCCATCGATGCAAGATCGCTGAAATTGACGGCGGCGGCCGTCCATCCGAACTGCTCGAAGGTCATCGTATCCGGCATGTGCCTCTTGAACGTAAGTCCGTCAGAGCATATAGCCAGGCGTCCGCTGATGTCTGCAAGTGCGGCATCATCGCCTGGACCGTCTCTTCCTGAGGGACGGACCGCCCTGAGCATCCTGCGTATGATCTCCCTCTCTCCGATCTCACCGAACGACGCCATCTACCACAGTATCCGATTTAGCCCTAATATCCTTTGCACGCGCCCCTGGCGCGGATAAATTTAATAATATACTGTCGATAAGAGCACAGAATGAAGATCGACGTTAAGTATGGAAAGGGTTCGCAACCTACCGAGATACCGGACAGGAATTTCATCGGAACGTTCTATCCCAAGGACGTGAAATGCCTCCCGCCGAACGATGTGATTAGCGAGTCCATCGGAAAACCGATCGGCTCCGAATCCCTGGAATCCTTCCTTAAAGGCGGAAAGGACATCGTTTTCATAATCAACGACGGCACGCGGCCTACACCCACGGCCAAAGTACTGGATGCACTTTCCGAGATAATCGACCTGAAATGTGCCAGATACCTCATCGCGACCGGTAACCACCGTGCCCCCACAGATGAGGAATACGATTTCATGTTCGGAAAGCACTATTCCGGCCTGAAGGACCGTATCGTCGTGCACGACGGCAAGAAATCGGAATGCATCAATCTGGGCACTTCGAAGAACGGCACCCCGATGGAAATCAACAAGGTAGCAGTGGACTCCGACCGCCTCGTCATAATAACAAGCGTGGAGCCCCACTACTTCGCTGGGTACACCGGAGGACGTAAATCTTTCCTGCCCGGAGTCGCGTCGTTCAGGACCATCGAGGCCAACCACAAGATGGCGATGAAGATGGAGGCGCAGTCTCTGGCACTTGAAGGCAACCCTGTCCATGAGGACATGATGGACGCGCTCAAGGCCGTGAGGGGCAAGAAGATATTCTCCATACAGATGATCCTCGACAGGCACCAGAACATATACCGGGCTGTAAGCGGGGACCTGAACATGGCTTTCGAAAAGGCCGTGGAGTTCGCCAACGAGGTGTTCTCCGTGGGCATCCCGAGGAAGGCGGACGTCGTCATCTCGGTAGCGCCCTACCCCATGGACGTGGACCTTTACCAGTCGCAGAAGGCGCTTGACAACGGCAAGTGGGCCCTCAAAGAGGGAGGTAAGATCGTCATGGTGTCGAAATGCCGCGAAGGGACAGGCAGCGCCACGTTCCTCACCCAGCTTTCCAGCTCCAGCGACCCCGAGGTAGTTCTTGAGAACCTGAAAAAGGAATACAAGCTTGGTTACCACAAGGCGGCCAAGATGGCCGAGATCATGACATGGGCCGATGTCTGGGCGGTAACCGACCTGGACCCCGAAATACTTTCAAAAGCGAACATAATTCCTTTCAGCAAGGTACAGGACGCAGTGGACTCCGCGCTTGCGGACGACCCGGATGCGGAATTCCTTGTTTTGATGGATGGAAGCGTCACAATTCCCAGAGTTGAGTAAAGATGAGCGAATTCAAGACAGAGCACCTGGAAGAGGTAAGAAAAGCGGTCAACGTGTGCACGATGTGCGGGTTCTGCAAGAGCGTGTGCCCCTCTTTCAAAGAAATCGGATGGGACACAGCATCGTCCAGAGGAAGAATCACACTCACATACGGAATACTGAACGGGGACATCCCGATAGACGAGTCTGTCGTAAGGAACCTCTACACGTGCACCACCTGCGCCGACTGTGTCAGAAGATGTCCTTCAAAAGTAAATATCGTGGACATCGTAGAGATCTGCCGCTCGGACCTTGTGAAGAACGGCTACATGCTCGACAAGCACAAGGCGATGTGCGACAGCGTCGTCAAATACGGAAACCCGTACCGCGAGGAAAAAGGAGTTGCCGAGACCCTTGGGGTCAAAAAGCACAAGGCCGACATAGGCTACTTCGCGGGTTGCACGGCCACCTACCGTTCGAAGGAGACTTCGAGGTCCACGATGTCCGTTCTGAAAAAGCTCGGTGTCGATTTCACCGTCGTCGACGAGGTCTGCTGCGGGTCCGTACTACAGAGAGTGGGCTTCGACCAGGAGTACATCACAACGATGTTCCAGAGGAACATTGATGCCATCAAAGAGCTTGGCGTCAAGACCATAGTATTCTCCTGCGCAGGATGCTATAGGATGTTCAAGATGGAGTACCCCAAGTATGTAGACGTCCCGTTCGAAATACTGCATATCACCGAGTTCCTGGCGAAAAAGGACCTCAAACTGAAGCCCCTCAACGGAGTCAAAGCCACTTACCACGACCCCTGCCACATGGGCAGGCACTGCGGCATCTACGATGCACCGAGGGAGGTCATCGCCAAGATCCCCGGCCTGGAGTTCAAGGAAATGGAGTACAACCGCGAACTGAGCCACTGCTGCGGAGGCGGCGGAGGCGTAAGGAGCGCGTTCCCGGAAGAATCCCTGGGAATAGCCTCGACGAGGCTCGACGAGGCCTCGTTCGCAGACATGATCATCACCTCCTGTCCATTCTGCGTGAACAACCTTGCTTCCGGCAAGGGCGACCGCAAGATCGAGGTCGTGGACCTTATGGAGCTCATTGACAAATTGATGTGATACGCATGCTTCCGACAAAGTGGAGCGGTGGTTCGATAACGTACGAACGTCCCGTGATAATGGGAATACTCAACGTAACCCCCGACTCTTTTTCGGACGGCGGAGCGTACGCGAAGCTGAACTCCGCCGCAGACCATGCGTTCAGGTTGATCGACGAGGGGGCAGAGATCATCGACATCGGTGCGGAGTCCACACGTCCGGGGTGGAAACCCGTTTCGATCCGGGAAGAGATAGACCGGCTTGTACCGGTCATTAAAGAGATCGCGCCTTCGTGCGATGTCCCCATATCCGTGGACACTATGAAGACCGAAGTTGCCGAGGCCGCCATCGAAGCAGGCGCCAACATGATCAACGATGTCTACGGGCTCAGATGGGAGGGCATGCCCGAACTGGTCGCATCGACAGGCGTCCCGGCGATAATAATGCATATAAACGGCGAACTGGAAAACATGCACTCCGAGATTATGACGGGAAACGTCCTCCCGCAGATCAAATGTTTCTTCGACGAAAGGGCGAGGGTCGCATTGGATGCCGGCGTCAAAGAGAACAAGATCATTCTAGATCCGGGAATCGGCTTCGGAAAGACCGGCGCCCAGAACACGGAGATAATGCAGAGCGCATATTACTTCAGAGGCAAATATCCGATCCTGATCGCTTCATCGAGAAAAAGATTCCTCACCGCCGTCCTGGGCTCCAACGACGATACCGCTTCCGCCAAGGCCGCGGCGATAGCCGTCGACGGCGGAGCCAATATTGTGAGGGTCCATAACGTCAAAGCAGCGAAGGCCGCGCTTTATCGCAAGAGATAAAGCGCCGCGGTGATCGCCGCTACGGCCAACAGCGCCAGCGCGAAGAATCCGATCTCCTTCCTGGATTCTCTCTTGGTACGTGTCTCGTACAGCGACACGCATTCCTCGGAGCAGTATTTCTCATCGGAAGGTATCGGCTCGCCACAGAATTTACAATGCGAATGCTCAGGAAGTTCCGCCACGACGGGCAATGGCGTTCACTGTATAAATCCGGCACACTTTACATCCGAGGCCGAAACGCAGATCGTCCTTCCTGATGCTCTTACCGGACACGTACGGCTGATAGCGGCCCGTGCGCATCGTGTGTGGACCGCCGATGTGCTGCATGCCGCATATGTTCCGATAAAATATGGATCTCGAAAGACGGCGAAAAGCAGTTTGCCGGAGCTCCAACGCCGTATGATTTTTATCATCCGGCCTATTTACCCCCGTTAATGAGAGCTGATGCGCTGGATGCAGACCGGTTCGATCGGATGAGGCGCATCGGATGGATGGACATGGAGCGCATCTCCCGTTCGCGGTGCCTAGTCGTCGGCGCAGGAGCCCTGGGTAACGAGGCGGTAAAATGCATGGTCCTTGCAGGTTTCAGGAATATCGACGTCGTCGACACGGACCATGTCGTGAACTCCAACCTGAGCCGATGCGTACTTTTCCGCGAAGGGGACAACGGCCTTCCGAAATCCGAGGTGCTGGCAGAACGAGCGGCAGAACTGTGCCCGCAAGCGAACGTAAGGGCGATAACTGCGAAGGTTCAGGAACTAGACCGTTGGGACTACGACCTGGCCCTGGGATGTCTGGACAACTTCTCCGCCAGGATGCACGTCAACTCCCACACCGCTTACTTCGGAATACCTTATGTCGATGGTGCGACGGACGGCATGACGGGAAAGATGCAGGTCGTGCTCCCGGGAGGGCCTTGCCTTCAGTGCGCCAGCAACAGCAGCCACGAGAAGATCGCGGACCGGAGGTTCTCTTGCACAGGCAATTCCCATGTTTTCATTCCACATACGGCCGCCGAGATCACGACCACTTCCATAATCGCCGCAATGCAGGTGCGGGAGGCTGAAAAGTTGGCCTCCGGAAGGAGCGACCTCTGTGCCAGTGGCATAACCTATTACAACGGGGAGGCGGGTACCATGGGCAAGGTGGCCCTCGACATTGACCCGGGTTGCCCGAACCACCAGGAGAATAAAAGATGACAATTAAAGTGACAGTGGTGAACTCTGCAGCAGGAGCCTCCATAAGGATGGAGCTGGAACCTTACGAGAAAGTATCTGATATCATAGACTCGGCCGCGGACTACTGGAAAGAGGGAGCGGGTGCTTTCGTCCTCAGGAAGGGGGCGAAGCTCCTTATCGGTTCCAGGACCGTGGAAGAGGTGAATCTTTCGGACGGAGACGTCATAGAGATGATACCTGATCCGGAAGGCGGTCTCTGAATGGGGCTCGTCAGGCCCATACTCATAAAGAGGATCAATAACGAGATCCGGGAGCTGAACAGCTACCTCGGACTTTCGATATCCGAAGTTCCGGACAACGCCGAGTTCCCTGTGGTGCTGAGCATATCGCTTATGAATTCCCCCGCTAAGATCTCCGAGAGCGAGATGTCGCCGGAGCACGGGTTCGACCTCGTCCTTTCGGAAGAATATCCCTTCGAACGTCCAAGGGCAAAATGGAAGACCGAGATATTCCATCCTAACATCATGGTCCCCCGGGACGGGGGGTTCGTATGCGTGAAGACGTTGGACAACTGGAGCTTCGGTTCGAACATAACCTCGTTCGTCGTCGGCGTGGAGAACCTCCTGGCCGACCCCAATCCCATGAGCCCTTACGGCACCGACTCGTGCATGAGGGCGTCCAGGTGGTACCTGGCAAACAAACCCAGGTTCGATGCGCACGTCAGCTATGGTGGGAAGAATGCCTAAAGTGATATCCTCGGAGAAGATCGAACGCGAATACAGGAGACGCAGCGTTCCGGGCGTGCCGCTGTTCATCGGAGAGAAAGTTATATCCCGGATGGCCGACCACGCCGATATCGGGTTCGCCAAAGATAAGGAGGTCATGGGCCTGATAATGGGCCGGACCTTCAGAGATGCAGAGGGCGAGTATTCGATCGCCTGCGATATAGCGACCACGAAACTGGATTCTACCAGCATAAGCGTGAGATTCGACCACGATTCCCTGGAGGGGCTGTTCGAATCCATCGACGGGAGCGCGGGCGACAGCGTGATCGGATGGTATCATTCGCATCCCGGATTCGGATGCTACCTTTCCGACGTGGACATAAGGACGCATTCGGGGATATTCGGGGAGGGCCTCGGGTTCGCGGTGGTGCTTGACCCGGCGGACGAGACGCTGATGGTGTTCACCGTCGAAAACGGGGGCCCTAAGGTTGCTCAGATGGTGGTGGCAGAGGACGGGTGATCAGACCCAGATGGCGTGCCTGCTCTTCATCTGCGCCTCGTCGGTGTCGAATTTCTCCATTAGGTCTGCGACGAAACTGTCGAAGAACAGGAGGACGGAGCCCTCGAATATAGTTCCCAGAGGCGCGTATTTCTGATCGATCTCGCCAGATTTCATCAATATGACCATATCTGAGGCATGCGCCAGCTTGCTCTTCGGGTCCGATGTGAAACATACCACATAGGAGCCTATACGGCCGGCGATGTTGGCCGTGTTCACGACCGAAGCGGTCTCGCCTGTATTGGATACCAGGAGAGTTAGGTCGTTGCGACCGATGATCGGAGTGGCCATCTCGCCTATGAGGTGTACGTCGATGCCTAGTTGCACCAGACGGACGGCGAGGAGCTGTCCGACAAGTCCGGAGCGTCCGGAGCCATAGATGAACACCTTCCGGTTGTCCGTAACGAGCTTGGCGAGCTTTTCCCTGTCCTCGTCGGAGACCGAGGCCGCCGTCTCATGGCATTTCTCGGAAAGATATTCCAGGGCCGGATTCATTTCATTCCCCGGGGGCCTCTGCGGTCGCCTGCTTCTTCATCTCTTTGAGCATCTTGGCCACCTTCTTGCTGAGGACCCTCTCCTCTATGATCCTCATGTACATGGCATCGTGCTCCAGCAACGGGGAGCATGAGATGACCGTGATCTCCGGCCTCACTTCCGTGAGCGCATCGGCGAGCGTTTCGAACTTGAGGTCGCCTTTCTTTATCGGCGTGTATTTCTTTTCCTCGCCGTCGGCGTGCTCCACTCCCGAGAACTGGGAGTATATGCCGCCTTTGCAGTAGGGTTCGACCTTTTCGATAAGGTCTATGAAGTCCTTGATCTCCTTGAGGGACCCTCCGGTGCGCGAGTGGTGATGCGGGAAGTTGATTACGGGGACAATGCCTTCGATGTTGTCGCACATGTCCAATATCTGGTCGAGAGACCCGAATGTCTCCTGGTGGCCTGTCACCTCGATGCCGAGCCTCGGCTTGAGGTTCTCTTCCTGCCACCAGCCCATTATCGCCTCCACATTATCGAATATGCGCGATTCGGTCTCCTCCTTCGAGGCGCCGTTGTATAGGCCGAGGCTGGTAACGACCGTGTCTCCTCCGAGCGCGTTGAGAATGAGCCCGGCGTGCCTGATGCTGTCCATGCACATTTCCGCCAGCGGCGTTTCGGACCCGAGGTCCATGTAATACGGGGTGTGTATCGACATGCTGACGTCCATCCTCTTGGCTATCTCGCCCGTATTATACAGCGAACCGAAGTTGTTGGTTATGCTGGACGACATGTATATCAGCTCGTCGTCCTCCTCTATGGGCACATCGGGCGAGCATATCAGCTCGTCGTCCCTGATGATCTCGATGACGAAATCCTCGACGATATCCCTGATGGTCTTTCCGACCTCTTCGTCTTCAGGGTATCTGCTGAATCTGCTGGGCCTTACCATCTGGACCTCCATAGCGGTGAGGCTCAGGTTGTGAACATCCTCGATACCGTCCTTGAGGGTGCGGCCTTTGCACGAAAGCGGTATTCCCGCAGGTCCGAATCTAATCATGATATCAGCGGTGCTAATGCGAGGACAGTATTAAACATAACGCACATTATCCCGTACGCGTACGACATCTCCCCGCGCATCCGGATTAGACAAGTTTTATAAACAAATCCCGCATACGACAGCCTCACCCAATGTCGGGAGAGTCAGAATATGAAGGTAAGTTTCAAAACAGACCCTTCGCTGATCGCCTTGATCTTCGATCTTAAGGCGACGTCGAGGGAAAACGAAGCTGCCATCTGGCGAGACATCGCGGTTCGGCTTGAGAAACCTAAGAGGAACTGGGCCGAAACGAACCTCAGCAAAATCGAGAGATATGCAAAGGACGGGGAGACGGTTGTCGTCCCCGGGAAAGTTCTCGCAGCAGGCAGCATCACGAAGAAAGTAACAGTTGCGGCTTTCTCCTTCTCTGAGAAGGCGAAGGAAGCGATTACGGAATCCGGCGGAAAGGCCGTGAGCATAAGAGAGCTCATGGACACCAACCCAAAAGGTTCCAATGTCAGGATAATGAGGTGATTGAATGGTGACTTTTATTGACGGAAAGGACCTGATCTACGGCAGGCTTGCAAGCGTTGTCGCAGAGAGGATCATGGACGGCGAGGAGATCATCATTTTGAACTCTGAGTCCATCATAATTACAGGGGCGAAGGAAATGGTGTGCGAGAAGTTCAAGCACCGCACCGAACTTGGTGACGCCACCAAGAGAAAGGGACCTTTCTACCCCCGCAGGGCGGACCTGATATTCAAGAGGTCCGTAAGGGGAATGATCCCCTGGAAGAGCTCCAGCGGAAGGGACGCCTACAGAAGGCTCCACGTATACGTTGGAATACCCAAGCAGTTCACCGAAGTTAAAACCGAAGTGCCTGAGCTCGCTAAGAAGAAGATCACCGGCAAATACACGACCCTGGGAGCCGTCTCTAAATTCCTGGGTTCTAATGTGAGATGATCCCCATGGAATGTGTCAATACAAGTGGAAAAAGAAAGTCCGCGACCGCCAGGGCGGTAGTCGAGGAGGGTAACGGGAAGGTGACCATAAACAAGGTCCCCTTGGACATCTACTCTCCGGAGCTTGCCAGGCTCAAAATACAGGAGCCCCTTGGACTTGCGGCCGAAAAAGCCGCGAAGGTCAACATCCGTGTGACCGTCGACGGCGGCGGAGTCATGGGGCAGGCCGCGGCCGCCAGGACGGCGATCGCAAGAGGACTCGTCGAGTACTATAAAGACGAAGAACTGGAAGCACTGTTCAAAAGCTACGACAGGACCCTTATCATCAACGATACCAGGAGAAAACTGCCGAAGAACGAGCTCGGACACGGTGCACGTGCCAGAAAGCAGAAGTCGTACAGGTGATTTAACATGATAATACCGGTGAGATGTTTCACATGCGGAAAGGTGGTAGGCAGCGCCTACCCAGTATACTCGAAGCGTGTAGGGATGGGCGAGGACCCTAAAGCGGTCCTCGACGATCTGGGATTCGAAAGATACTGCTGCCGCAGGATGATAGTCTCCCACGCCGACCTCATCGGTGAGATCGCACCTCTCGGATAAACCTCTTAAAAAAACCTATTAATGGGCCCGTGGGGTAGCTTGGTATCCTCCATGCTTGGGGTGCATGATACTCCAGTTCAAATCTGGGCGGGCCCACCTAATTCTACTGGCTACTTTGTTCAGGGTTTTTCAAAATCAAAACTCCCGTCTTCCTTTTTCACGAACATCTATCCTATTCCAACGATTCTCCCGCAACCGACGGCCTGAGCGTGTGGCACTGATGATCCGTGTTCCTACGGCCACGCCCTTACGGCGGACCCCGGAGATTGTGGAGGATCGGATAGACGATTACCGCCTCGTCTCCAAATCGGGATCGATTGGCTCGCGATACTCATTCTGGCGATCGGCCAAAGATCCGCGATATACGACCGTTAAGGATGATCGGATAACTTAATCAAAGAAAACATGCCGGGGAGATTGTCGCCGCAGAATTCCTCCAATCCCATCCCTGTTCTCGGATTTTCCCTGCGGCTCTGTATCTTGCCATCCAAAAGGCTTCTTTGCTCACATTGTAATCTTTATGCAATGCAATTTCCGCTTTGCCGTAGTTTAGATGGAGCAACGGACCTCGTCCTGCAATCTGAACATATGTCCATGGGCATTCCTCCGGGGTACTCCCGACCGTGCCGGC
This sequence comes from Methanomassiliicoccaceae archaeon, assembly GCA_034928305.1. Lineage (NCBI taxonomy): Archaea > Methanobacteriati > Thermoplasmatota > Thermoplasmata > Methanomassiliicoccales > Methanomassiliicoccaceae > Methanomassiliicoccaceae archaeon. The sequence goes on along the minus strand of JAYFOZ010000001.1, from coordinate 80,616 downwards.
CGATTCGGAATGGACCGGGGCGACGGGTTTGTACCATTCGAGCGCGTCCCTCCCTTCTATGTCGGCCCCATCTCCCTTGGCATATCTCCAAAGAAGTTCGAAGCAGAAGTCAACGTCTCTTCTCCCATTTGATTGGATTATCGTATGCTTCGACTGTTGAAGATCGTATTATGGGTCGCGTTCCCGCGCGCCCTCTCCTCTTTCCGCCGAAGCGCCTCCGGCGCGGAGGCAGCACCCCCGCTGTCCGATGCACGGTGCCGATCGTCAGGGCGAGATGATCACGGTCTTCTCGACCAGATACCCGTCCAACGCGTTCTGGCCGTTCTCGCGGCCGATGCCGCTGCCCTTGACCCCTCCGAAGGGGACTTCGGGAGGTATCCTCGAGTGCCTGTTGACCCATAATATGCCCGACTTCACGCCGTCCACGGCCTTGGACGCATTCCTCATGTCATTGGTCCATATCGACGCGCCCAGGCCGAACCTGGTAGAGTTCGCCATCTCTATGGCTTCATCCAGATCACCGAACCTGACTATCGGGAGCACGGGGCCGAAGACCTCCTCGGTCAGCAGCCTCGAATCCGGTTCCAGGTCCGTTATGAGAGTGGGGGCGTAGAAGTTCCCCCGGCCCTCGGGCCTCCTGGCACCTGTTATGACCTTCGCGGAGCCCGTGCTGTCCTCGACCATCCTCTCTATCCTGTGCAGCCCCTCGCTGCTGTTCAAAGGGCCGATATCGGTCCCCTCGACGGCCCCGTCCCCCACCCTGAGCCTCTCTGTCGCGGCTTTCAGCCTCTCCGTGAACCCGTCCGCCACGCTGTCCGCCACGAAGAGCCTCTTGACGGCCGTGCATATCTGACCGCAGTTGTAGAATCTGCCGGCCACCGCCCCTGCCACCGCCCTGTCCAGGTCGGCATCGCCGCAAACTATCATCGGGTCGCTCCCTCCGAGTTCCAGGGTGAGCCTGACTCTTCCTGCGTCGACCATCCTGGAGATCTTCCCCCCGGTCTCGACCGACCCCGTGAATGACAGATGCCTGATATCCTTATTCCCGACTATGGCGGCGCCCGTGGTCTCGCCGCCGCCGGTGACGACCGCGAGGACGTCCTCGGGAATGCCGGCAGAATACAGTATCTTCGCCATCTCGGTGTTCGTGAACGGGGTCGTCTCTGCGGGTTTCACAACGATTGTATTGCCGGTCACAACGGCGGGCCCGACCTTCCACGCCATTATCAGCGCCGGCATGTTCCACGGGATTATCGCACCGCACACCCCCAGGGGGGACTTGCTCGTGAACGCGTACCCGTAATCGGACTTCGGCGCCGTGCTTCCTCCCACGGTCCCGGCGATCGACGCGTAGAACTCGAAGACCGCGGCGGCGCCCAGGATCTCGTTCCTCGCCTCGGCGCGCGGCTTTCCCTGCTCCGCGGTCAGGATCGACGAGAGCCTGTCCGTGTCCGCCCTCATAATCTCCGCCGCCCTGTATAGCACCATGCCTCTGGAGGCCGGCCTCATGGCCGACCATCCGGGGAACCCTGCCGCGAGCCCCTCTATCGTACTCGCGACCTCCTCTCCGGTGAACTCCTTAACTTCTCCGATCTTCTCGTTCCTGGCGGGATTATAGACATCCATCTTCGTGTTCACCTCTTTCCGAGCCTCTTCAGTATCTCTTTCCCGAACAGCTCCGTTCCGGAGTCCCCGCCGAGGTCCGGAGTCCCGGCCCCCGACGAGACAGCCCCGGATATTGCCCTCTCGATCTCCTCTTCGCACATTATGCCCGCGGCGTGCTCAAGGAGCATTCCCGCGCTCCTTATCGCCGCCACCGGGTTCGCGATCCCCTTCCCGGCGATGTCGGGGGCGCTGCCGTGCACCGGCTCGAAGAGGGCGCATTCTCCGCCGATGTTGGCGCTCGGGAGCATCCCGAGGCCGCCGGCCACATGGCCAAGGGCGTCGCTCAATATGTCTCCGAACATGTTGGTGGTCACTATCACGTCGTATCTGCCGGGGTTGTGCAAGGCATCGAACGTCAGCGAATCGATGTAAGCCGTCCTGTACGGGACGCCCGTCCTCTCCGCCACCTCCATGCAGGTGTCCCTGAATAGGACGTCCGATTTCATTACGTTAGCCTTGTTGCCTATAGTGAGGGTGCCGCCCTCGAAATCCCTAAGGAGGATCTCGCACGCGCAGGCGGCTATACGCTCGCTTGCCTTCCTGGTCACCACCCTCAGGGTGGTTGACCTCTCGCTGCCGATCTCCTCTATGCCCGAGTACAGGCCCTCCGAATTCTCGCGGACGACCGTCATCCTGAAACCGTCCCCGCGTATCGGCCTTATGTTGGCGTACAGGCCGAGCTCGTGCCTGATCCTGAGCATCACGCTCTTGTAGTCCGGATCGGGAGGAGTCGTTATGGCACCGAAGAGGACGGAGTCCGCCTCCCTCATCATCTCGATGTCTCCGTCGTCGCATCCTTTGCCTGTCCTCTCCCATTTCCCGTAGCCCACCTCGATCCCGAGGTACTCCGCATCCGGAATGTAGTGCTCCAGAACCTTCACGGCCACAGGTACGACCTCCTTGCCTATGCCGTCCCCTTCGACGACCGCTATCTTCACGGGGCGGCCCTCCGAACGTTCCCGCCGGCGTGGCCGGCGGCCTCTCCGGACCTCATCGGTCCCTCCTCCTCAGCTCTATGATCCCGCCGGCGTCTATGATCTCCATCATCCTGTCCGACAGCCTGAGGGATCCGTATCTCTTGCCCCCGGTCTCCACATAGGATCCCTCCAGCGAGACAGCGATCTCATCTCCGTCATCGCATTCCATCGGGCCCTCGACCTCGAACAGGGGGATGCCCCTGTTTATGGCGTTCCTGAAGAATATCCTGGCGAAACTTTTCGCGACCACCGCCACCGCTCCCGCCTCCTTCAGAGCTATGGCCGCCTGCTCGCGCGACGACCCGCATCCGAAGTTCTTCCCCGCGACGATGACACTGCCCGGGAGACGTGACGACATGCCCGGGTCGAGGTCCTCGAAAGCATGCTCCGCCCAGAGCGACCTGTCCTTCGTCCTCAGGTACCTTCCGGCTATTATGAGGTCCGTATCGATGTCGTCGCCGACCCTCACGACCTTTCCCTTCACAACCTTTCCCCCGGTGATGCGATCTCACCCTTGAGCGCGGAGAACGCGGCCGTCGTCGGCGACGACAGATAGTATTCCGCTCCGACGCCCATGCGGTTCTTGAAGTTCCTGTTGGCAGTGGAGAGTCCGACCTCCCCTTCCCCGAGCACGCCCTGGTGGGCGCCCAGGCACGGTCCGCACCCCGGCGTGCCTATTGCGGCCCCCGACTCCACGATGTCCCTCAGAACGCCGGTCTCCATCGCCCTGAGCAGCACGGCCCTGGAAGCCGGGACGACGACCGTCCTGACCTTCACCCGCTTGCCTTTGACCACGTCCGCGAAGCGTTTCAGGTCCTCGTACCTGCCGTTGGTGCACGTGCCGACGAAGACCTGGTCGAGGGGGGTCCCTTCCAGGTCGGACACCGGCCTGACCATGTCGACCCTGTGCGGCACGGCGAGTACGGGCTCCACATCGTCCAGCTCTATGGTCTCCTCCCTGACGTAGCCGCAGTCCTCCGCCTTCTGCGGCTCGGCATCCAACCCATATCCCTTCAGATAGCGGCAGGTCTCCCCGTCGGCGTAGAACAGGCCCGTCTTGGCCCCGGCCTCGACAGCCATGTTGGATATCGTCAGCCTCCCCTCCATCCGGATATCGTTGTCGCCGGTGAACTCTATGGCCTTGTAGGTCGCGCCGTCCGCCCCGAGCATGCCCACATATCTCAGCGCCACATCCTTGGGCTCCGAGAACCGGGGGAGTCTTCCTTCCAGCCTGATGTTGATCGTCTCCGGCACCTTCAGCCAGGTCCCGCCGGTGGCCCAGATGGACGCCATGTCCGATGCCCCCACCCCCGTGGCGAACGCCCCGAAGGCTCCCATGGTACATGTGTGAGAGTCTGCTCCCACCACGACCTCCCCGGGCAGGACCCTGCCCTCGCTCATGACCTGATGGCACACGCCGGACCCTATGTCGTGGAAATCGAGACCTTTCTCGAGGGTAAATCTTCTGAGCTCCGCCTGCAGGTCCGCCGTGGTCGAATTGTTCGCCGGGACTATGTGGTCGTAAATTATCGTTATCCTCTCAGGATGCCGTATCTCCTCCGCCTCCATCTCGCGGAAAGCCGTCAATGCCTGGATCCCCGAACCGTCATGGGCCATCGCCCGGTCGACCGTAACGTCGACGAAACTGCCTGCCGCCCCTCTCAGGATCCTCTCGGACAGCGTGCTCAATTACGACGTCCCCCTTGCATTCTCCACGATCTCCATCAGCACCTGGGGCGTGATCGCGCACTTGCCCTCGCCCCTCACCTTCACATCGTGCAGCACCCTGTCCATCTGGGCTTCTGTCAGCTGGTATCCGAGGGTCTTGACGATGTGCTCGAGGGCCTTTCTGCCCGTGTGCTTGCCTAGTATGAACTTCTGCTCCCCTCCCACCATCTTCGGGGGGAAGTACTCGTAGGTGGAGCTGTCCACGATCAGGGCGGCTATGTGTATGCCGCTCTCGTGCGAGAATGCGTTCTCGCCGACGACGGCCTTCGTCTTCGATACCGGTACCCCCGAATAGCGTGAGACCTTCCGGGACAGCTCCGTTAGGTGCGTGAGGTCGTATCTGTCCACGCCTCCTTTCATCCTAAGTGCCACGAGCAGCTCTTCGAGGCTGGCGTTCCCGGCCCTCTCGCCTATGCCGTTGACGGTTGTGTGGAGCTGGAACGCCCCGCATTCGGCCGCCGTGAACGCGTTCGCCGTGGCGAGGCCCATGTCGTTATGCAGGTGGACGCACAGCTTGTTGCCGAGGCCGTCCGTCAGATACCTGACGGCATCCGCGGTCTCGAGCGGGGTCAGGCATCCGACCGTGTCGGCTATGCTGCTGTACGCCGCACCGTGCTCGCAGCCCTGTCTGAACATCTCTTTCAGGAATGACAGGTCCGTCCTGGAGCCGTCCTCCGCAGAGAATCTGACCTGTATGCCGTGGCCTATGGCGTAGTCGACCATGTCTAGGGCCTGTGCCAGTACCTCTTCGCGGCTTTTCTTGTACTTGACCCTTATGTGCAGGTCTGAGGTGGCGATGAATATGCTGACCAGGTCAACGTCGCAATCGATCGCCGCGTCGACGTCGGACTTTACCGCCCTGGAAAGACAGCATATCCTGGCATCGAGTCCGGCCTTCGTTATCTCCTTTATGCTTTTCCTCTCGTCCTCGCTGACACTCGGGAAGCCCGCCTCTATGACCTCGACGCCGATGGCGTCAAGGCCGCGTGCGATGTCGAGCTTCTCCTCGCATGTGAAGGAGACCCCGGGAGTCTGCTCGCCGTCCCTGAGTGTCACATCACAGATCTCAATATCCAATTTCTTCATGTATTTCACCCTCCGGACATTCCGTCTCTATCACTATCGTTCTCGGGCCGGTAACAGATCCCTTCATGATCCCGATGGCCTCTTCGACCCCCATCCTCTCGGGCCCGGCCCAGGAGATGTACCTCTCCACGTCGAAGCACCCCTCCCCTCCCGTCATGCCCAGCCTTCCGTTCTTCAGTATTATGGTCAGCAGCGGGGTGCCCCTCTCATAGACGTCTATCAGCGAATTGATCCCAGAATGGAGGAAAGCATAGTCTCCGATGACCGCTATCCCCGTGGACTTCGCGGCGACGGCTATGGAGGACCCCAGGCCGTAATTGGCCACCCCTATGTTGTAGGGCCTCTTCCTGGCGAGGATCACGCATCCGGTGTCGATTATGACCTCGATGCCCTCGTCCGATATGAATTGCAGAAGGGGTTTGTACGGGCAGTTCCTGCACAGGCCCAATGTGCGGCCTCCGCTCTCGACGGCCTCCGGGACTTCTCCCTTTCCCTTGAAGATCCTATCCGCACGGTCGGCGCATCCTTTAGCCGTCAGTGCCCTGTCCGCGAGCCTCCCGTAACGGCGGTCCGCCTGCATCAGGGGCGGCCCCTCGCCTGTCGCGCTGTAGAGGGCGACGTCGGTGACCCTCAGGATCGCCACCCTGGAATACTTCTCGGATTCGGCGAACGCCATCTCGAGGCCCTGGCGGACGGCGCCCGTGTCGAGCTCCACCAGCGGGACCGATGCCACCTCCGCGTACGGCCTGGTATCCTGGCGGACCTGGGTCCCCCTGACTTCGGTGTCGTCCCCGGATATCAGCACAACTCCCCCCATGATGCCCTGGGTGGAGGCCATCACGAGAGGGTCCGCAAGCGCATTGACTCCCACGTTCTTCACTATGACCGTCGACCTCTTCTTAGAGAGGGAGTCCCCCAGCGCGTACTCCAATGCGGTCTTCTCGTTTATCGTGTTGACCGATCCCGCTGCCTTCGCGAGGTCCGTTATAGGATAGCCGTGCACCGTATAGGACGTGTCACTCATCGATCTTATGCATTCCGCAAGCAATCCCCACACGGTCCGCCCTTCCTCTGCGGCGGCATCGGCGCCCGCCTTCGAAAACCCTCTCTTCGATTTCTCGTTCGTTATGCTCGCACTTCCCTTCGCGGCCGGTCCGCGTTGAACCGTATCTTATTCTCATGCTTAATGCCTCTTCATAGTACGCACCCGCGAGATGGCGGATCGCAAAACCATAGCCGCGGCCCCTCCGCAACGTGCTCGAACAGGATGCGCCGGTCCGATTCAGACTGGGTGCAAGAAAGAATGTCGTCCGTTCCCTTCCCGCCGCACCCTTCATGGAGCGGGTCCGTTCCGACGCCGCGGGGTCGGAGGAGGCGGGCGTTCCCACGTCGGATATGAGATTAAGGCTTCTAATGTTTGTCAACACTCTCAAACGTTACGACCGTCATGCCCCGACATAGCGTCGATTGGGACCTCTATTATTTGTCAACACTCTCAAACAGTGCTTCACCTTTGTATCCCTTATGCAATGATTGAGACCTCTATTATTTGTCAACACTCTCAAACTTCGGCGATGGTGGTATCGATAAAAAATTAGATTGAGACCTCTATTATTTGTCAACACTCTCAAACAATCGGCACACCACCACCTCGCCCGCGGAGGATTGAGACCTCTATTATTTGTCAACACTCTCAAACATTATAGACCTCTAGGAGACGCTCTATCGTGATTGAGACCTCTATTATTTGTCAACACTCTCAAACGGAGATGGCGAAGTCACCAAGCTCAAGTTCGATTGAGACCTCTATTATTTGTCAACACTCTCAAACCCATCCTGACTTCAAGATCGTTAAGGTTCAGATTGAGACCTCTATTATTTGTCAACACTCTCAAACAACCTTACAGGCGACAACTGTCGGGGGATAGATTGAGACCTCTATTATTTGTCAACACTCTCAAACATAGATCATAAACATAACGGCATTGCGTATGATTGAGACCTCTATTATTTGTCAACACTCTCAAACTGAGGAGGTCAGTGCGTCGCAGGCGGCCTTGATTGAGACCTCTATTATTTGTCAACACTCTCAAACACAAACTAACGTACCATACGATACGCCACAGATTGAGACCTCTATTATTTGTCAACACTCTCAAACGGTGGGTTCAACGTCGGGCTCGGGGGCAATGATTGAGACCTCTATTATTTGTCAACACTCTCAAACTACGACTGGACTGGCATGCTCCCCAAGGCCGATTGAGACCTCTATTATTTGTCAACACTCTCAAACTATCAGTCCGGCAGTTACCGTCGGGTCCGCGATTGAGACCTCTATTATTTGTCAACACTCTCAAACCAACACATCCCACATCTCACCGCGCGCTTTGATTGAGACCTCTATTATTTGTCAACACTCTCAAACCTGTGAGTCTACCGTCGAGATAACCCTTGTGATTGAGACCTCTATTATTTGTCAACACTCTCAAACCGGACGTCCATCAGATAATCGACGAATATGGATTGAGACCTCTATTATTTGTCAACACTCTCAAACGTCAGAGATTCCCAGCTCGGTTACGCTTAAGATTGAGACCTCTATTATTTGTCAACACTCTCAAACATTGTACACTTCGAGCAAACGCTCTATTGTGATTGAGACCTCTATTATTTGTCAACACTCTCAAACAGAGCGGAAGCGCTCACAGTCCGCTTTATTGATTGAGACCTCTATTATTTGTCAACACTCTCAAACATCGCTTGCTTGACGTTATACGGCACGTCAGATTGAGACCTCTATTATTTGTCAACACTCTCAAACTCTTCTTGATACCCGACCCTCTGACGAAGTGATTGAGACCTCTATTATTTGTCAACACTCTCAAACTTTTCTTGCCTGCTCGTTGTAGTAGCTTTCGATTGAGACCTCTATTATTTGTCAACACTCTCAAACTCAAGAGATTCAGTTCCGGAGACTTCCCAGGATTGAGACCTCTATTATTTGTCAACACTCTCAAACCATCAGAGAACTTCGACGGCATCTTCGAACGATTGAGACCTCTATTATTTGTCAACACTCTCAAACATTATTCCTGTCCTCCATATAACATCTGTAGATTGAGACCTCTATTATTTGTCAACACTCTCAAACCTGCTATGTCGGAGGTGCTGATCCGTGCGGGATTGAGACCTCTATTATTTGTCAACACTCTCAAACTCGCGCGCGACACTACTCTCCACACCTGATGATTGAGACCTCTATTATTTGTCAACACTCTCAAACTATCCCAGGTACCGCTCGCATAGGTAGTGTGATTGAGACCTCTATTATTTGTCAACACTCTCAAACCCAAGGCCTCGATAACTCGCCGATACGAATGATTGAGACCTCTATTATTTGTCAACACTCTCAAACCCCGCCACCAGCCCGCACGGGCCGTTTTTGGATTGAGACCTCTATTATTTGTCAACACTCTCAAACACAACCCCGCCAGCTTTCTCATATGGCTTAGATTGAGACCTCTATTATTTGTCAACACTCTCAAACGCGATAAGATGGGTGTGGAGATCGGCGACAGATTGAGACCTCTATTATTTGTCAACACTCTCAAACCCACGGGCCTCTTGTGGCCGTTTTCCCCCAGATTGAGACCTCTATTATTTGTCAACACTCTCAAACGGACGTCGTAGTAGTCGATGATTCGATATTGATTGAGACCTCTATTATTTGTCAACACTCTCAAACCTGGCCCAGCGTGTGCGCCCTATTACATAGGATTGAGACCTCTATTATTTGTCAACACTCTCAAACTGTGTAAATACTATCCCAAGTGTGGGGGCGGATTGAGACCTCTATTATTTGTCAACACTCTCAAACACGTTCGACAATGAAGATATTAGCAAAATCGATTGAGACCTCTATTATTTGTCAACACTCTCAAACATTCCCATAATCTTACTCTCCTATGTAGCGGATTGAGACCTCTATTATTTGTCAACACTCTCAAACGTTTCCATCGGTCTGAACGACGAAATTTATGATTGAGACCTCTATTATTTGTCAACACTCTCAAACATAGCATTCGTTCTGGACGAATCGCAGAACGATTGAGACCTCTATTATTTGTCAACACTCTCAAACCACGCCCGCAGGCAGGACCTCATCGACCAGGATTGAGACCTCTATTATTTGTCAACACTCTCAAACCATATCTGATAAGATACCCTTCGGAGACCTGATTGAGACCTCTATTATTTGTCAACACTCTCAAACTAATACACTTGTATGCCTCCTATCTTCGCGGATTGAGACCTCTATTATTTGTCAACACTCTCAAACAGCATTACTTGCATGTGTAAACGTCCTGTGGATTGAGACCTCTATTATTTGTCAACACTCTCAAACAGGTCAGATATCATGTCGTTGTAGGACTTCGATTGAGACCTCTATTATTTGTCAACACTCTCAAACTTATTTTTTCCCACTCTCTCAATGTGTGTTGATTGAGACCTCTATTATTTGTCAACACTCTCAAACATGCAAGACAGGAAATAAACGGTGAGACGTGATTGAGACCTCTATTATTTGTCAACACTCTCAAACCATCATACCATCCTGCAACTCGCGCCGGTTGATTGAGACCTCTATTATTTGTCAACACTCTCAAACGATTAGTTCCCTCTCAAATTCGGCCACAGCGATTGAGACCTCTATTATTTGTCAACACTCTCAAACCCTCCAGGGCCGATATGCCGAGTATGGTCGGATTGAGACCTCTATTATTTGTCAACACTCTCAAACGTTACTGAAGGCCTCTATCTCGCAGTTTCCGATTGAGACCTCTATTATTTGTCAACACTCTCAAACCCGGCCCGTCGATACTGGATGATCTGTGTGGATTGAGACCTCTATTATTTGTCAACACTCTCAAACGTATACTGCAGTATCGAAACCCCGGCCGGAGATTGAGACCTCTATTATTTGTCAACACTCTCAAACGCAGACCCTGCAACGATGGCCATCCCTGTCGATTGAGACCTCTATTATTTGTCAACACTCTCAAACAGCCATCCCAAACGCTCAAACTCATGAGTAGATTGAGACCTCTATTATTTGTCAACACTCTCAAACGATGGACTTACAGTATTTCACGCCGAATATGATTGAGACCTCTATTATTTGTCAACACTCTCAAACATATTCGTCGGTGTTGTTGTGATCTACTTTGATTGAGACCTCTATTATTTGTCAACACTCTCAAACTTATGTCCTTGTATCCCAGTGCAGGGATATGATTGAGACCTCTATTATTTGTCAACACTCTCAAACATCGGTACCCACGCTATGCTCGCGCCCAGGGATTGAGACCTCTATTATTTGTCAACACTCTCAAACCATCCTCTCTATCGATTCCTGTGTTTCTGAAGATTGAGACCTCTATTATTTGTCAACACTCTCAAACCATCATTATCGGCTACTCCATCGGCTATTCGATTGAGACCTCTATTATTTGTCAACACTCTCAAACTGCTATAAGGTACGTCAGCGATCACTTCGAGATTGAGACCTCTATTATTTGTCAACACTCTCAAACCCACCTCTCTATTTTAATTCTTACTCCCCAGATTGAGACCTCTATTATTTGTCAACACTCTCAAACGATGATAAGCCGACGTCTAGATCTAAATCAGATTGAGACCTCTATTATTTGTCAACACTCTCAAACTATCGCGTACTCTTTCTCTAAGAAATCGGGGATTGAGACCTCTATTATTTGTCAACACTCTCAAACAATCATCTTGGACAGACGCGCGTTATGTGCGATTGAGACCTCTATTATTTGTCAACACTCTCAAACTGGGGAATCCCTCAACAGCGGTTATGGGTGGATTGAGACCTCTATTATTTGTCAACACTCTCAAACTCAGTTTGGGCCTCATTATAAATATGACACGATTGAGACCTCTATTATTTGTCAACACTCTCAAACACAGGTTTAAACGCATTGCCTCAAATGTGTGATTGAGACCTCTATTATTTGTCAACACTCTCAAACACCCACCCACGTTAATATTGTAGGACCTAAGATTGAGACCTCTATTATTTGTCAACACTCTCAAACGATCTAGGAATCTGCGTGCTGTCTGCTTACGATTGAGACCTCTATTATTTGTCAACACTCTCAAACCATTTTTCCACCTTGTGATTTCTATTCTTAGATTGAGACCTCTATTATTTGTCAACACTCTCAAACATTACTTTGGCTCTTGTTGTCTTGCCCATCGATTGAGACCTCTATTATTTGTCAACACTCTCAAACCTCAAATAGTTTTCCGATTGTGTTTTTTTGCATATTTCAAACAAAAACTTCTCTTTGAAGATTTCAAAAAAGTTATCCGCGTTTATGAATTTCACACAAGTCTTCGTCGACAATTATGATTCTTTCCCCTTTGAGTGAGTGCGAGTCGCATCCTTCTATGAAAAGTACTTTTTGCTTCTGGTAAGAAATATGATCGTACAGCAGCGATAAATCTTCAGAATTCAGATATGATTTGATATTTACAAAAATAAAAAGCTTGATTTTTGAATATTTTGTAACGACTGCCAGATAATCACAGATGGATTCGAGCAACGATTCACCAGATATGATGAATTTTACGCCGAGAGACTTCAAAATATTTGATATGTTGATTTCGTCGGTAACTTTTAAAAGATCATCCTGTTCGTCCAGCAGATGGACGATATGGCTTTCGATACCAGCGAGCATGGCATTAGTTTCAATATAATGGGCCTCGTCTTTTGATCTATTACTCAAAGCGCCATAGACTGAATTAATTGCTTCACGAGAATTAGGATTAAGTGAAAATGGATCGAGCAACAGATCTACTTTCTCGGACATCGTCACCGGTCTATCGGCCTCCGACAATACGAATTCTCCTTCGAAACCGTCGATCTGCGACTTTATATCTGATATGTATTTGGACATCTGCCGAGGATTTTCTACCACTAGGACGTTGATGATTCCGTCTTCGAAGGAAATTGGATACTCCAGCGTGCTGTGGGACAACTTCATAGTACAACCAACCTTTGCTGGGTGTCAATAACTTCTTTCTGCCCTTCCCCGATCAAATATTCAATGCTCTGAAATTGCCTCTCCGTTATTGTCAGAATCTGAATGACTCCATCGGGCGGCTTGTGCCCACTCAGATTTTTTATAACAGTATCCGAAGCTGTTCCGTTCAAAGTGATTTTTGAATATACTGACTTCTGCATCATCACGAAACCTTCACCGATCAAATATTTTCTGAATCTGCTGTAGTGAATCCTGTTTTGCTTTGTCAGCACTGGAAGGTCAAAGAAAACCATTACTCTCATGAATCTCATCCTCATAGAACATCATCTTCGAGATATCGTCGGCGTCTATAGAATCGAAAAACGATTTTGTGTAAATTTTAATGGCGTTGATAAGATAGTTGTTGTTATGACCGATCGATACTTTCTTATTCAAAATATCTACCAGTTTCCTCTTCTCCTCGGGCCCTAATAAATCGCATCCCATATCTAGTACACATTCATCGACCAGCGGCCTGAATGGCTCCATCAGATCGCTGGCCAAATTGAACGGATTAAACATGTTGTCATGAAATATCCCTAGTTGAGTCGAATACCCATTTGATGAGATTTCTCTGTTGAACGCAGAAAGTAAAATGGAATATCCATAATTCAGACATGCGTTAATCACATTGTCCGCATCCCTGGAGAAATCCTTGCCGAAAAGGGCATTAAAGTAGACCTTAGCTGCGTGCCCCTCTCGATTTGTTGTGTCGTTCACTGTCATATCCTCAATATAACCGGCAAGCATTGAAGCCTGATCGGAATGACCTCTCTTTAAAAGCAGGTTCATTTGTTTTATGATTTTATTTCTAACAATCTCGGTCCACTGAAGACATGTCTTTTCGGGGTTCCACTTTATCTGCTTTCTTAATTTGTCAACAGAATCGTGCGATCCGTAATATGGTGTAAGTTCGCCATATGGGTTGCGCCTTTCATCACAGAAAATAATCTTTACCTTTCTTTTCGTCAGCTCACATATCAAGGAAGCAGTCATTGAGATCATCGTGTTCTCGAGTATCAGCACCGCTATCTCTGAAACGTGTACCCGCCTTGTCTCCTCTCCTCTGACGACCATGTAATTTAGCTTCAACTCCAACTTGCAGTTGCTGGCTATCTCGACTATTCTCCATGTCATATCGTTTTAAGGTCCGTTCTGGTCTCAAATAATCCGGAAGGTGATTGGTTGATCATGAAAAACGATCTATATTTGAGAACATTATTATTCAACACTAGCGCCCCCACGTTCTTCCCGCCGCCTATTTCGCGAAGATCTGCTTTATTTGAGTTACACTGGAAAATCGACAGTATCTCGCTGAGGACGTTTGCCTGCGTTTCTAAATCTTTTCCCATGAATGCTTCACGCCCGGACATCAACGTCTTTTGTTGGGTAGAGAGAGGGAGCAAACCAGCATATCTGCCATTTAGCTTCCCCATCAGAACATCATATGTCGCATTGTTCATTTCCGAAGTGATTCTGTAGTCTGATGCACGCACTTTGTTGCGTGTGGCTTTTTTGGCATCGACGAAATTATAGATCGACCTGCAGTAATCATAAACATCATATGGTAATATCAATTGCTCGGCGCCCATGGATATTATACGTTCGTTGGATCTTCCGGTTATTGTGGCCCTGAATCCGTTGATTTCCATCATGGCGTCCATCTTGATGCATTCGATGCGCACGTCCGGTTCTACAAGGCCTGACGACCTGAAGAATTCATTCAATTCTTCACGTCCCATTTCTTTGGATGCTAAAAGTACCGGGACACTTTCCAGGGTCCTTTTACGTTTTCCCTTATCGCCATGTTCAACGAGCGCAAAGTGAGATCCGCTCACCTTGTTGTATCCGCCGTATCTGTCGATCGGCAGACCCGTGCTTATCGGGTACTGGCCGAGTCCCTTCTTCATTATGTTCACGTCGAATAACTTCCCGGTATTCTTGTACGGGCTTCTGGTGTATCGGATGTTGTTGCGGCGCATGTATTTTGATACCGTCGCTCCTGTCCCGCTTTCACCTGATATCCAGGCGGTCACGCCGTTCCTTCTGACATCGTAATCGAACATCCGGTTAAGGTTGTACTTCTCTCCTGTAATGATTCTTATCGGATTTTTCGTAAACTTCACGTCGTAGACGTTTCCCACGACAATGTTCAGGTATGCGTCTTTGGCATGATGATAGTCGTTCACGTTGCGGGCCTTGACATAACCGTATTCCTGTCTGAATCTGCTTACGTTGCCACCTTTGACATAGACTATATCCGAATCTTTACCGAATACCTGCTTCGTGACCTCCGCCACCGCTTTCACCGACTGGCTGGTTTCCACCAACTGTCTGTTGATAAAGTCGCTCAGTTCCGAATCTGTAAGCTCACTATTGCGAGTGAGCCTGCTGTATTTTTCTTTGGAGATGAGGCCGCATTCGAGCAGATATTTCCAATGAGCGCCCATCTTGTTCTGCCATTCCTGCGGTATCGGGTACTTATCGCTTTTGCTCATATTGCAGTTTTTGCAGACCAGCACCATGTTGTTATGGACGCTGTCGTCGGTCTTCTTCGACTGAGGGAATATATGGTCCATATCGCTGTCGTCGCTGCCCAGACTGTTGAGGTCAATGCTCTTGCCGCAATACATGCATCTTCCCATCTGCGTATAGTATGCGTAAAGCTTCTTGCCACGGAATCTGCCCTCGTCTATTCCGCCGATCTCGGCCGCCCAATCGCGCTCCTGGTCCTTGCAATTTTTATAAAGACGGATAAGATTCTCTTTCCTGGAGTCCGGTTTCTTCTTGATTGCCTGGTCTTCGCGTGTGGTCTCTATAAACACCTTTTTGGGAGGACGTCCGGTTATCTTCAGGATTTCATTTATTATTGAAAGCGCCCTCCATATTCCACGTTTTACGGCAGGGGAGCAGTAAAGATCTTCCACCATATCGTATGAGATCTGCCCGGAATGCTTTTCTCCGCGCTGTGAATTGATCGCATCGATCTGCTCGGCATATGTGTAGTCTTTGGACAGCAACTCCATAAGGTTGCGGTTCGTCTGCTCGAGAGCGTTCAGAATGTTGAGCGATTGACCGTCGTTCCATTTGTGGACTATCCCTGTCAGTAACCGCTCCGATAGTCTGCCCCAATCTTCGTATTTCAGCTTAGACAGCGATTCGATTTCCTGCTTCGACAACAACTCTGAATAATCGGATTCTAGTCTTGCCCTGAGCCTCTTGCGTTCGTCGCCGAATATTGTGATGCATCGAATGATGTCCTCTGCCATCTGTATATTCTTGGATTTGTCTCCGATTATTTTGCGAATCTGCATTTCAGAGCGCAGGTTAGCCTTTACGTTGACATCTATGCCCTCGATCGCTGCACCTTTAATCCCGGTTTTCGCACTTATGAACTCGCCAAGTGTTTTCACTGTGACCTTTTTGGGACGATCTGTTTCGAAGAGCTCGCGTACGATTTCCAATTTGAGCTTGGGATCTATGCGCTCGCCGTTAACTTTGATATTGTTAAGTTCGTTGTATAGCATATACCTGGAGTAAATGATGGATTGTTTTGGCACGACTTTTTCGCCATGGAGATATGAGCATTTGCCGATCAACCGGTCGATGAATTTGACAGAGCTTTCCTCCAGATCGATCACCTGTTCAAAATTCCACGGCGTGACGCGTTCCCCCGACTTGCGGACGGCCCATGCGCGTTCCGAATCCGGATTCAGCGGTCCGACGAAATACGGTATACGGAAAGAGCACATGATCTCAATCTTTTCTTTGACGGATAAACCAGAATCGTCCTTCTCGAGAAGGAACGGATAATGCTTCGAAGCTTTGTCCAAGATCGCTGTAAGCTCCTTTTTGTGCAGAATGTTGGGTATCACACTATTTTCCTTTGATACCTGTTTGGGCATGAATGTCTTGTTGCCTATGCGCTCGCCCATAATCCTGGTCGCTTCATTCTGACCGAAGTCGAATCCTTCTAGTTTTTTTGACAGGGATGTGCAGAAATCATCCTGAGTACACTTTTCGTTCTTAAAGTCCTGCAGTTTTTTGGTGACCCCTGAATAAAAACAATAATTATTCTCGATATCCGACTTGAAAATCTCGTTATAAAGTCGCATATCTCCATATTTGTTCATGGAATGTTCGCGGACGACCGATTTAAGCTGTTTGAGGTCGATCCTGTGCTGATTGTACTGTTTAATCTTGGCCTCGGATATTGTATTGCTTTCGGAAAGCAACCCCGATAAAATCGACCAATCAAAAATCTGCTTCATTAGATTCAATAGTTGCATCTTCTCCGGGCCGAGGAAGTCTTCGAGCTCCGAACGACTGTCCTCGAACGATGTGCCCTTGAACGTAACCTTGATTTCTTTAAGCTCTTCGTCCTGGAACAGCTTATCCATGGATACTGTCCCTCCCGCCAGAAGTGTAGCTACCGCTTTTTGCTCTGCAGATTCGACAGAAAATAGCCTCTGCAGCATGCGGCCTTTATCGGTTATTCCTGCAGACCTGTCCAGAAGAGCACTTTTTATCTCGCCTATGTTCTCTTTCACCGACATCTCTATCCCGAATTCATCTGTCAGGTATGCCTGGAATTCATCGAAAATCGTATTGAAATCCGGTATTTCGGCATTATCCGAAAGGCCGTCGAATAAGAAGTGGCCCCGGTTTTTGATGATGTGATGTGCAGCCATGTAAACTAATCTAATGTCGGGCTTGGCATCAGATGTCATAAGGTCGTGGCGAAGATGATAGATTGTAGGATATTTTTTGTTCAGATATGGGTCCTGAAGGCCGATTTCGCTCAAAAAAGTACCTTTGTCTATATCGTTCCGATCTTCCGACTGCAGACGGCTGCTGTCCAATCTATCATAAAAGCCCGGATCTACAGCATTGATCTCATCCCTGAAGAGGTCCCTGAGCAATGATATCCTCTGTTTCCGTCTCTGAAGCCTGCGACGAGCGGTCCTTAGTGAGCGCCTTTTTTCGGCAGTCTCTCCGCTCTTGAAGAGGTGGATCCCCCACATCGCTTTTCTGTTGAATTCGAGTATATTATAATCCGGATCGGTCACTGCCCAACCGACAGAGTCTGTTCCTATGTCCAGCCCAAGATAATAATCGCCAAAAATCTTCTTCATATTGAATCTCCCATAACTTTTTAACCGATGATCGCCATGGTCTGGTGTCAACACGAGTTCAAATAAGGCATAGCCGAATCCGTCCCTCGGGACTCCGCACTTGGCGGGATATCATGTCGTGCAACCGCTGACGTAATCAACAGCACTTGTTTTGCCTTAAATGTTTTTGCGTGAATCTTATACGCTGGCTAAAGATATTTGTGATTTTCAGTGAAGAGTGGAAATTGCTCCCCTCTTGTTCTATTGAAAAAATCGTGCACTGAACTGTGAATGGACCACGCTGATCGACCTCCTTCCTTCAAAGCATATTTTTCATCAGACATCGATGGCTTTCGAAACATATCTGCATATATCGCCTGCATTCTATGCGACCTTCCCATTCGCCCGCGCATTGGCCGCCGATCATATGCGGTCCCGATGAGAAAGATGGCAGGAAAGATGGCCGAACATCTACTCCGTTGCGTGCTGGTTGCGGAGTTAAAGAACAAATTCGGTCCTCCCGAGACGTGTTTTTCCAAACTCCAGTATCTCATCTATAGCAGGAATCAGTTTATCATATTCATCTATTAGGAGCTCGGGAATATCTAATCTGTTCATCTTCATCATCCATTTTCTCGCGAGGTTGGATGCCGCCATCATCGAGTACAGGAGCTCGTACATGTCGTCATCGAAACCTCCTCTCATGATGTCGTTACACTTTCCTTGGGTTTCATTTATGAGTTCATTCATAAAATCGAATTCGCGCCTGATGTTTTTAACTACTTTTTCAAATGCCATTCTTGCAGTATCCAGCATCATTCCCCTTCCTACAAGACTCGACCTCTTTTCGTATGCCGCCGGCCTACGCCCGGTCCTGCATCGTCTCAAGTTCTCTTGCATTTATGATATGCCATTTCCTTGATATTAAAGATATAACGTTATATGTGTTATAGCTGTTATGGTTTGAAATGAAATTACCAGTAACGTAAATGCTAACAAAACGAGGTCCTCTCGCCAAAAAAGACCTTGTCGGCATCCTGGTCCGCAGCCTTCCGGACCGTCCATTACGCGTCCTCTAAGGAGTTAAATAGATATTTTTATGAAACAGAGGGCCCTCGATGATCTTTGGTTTGTTTTCAAGATATATGTCCGCGCCCTACAATCCGTAGATTGCTTAGACTTCTGCGGGGGCGGGGGCGTTCGCATAAGGATACGGGGGCCCTCTTCATAGGCTCGGCCCGATCACCGGAATATCTTCTTAAAACATGCCGGCACCTGATGGCACAGGTCCTGCCCGCAGTACACGCGCGTCGGCCCCTTCGCGGCGGAACGCACGGCCTCCTCCCAGTCCGGATGGTCCATTACGGAATAGATGATCACGCAGTCGCCGCCGACCATCTCCCGCTCCAGAAACACGGGGAGTCCTTCTGGCGGAACTCCTTTTACCCTTATTACCTTCGATCCGGGATATGCGCGTTCCGCGAGGTCGGCGACGTCGTCCACCAACGAGTTGCGCCCCATGCGCCTCTTTCCGGTGATCGCCCCGCCATCTGGGCCCCGCACGAATGCAGACATCTTTTCCGACGTCGGAGAACAGCTGTAACATCCGGGCATGTCACTTGATCTCGATCGTCACATCCCGCTTGAGCCCCATGTCCGAAGCGACCTCGATCGCCTTCAGGAACGCACAGGGGACCGGGCATGCTGTGTGGACTATCGTTTCGTCGGCTTTCCTGTAGATGTCCGATTCCGATAGCTTGACCCCCACGTTCTGCATCGGGTCCAACGGCCCCAGGGACGATGCCATCTTGCGTACGTTGGGGCACTCGCTCTCCACTTCGAATACGACCTTCCACTCGTCGTTGGTTACCGCTTTTATCTTCGTCCTGAGTCTGCACACTCCGGGCTGCACGTCTATATTGCACTCGCTCATGCCCCTTCACACTGTTTATTCGCGTA
This sequence comes from Methanomassiliicoccaceae archaeon, assembly GCA_034928305.1. NCBI lineage: Archaea > Methanobacteriati > Thermoplasmatota > Thermoplasmata > Methanomassiliicoccales > Methanomassiliicoccaceae > Methanomassiliicoccaceae archaeon. Next base: position 60,975 of record JAYFOZ010000001.1, on the reverse strand, counting down.
TAAAATTATCGTCGAGGGGCATCGCAGAGGAACCATATGGTCTACAGGAATGAAGGTCGGACCTGCCGGATGCGATAGGTGGGACTGCCCGGATTTGAACCGGGGTCAATGGCTCCCAAAGCCACAAGTATACCAGGCTAGCCCACAGTCCCTGGGCTGTGATTGTCGTTTCGTTAATAATTATATCGCTGATTTCTGGGTATTGATTTTTTGGCCCTTGCGTCGTCTTTTTATCCGCACGTGCTGATGTTGGTGCGGAGGCCATACTCTGAAATATACGATCACAGGAGACAACCTGCAGTTCGCCAACATAGAACTGCAACCGGGCGAGGCCATACGGGCCACGCCTGGCAATATGAAATACATGAGCGGCAACACCCGTATGGACACCAACATGGACGGCGGGCTGTGGAAGGGACTTAAGAGATCTGTTTCCGGCGCATCGCTCTTCCTGGTTACCTTCACGACCGAGGGCGGGACAGGTGTGGTCGGACTCGGTGGCAACGTTCCGGGAAAGATCATCGACCTGAAGGTCGTACCGGGCAAGAACTGGATACTCCAGAGGTCCGCGTACATCGCATCCCAGCCGTCCGTCGATATCGACATAGCGTTCCAGAAGAAGCTGGGCAGCGTGTTCTTCGGCGGAGAGGGGCTCATATTGCAGAGGATAAGCGGCAGCGGCGTCGCATGGGCTTCGGCCTGCGGAGACTTCAACGTCGTGGATCTGAAACCTGGAGAGATGTACAAGGTATCGACGGCCAACGCCGTCGGATGGGAGGAGTCCGTCAATTATGACATCACTTCGGTCGGCGGAGTGAAGAACGTTCTTTTCGGCGGAGAGGGCCTGTTCGTCACCACCCTGACCGGACCCGGAAAAATAATCATACAGTCCATGACCGTCGGAGAACTGGCCATGTCGATCGCACCGTATCTTCCGAACAAGGGATGAGTGATTTAAATGGATGCATCCAACTTACAGAAAAAGAAAACGGGGCCCTCGGCGCTGCTTTTATTGGCACTGGTGGCGGCCGTGGTCGTCCTCATAGCCCTGGCGGCCTACGCGCTGACTTTCCCGGGCGTACTGGAATCCCTGCTCAAGGTCGGGCTTATGATCCTCGGTGCGGCGGTGGCCGTCATAGTGATAATCTATGTCGTGATGATCATAATCGCGGTTCCGATGTACGCCTACAAGGGCGAGTCCTACCAGAAGGACGTTTCCTACGACCTTAAGGGAGTCAAATCCGTCAAGGAGAAATCGTCAGAGGACGATGAGGAAGAAGAGAACAAATAAACGCTGAACCAAGCCGTCCCGCTCAGGCGGGGCGGCGCTTTATCATTTCCTCCGCAAGCATCCGCGCCGCGTTCCCGCGATGGGATATCGAATTTTTCTCGTCCAGCGGCAATTCCGAGAATGTGCGGACCCCGTCGTGCGTGAATATCGGATCATAGCCGAATCCCTCCGCGCCACGCTCTTCTTCCGTTATTTTTCCCCTGCATACGCCGGTAACGACTATCGTCTCTCCCCCGATATCGCATCCGATGCATGTCCTGAACTCGGCCCCGCGGTCGCTTGCACCTTCCATCAGCCTGAGTATGCCCGGATTTCCTATCGTCTTCTGGACGTATGCCGACCACACTCCCGGGAACCCTTTGAGCGCATCTATGAACAGCCCCGTATCGTCTATTATGAAATCCGTTATGCCCCCGGAGCGTATAGCCAGCATGCCCTTCCTGACCACCTCTTCGAGGTCTGCCGTCTGAACCTCGTCGTATGGGAACGGATAGTGCTCCATCTCTATACCCAGATGCGCGAATTCGCTCTGATATTCGGCAACCTTGCCCGGATTCGAAGTTATGACTTTAAGTTTCATGTATAACGCGCCCTGTTCCTGATCTCCTCGACTTTGCTCATCACGGTGCCGGCATCTGTTTTTTTATTTACGTATGCGTCCATTACCGCTTCGAAGCCGCCTTCTACGGCGGAATGCGCGGAGGAAAATGCCCTCTGAAGCAGACGTATGTCCACGCCCATCTCCTCGATTCCGACGTTGATGCCGCCCAGTGAAAAATCTATAATGCAGAGCTTTCCGTCCTTCATGAGTATCATGTTGGATGTGGTGAAATCGCCGTGGGAGATACCGCGGTTATGCATTTCTGCCAGAACCTCTCCTATCATGCGGCATACGCCTTCGGAGGACGACGGGGCGCCGTCGAGCAGCTCCTTGACCCTCGAACCTTCTATGAACTCCATCGTGATGCTGCATTCGGACATGTCCACATCGTATATCACAGGTGTCCTTACATTTTCAGATCTGGCACTGCGCATGACCCGGACCTCGTTCCTGGTCCTTGAAGAACGGATGCGGAGGTCGAGGTCGCCGTGCCTGTATCCCTTGGGGACCCTGGTCTTTACAACCGCCTTCCTGCCGAGAAATTCTGATGCCGTGACCACGGCCTCTGCTCCCACTGCGATCTGGACGTCCATGTCGGCTGATGTCCGCCATTGCGTATATAATTAATATCGAATCCCGATTTCAACCGGGGAAAAATGAGATACGAATTCAGCGGCGACAATCTGCAGTTTGCGAACGTGATCATGAGCGAGGGGGAATCGCTCGAGGTCGTCGCGGGTTCCGTAGCATACTCACGCGGCGACTTCGAGGTCGGCAAGAACGGCGGCGGAGTTATCGGCGGCATCAGGAAGGCCATAGGCGGGTCGTCCATCGACACTGTGAGCTACGGCCCCAGGAAGGGCATGGGAACCCTGGGGCTCGGCGGCCGTCTGCCTGGGAAGATGATGGACATAAACATCGAAGGCATGGGCTGGGTGGCCCAGAAGGACGCGTTCGTTGCTTGCCAGCCCACAGTCAGGATCGAACAGGAGTACCAGAAGAAACTGGGCAGCGCGTTCGGCGATGATGGCCTGGTACTTGCCAAGTTCAGCGGCAAGGGCATGCTGTTCCTTTTCTCGCTGGGCGACTATAATGTTTTCGCATTGCAGAAGGGGGAGGAGTTCACCGTGGCCACCGATAAGGCGGTCGCCTGGGAGATGTCCGTGAAGTACAGGATCGATGTGGACAAGGACCTCAAGAGCACTTTCCGCGGCAAGGATGGGCCTTACATAACCACTCTCACCGGCCCGGGCAGGATAGTGGTCCAATCGATGTCTCTGCTGCGGATGGTCGAAGCGTTCCTGCCTCTGCTGCCCGAGCCCGAGACACGGTGATTCAGAAACACTTAATAACGGTCGGGCATTTGAGAATCCGTGAAGCGCGTACCCTTGGGAAGCCAATCTGTAGACGATCTTCTGGGAGGCGGAATAGAATCCGGCAGCCTGACGCTCGTCTACGGCGTGGCAGGCACGGGTAAGACCAATATCTGCCTGCAGATGGCCTACAACGTCCTCAAGGAAGGCAAGAAAGTAGCGCTGATCGATACCGAAGGGATATCTTACGACCGCGTATCCCAGATATTCGGCGGCGAGGAGCTCCTGAAGGGCCTGCTGGTCTTCCAGGTCCACAGCTTCGATGAGCAGAGCGACAGAGTGACCAAGATATCGCGCATGGCCGAGGCCCGCGGGGCGCTGGGACTTATCATAGTCGACTCGCTCACCGGCTTCTACCGTCTGAACCACGACGACCCTCTGGTTAGGAACGACTTCATCAGACAGACCGAGCTTCTCACGGAGACGGCACGGAAATCGGATGTGCCTGTGATCGTGACGTCCCAGGTGTATTCCAACATGATGAACGGGGGGATCGAGTTCCTGGGAGGCCACACGCTGCGGCACAACGCGAAAACCATAATCAGATTGGAGCCCCGGGGGAGCGGGGTCAGGTCCGCGGTCATCGTTAAACACCGCAGTCTTCCCGAGGGCCGTTGCGCTACGTACCGCATCGGCGAGAACGGCATCACCGACATCTGAGATTCTTATGATTTTCGTTATATTATCGGCGGATTCCGACTATTTAAATAGTTAAATTATGCTTAGCGCAATACCGTTACGAAATCAGTAAGGTGTAGCTTTATGGTAGATAATCTTGACAAGCGCATAATCGAAATGCTCAAGAAGGACTCGAGATGTCCTTTCGTGGAAATCGCCAGTCAGCTCGGCGTATCAGAGGGGACCATCAGAAGCAGGGTCCACAGAATGACCGAGGAGGGGCTGATCCGCGGATTCACGATCAAGACCAGCTCAAGGAACGTGAAGGCACTTGTCGAGATACGCATAAGTGTGAACACGGACACCGAGAAGATCGCGAGGGAGCTTGCGGGATACGAGGGCGTCACCGAAGTTTTCGAGGTGACCGGGGACCAGGACATCATCGCTATCGTGGACGTCGAATCTTCTTCGCAGCTTAACGATATAATCGAGAGGGTACGCCGCTATGACAACACCCTCAGCACGAGGACCAGGCTCATTCTGAGAGAGCACTTCGGAGGCACCTGAATGTTTGCCGGAATTTCGACAGCCCTTGTCACCCCGTTCAAGAACGACGGCACCATCGACGAGGAGGCCTTCAGGAGGCTGATCGATTTCCAGGAGGAGAACGGGATCGATGTTATCGTCCCTTGCGGCTCCACGGGAGAATCGGCGACGCTGAGCTCCGACGAGCACATAAGGGTTATCGAGATCGCGGTCGACCAGGCGAAGAAGGCAAAGGTCCTGGCCGGGGCGGGAAGCAACTCCACTGCCGAAGCGATAACATTAAGCCGGCACGCGGAGGACATCGGGGCGGACGGCATTCTTTCCATCTCTCCATATTACAACAAGCCGACCCAGGAAGGCATTTATCTTCATTACAGGGCGATAGCGGAGTCCGTCGACATACCTATCGTCGTCTACAACGTGCCCGGAAGGACGGGTTCCAACATAACTTCCGAAACCATGCTCCGCATGGCTGAGATCCCGGGGATCGATGCCGTGAAGGAGGCCAGCGGAAACATGGCGCAGGTCCAGAGGATCCTCGCCGGCAGACCTAAGGGATTCGAGGTCCTGAGCGGGGACGACGGCCTCACCATGCCTTTCATGAGCTTGGGTGCGGACGGCGTCATTTCGGTGGCGGCGAACTGCTGCCCCGGCCTGATGGGCAAGATGGTACATTACATGGAATCGCACCTCACAGCCGAAGCACTGGGCATAAACAACGTGCTTCTGCCGCTGTTCGGTGCCCTTTTCGTCGAGTCCAACCCCATACCCATTAAATTCGCTATGAAGAGATTGGGATTCGGGAACGGGATACCCCGTTTGCCCCTGACGCCCCTGAGCGGGAACGGCCAGGCCGTCCTGGTCCCCGTCCTCGAAGAACTTGGATTGTGATCTTATGACGGACGTAGTCGTTGGCGGGGCCACCGGAAGGATAGGAAGCATCGTGTGCAGACTTATATCCGAGTCCGACGACATGAAGCTGGTCGGCGCGGTCGTGTCGGCCGGAGGCGAGAATGTCGGCAGAGATGTCTTCGGCATCGATGCCGTCGGTCCCGACGGGCTTGCGGAGCTGCTTCGCGACGCCGACGTGTATGTGGACCTTACCTCTCCCGAGGTCGCGGAGAAGGTGGTCGCCGGTATCCCGGAAACTAACACAAATCTGATATTGGGCACCACGGCGGTATCCAAGGCCACGTTGGAACTTTTGGCCTTGAACACCGAAAAATTCGGGACGTCATCGCTTGTCACAGCTAACTTCGCCACAGGCGTTAACGTGTTCTGGAAGGCCTGCGAGATGCTCGCCGGACACCTTCCGGACTATGATATAGAAGTCATCGAGGCGCACCACGACAAAAAGAAGGACGCCCCGTCTGGCACCGCGGCAGAGGCCGTGAGAAGGCTCCGGGCCGCTTCCGGAGTCACCGATACGGTATACGGGAGAGAGGGCATGACCGGCCCCCGCGGAAGGGAGATCGGCGTGCATTCTATACGCGCCGGAGATATAGTGGGGGACCATACGGTCCTCTTCGCGAAGAACTCGGAGGTGATCGAGCTTACGCACAGGGCAGGTTCCCGCGATGTGTTCGCCCTCGGTTGCATCGAGTCTATAAGATGGATAGCAGGAAAGAAGGACGGAAGGGTTCACAGTATGGATGAGGTGCTGGGAATATGTTGACTGTAATGAAGTTCGGGGGCACCAGCGTTGGATCGCCCGAGTCGTTGAAGAGGGTAGCTGAAATAATAGTGTCCACCGAGGGGCAGAAAGTCGTCGTGGTGTCCGCGATGTCGGGAGTGACCAACTTCCTTGTGGACGCGGCGGGAAGCGATCGCTTCGACTGCGCAGATGTGGTCAGTACATTCTCCGAGAAGCACCTGTTGGTCGCCGAGAAGCTTTTCGAGGGCGAGCACATGAAAGAATTCATGAAGGAGTACAACGTCAAAATCGCCTCCTTCGAGAAAACGCTGCGCGACGATAGGAAGGACCCGTTCTACATGGACGCCGTCACTTCCTCGGGAGAACGGTTCTCTTCTCTGATACTGTCGCATGTCCTGAAGTCCATGGGACAGAAGTCTGTGGCGCTCACGTCCGCGGCCGCCGGCATACATTCCGCAGGGGTGCCGCTGAGCGGTTACGCGGACCTGAAGCGCACGGATGCGGACATCAATATGAAGGTCAGGCCCTTGTTGGAACGGGGGATCATCCCGATCATAACCGGATTCTACGGGATGAACGACATGGGCAAGCCTCTTACTTTCGGGCGTGGCGGCTCCGATTATTCGGGAGCGGTCGTAGCCAACGCGCTCACGGCCGACGAACTTCAGATATGGACGGACGTGGACGGATTCATGTCCGCAGACCCCAGGATCGTGCCGGACACCCTGCGCATAGAGGAGATGAATTACGGCGAGGCCGCGGAGCTGGCATATTTCGGCGCGAAGGTGTTGCACCCCAGGACGATCGAGCCTGCGAGACAGAGGCACATACCCGTCAGGGTGAAGAACACTTTCAAGCCCGAAAGCCCGGGAACCTTGATCCACCACCTAAGGGGGCCGAAGAACGGTCTGCTGATGAGCGTGGCCGCCAAGACGGACCTTTCCATAATCACGATAAGCTCGGCCGAGATAGCCTACCGGCCCGCCATGGTCGCGAGGATAATCGAGAAGATCGCAGAAAAGAACGTCATAATCTACTCTATATCGACATCCCTTTCGACTGTAGCGTTCCTGTTGCACAACAACGATGTTCAGCAAACGCTCAACCAACTGAACACGCTTGTCGAGACCGATATCGAAAAGATAAATGTTAAGAGCGACGTGGCGCTTGTGTGCTGCGTAGGCGACGACCTGTTGGACAAGTGCGGGGTCTCCGGCGACATCTTCGGTGCCGTGAAGGATGTTGGCACCAATGTGGAGATGATCTCCGAGGGGGCGTCCGATTCGTCCCTGAACTTCGTAGTGCCTATGGAGATGGTCGTAAGCACCATCAGGGCGCTCCACGCCAAGTTCGTGAGGGGAAAAGATGGAAAACTATGAATCTAAAGGCGGCAGAATGCTGTTCGCCGGAATGTACGTTTCAGATATTGCGAGGGAGTTCGGCACTCCCGTTTACGTCACGGACGAGCAGAAGCTAAGAAAGAACTACAGGAACATCCACGGAGCATTCTCCAAAGAGATGGACGCCCGCATACACTACGCCTGCAAGGCCAACAGCAACCTTGCGATCCTGAGAATACTGGAACAGGAAGGTTCCGGCATAGACGCGGTATCGGCGGGAGAGGTCCTGACATGCCTTAAGGCCGGTTTCACGGCCGATCGCATAATGTTCACCGGGGTCAACGTCAGCAACGAGGAGCTGAAGACCATATCCGATCTGGGCGTGATGATAAACATAGACTCGGAATCGGAGCTCGAAAGACTGGCGGACATACACCCCGGGGCAAAGATATCAGTAAGGGTCAATCCTAACGTGGGGTCCGGCCACAGCGACAAGGTCATAACCGGAAAGAAGGGGACGAAGTTCGGCATCCCGGCGGACAGAGCTCTCAACGTATACTCGCGGGCCAACGACCTCGGGTTCGACATCCGCGGGATACACGCCCATATCGGCTCCGGCGGACAGGACATCGCGCCGTTCTTGGACGAGACCGAAATACTGGCCAATATCACAAACTCGCTGAGCGAGATCGGCATCGAACTCGAGTTCATAGACATCGGGGGCGGCATAGGCGTGCCCTACAGGATGAACGAGGAACCTATGAACCTGGAGGAGCTGGCCGCCGAGGTCACCGACATGATCAAGATGGAGACCGATGTAAAGACGATAATACTGGAGCCTGGAAGGTACATAGTTGCGGATACCACGCTCCTGCTGACCAAGTGCGTCGACATCAAGGACCTGGGCTTCAAGAAATACATGGGCGTTGACGCGGGAATGAACACGCTGGTCCGCCCCGCCATGTACGACTCCTACCACCATGTCGCAGTAGCGGACAAGTTCGGCAAGGCCTGCACCGCAAAGTACGACGTGGTCGGCCCCATATGCGAGTCCGGGGACTATCTGGCACATGAACGCGTGCTTCCCGACCCGCAAGAGGGGGACATCCTTGCAGTCTACGATGCGGGAGCTTACGGATTCTCCATGTCCAGCAATTACAACTCGAGGCCTCTCTGCAGAGAGGTCCTTGTGAACGATGGGAAGGCGGAGCTTATACGTGAAGCGGAGACAGTCGACGACCTTTGGAGGCTTCAAAGAATCCCTGCGAGGCTCAAAAAATGATATTCTGGAAGTATCACGGCCTCGGTAACGACTTCGTGCTCGTGGACGGGACCGACGGAAGCATCGAGATAGACAGAGAATGGTGCAAGAAGGTATGCAGACGGAATTTCAGCATCGGCGCTGACGGCGTGCTTTACGTGCTTCCGGGAGAAGATACCGACATCACTATGCGTATCATAAACGCCGACGGTAGTGAAGCCGAGATGTGCGGAAACGGGATAAGATGCGTTGCCAAATACGCATATGACTACGGCCTCGTAAAGAGCCAGATGTTCTGCATCCACACCCTTGCGGGCGACAAGGAGGCCCATGTGACCCTGGGCGAAGATGGAAAGGTCTCCACGGTCGCCATAGATATGGGCGCGCCCATACTCAACGGCAGATCGATACCCATCAACCATGACGGCAGGTTCATAGACGAGCCATTCATGATCGGAAGCGTCAGGATCAGAGGAACGGCCGTTTCTATGGGCAATCCCCATTTTGTGACATTTACCGATCTTCCCGACGAGACCATCAACAGGCTCGGCCCCGAGCTGGAAAAGAACGAATTCTTCCCCAAGAAGACCAACGTCGAGTTCTGCAGCATGAAGGAGGGCAAGATACATGTTCGCGTCTACGAACGCGGTGCCGCGTGGACATTGGCCTGCGGCACGGGCGCCTGCGCTTCGGCGGTCGCCGCGGCCCTCATCGGCCTCGTGCCGTTCGATTCCCCGGTGGAAGTGCGTCTGCCCGGCGGATGGCTCAAGGTCACTGTCGCAAGGGACATGGACTGCGTAATGATGGAAGGGCCGGCAGAGTTTGTTTTCAAAGGCGAGATGATGATATGAACAGGTACGATCAAGCAGAAAGGCTCCAGAAGCTCCCGCCCTACCTCTTTGTGAGGTTGGAAGAGCTGACCGCCAAGAAGAAAGAAGAAGGGATGGACCTGATCGATTTCGGTATCGGAGACCCGGACCTTCCCACCCCGGAGCCGATAGTGAAGGCGATTCAGGAAGCCGTTCCCGTCAACAAGAATCAAAAATATTCCTCCTCGCAGGGCGAAAAAGACCTTCGCGCCGCGATCGCAGAATGGTACAAACGCAGATACAATGTGGACGTGGACCCGAAGACCCAGGTATGCGTCACCATCGGTTCCAAAGAGGCCATCTTCAACATCTCGCAGGCGTTCGTCAACGCAGGCGAGAAAATAATCGCGCCCAGCCCGGGGTATCCCGTTTATTCGGGGGCATCGACCCTTTTCAACGAGGCCGTGTGCGCAGACGTGGACCTTAAACCGGAGAACGACTGGCTTCTGGACGTCGACGACTGTCCCGACGATGCCAGGATGCTGTACCTCAACTATCCCAACAATCCGACCGGGGCGACCTGCGACCTGAACTACCTGAAGGGAGTCGCGGAATGGTGCTCTGAAAGGGGAACGATATTTTCCTACGACAACGCTTACTGCGAGATGTGCTACGACGGATACAGGGCGCCGTCGGTGCTCCAGGCGACCGACGATGCGATAGAGTTCGGCTCTTTCTCCAAAACGTTCAATATGACCGGCTACAGGCTGGGATATGCCGTAGGGCACCCTGACCTCATCGCCGGACTGAAAAAGTGCAAAGGTCAGATCGATTCGGGAGCGCCCATATTCATCCAGAAGGGAGGGATAAAGGCCCTCAGCATGTACGGCGAGGACGGTTCCGCGCCCAAAGCGGTCGACGACAACATGAAGATCTACGCCGAAAGGCGTAAAGCTATCGTGGACGGCCTGAGAAACCTCGGTTTCGATGTAAAGATGCCGAAAGGAACTTTCTACGTATGGTTCGACTGCGGGATGCCTTCGATGAAGTTCACCGAGAAGCTCATAGACTGCGGAGTCGTAGTGACCCCGGGCTCCGGCTTCGGAAAGTCCGTCGACAGCTACACGAGGATAGCCACCACCCAGCCTCTGAACCGCATCAGGGAAGCGTTCGAGAGGATCGAAAAAGTCCTCTGATCACTTCTGGGGGAACTTGTCCCTGGAGTATTTTAGGGCCTCCACCACAGGCAGCGGCTGGCCCATCAGGAACGACTCCAGAGCTCCCCCGCCTGTGCTCGTGTATGAGAAACTGTCAGATAGATCGAACTTGTCCGCCGCACCTCCGGTGTGTCCGCCGCCGATGACCGACTGTCCTTTGCTGTCGACCATCGCCTTCATGAGCACATGGGTGCCGATCGCAAAGTCGTCCTTCTCTATCATACCGGCAGGCCCGGACATGAACGATGTCCTGGACGACAGTATGACCTTTCTGAATTTATCCGCGCTTTCGTCGCCGATATCCAGGGCGGGCTCCCGGGTTGGCAGGTCGCCGATGTTGACGCATACCCTCCTGCCGCCTCTCTCGACCGCGACGTCTACCGGCAACAGTATACGCTGGCCGTATTTTTTCATGGCCCCCCTTGCCGCCGAGATGTTCTCCGGGGTAAGCTCGTCCTTCAGGATCGCGAGGCTGGATTCTCCGATGTCCACTCCGCGGGCGTACAGGAACGCATTGCCTGCAAGACCTGTGAGTATGACCGTGTCCGCCACGTCTGTTCCCAGCACATGTTCGATCATCGCCGAGATATCTCCGAACTTCGCCCCTCCCAGAATGAACACGGAGGGACGGCGCGGCTCGTCGAATATCGCCCTCAGGGCGAATATCTCCTTCATCATCAGCCTGCCGGATGCGGACGGGACTTTGGCCTCGAATCCTACCAGCGAGCACTGGGAGCGGTGGGCGGCGCCGAATGCGTCGCACACATAGTAGTCGAAAAGGGGCGCAAGGGCGTTGACGAGCTCGGAATCGGCGTGCTCCTGGATGCTCGCCTCTACAGATTCTGAATCGATCTCCCTGACGTTGCCGAGCATGAGCGCCTCACCGGACTTCAGGCACCTGATCGCCTTCTTAGCATCCTCGCCCATGATGTCGTCTACATACTTGACCGGAGCATTGAGGTTCTTCGACAGACGCTCTGCGTGCTGCTCGAGAGAGGTATAATCCCATTTGCCCTTCCTGCCCTGATGGGCCATTATCACCAATTTGGCCTTCTTCCCCATCAGCTCCCTGACCGTGGGGACTATCCTCCGTATCCTCGAGTCGTTGAGTATTTTCAGCGTGTCCTTGTCCAGCGGACAGTTGACATCGACCCTCAGCAGTACCGTCTTGTCCTTGAAGTTGAAATCTCCCAGCGTGTAGAAATCGCGCGTGCTCTCACCTCAACACTTGTACGCAATACCGAGTGCCTGGTTGGTCAGTTTCACAGAGTCGGCCGCATCGCAAACCTTGCACATGGACCTTATGCAGTCCACGTTCTCAGGTACAACGTCCGACTCCTGGTGGACCGCCTGGTAATAGTATAGCGTGTTGCCCGCGGCCTTGACCCCGTCCTCCCACACGACGATCTCGTACATGTCGGACCTGTCTCTTGCCAGGTCTCTTGCAAGTTCCATTATCTCCGCGGTCGATTTGATGCCGGATGCGGCGTCTACCATCCTGACACGGGATGAATTCCTTATCACTTCGGTGGCCGCCTCCGTCGAGGCGGAGTTCTTCAGCTCCAACGCGACCGTGTGCATGTGCATTATGGTCGTGGAGGCTTTTATCGCCATCGTGTTGATGTTGACCCAGGGCATGATGCTCTGGACGTCGGGTCCGTGGTGGGTCGGCAGCTTTACCGTGGGCTCCAGTCCGTTGATCGGCCCGCTCTTGCTGTCGCCCGGGTCCGCCGCCCTTCTGACCAGCGTGACGTATGCCTTTTCGATACCGAACTCACGGTCGATCGGATACAATGTCCTCAGCAGACCGGTCGTGTTACAGGAGACGACGCGCGAGAACTGGGCGCCCCAGGACTCCTTATAGTTGGCGGTGGAGTTGAATGATATGCCTGTAAGGCTGTGGTCCTCCCCTCCCTGGAAAATGGCTTTTATGCCGGCCTTGGCGTAGAGGGACTTGTACTCGGGACCTACATTCCCGGGAGTGCAGTCGACCATGATGTCTACCTTTCCGCAAAGGTCTTCGACCGTCCCTTCCACGGGCACGTTCGCTTTGTCGAACACTTCGATGCTCTTCTGAGGGGCGTACAGATCGAATCCCCTGTACCTTGCGACCTCGGACTCGAACGACGGGCGGGTCTTGGTTACGCCGACGACCTCCATGTCGTCCTGTGCGTCCACTGCGGACGCGACCCTTTTCCCTATGGTTCCGAACCCGTTGATACCGACCTTAACTACAGCCATGAAACACCTGTATCAAGCGTATGGCTCCCGTATAGATAAACTTCTTCCGTACCTGTGTTTACCTGGATTTTCGAAATAGCATTATAAAAAATAAGCGCGATACGTCGGGCGGAGACAAATCATGAAAGGAAACAGAGCATTGCTCCAAATGCTGGAGGACAGAGGTGTTGAGACTATGTTCGGGTACCCCGGAGGAAGCGTAATCTCAATCTACGACGAGATAATGAACTCATCGATCAACCATGTCCTAGTACGCCACGAGCAGTGCGCCGCGCACATGGCCGACGGATATGCCCGCGCCAGCGGGAAGCCGGGGGTTTGCATGGCTACGAGCGGTCCGGGGGCCACGAACATGATTACGGGAATAGGCACGGCCTATGCAGATTCCACGCCTATGCTGGCACTTACCGGACAGGTCGGAACCGGGTCTCTGGGACTCGGCGCTTTCCAGGAGGTCGACGCATACAGCCTCCTCATGGCTATAACGAAACACAATTTCAGGGTCCTCGACGTCAACAGGCTTCCCCACGCGGTCGACGAGGCGTGGAAAATCTGCCAGATAGGGCGACCGGGACCGGTCCATATCGACCTTCCCTCAGACCAGATGAACTCCGAGATCGACGAGGGCCTCCTCAAAGTCTCTTACGGGATAAAAGAGCCCAGGGAAGATATGTCCGGCATAGGCACGGCGATACAGTGGATAAAGGAAGCGAAAAGACCCGTCCTGCTGGTGGGCGGCGGAGCCATCGGCGCTAACGCCTCGGCAGAGGTTACGAGACTTGCCGAAATTCTCGGCGCGCCCGCGGTCTTCACTCTCATGGGGATCGGCGCAATGTCGACCGAACACCCTCTGAACCTCGGACCGTTGGGCATGCACGGGAGGATGTGCGCCCTGGACACCTTCCGGAACGCCGACCTTGTCATAGCGATAGGGACGAAGTTCTCGGACAGGACCTTTAGCCCCCATACCCGGTTCGACAGCTCCTGCAGGGTCGTCCAGATCGATATCGACGCGACGGAGTTCGACAAGCACAGGAACGAGGACGTGAACCTCCTCTGCGATGCGAAAAAGGGCACTGCGGCACTCATTGACCGGCTCTCCGGCTACAAGGACGGACACACCGACTGGAACACCGCCTACTCAGAATACAGGAGACGCTGCCAGTGCAAGATCGACATCGACCTTAAGCCGATAGTTCCACAGAAGATCATATTCGAGATAAACAAGCTCGTCGACGAGGACAACGACATCATCATAACGACGGACGTCGGGCAGAACCAGATGTGGGCGATGCACTATCTGCACATCCACAAACCGAGGAAATTCCTTTCGTCGGGAAGCTTCGGCACCATGGGCTTCGGGCTCCCCTCCGCCATCGGCGCCAAGGCCGCCAAACCGGACAGCCCCGTCATCACCATAACGGGAGACGGAGGGTTCCAAATGGTGCAGCAGGAGCTGGCCACCTCGGTCGCCGAGGACCTGCCCGTCATAATTGTCCTTCTGAACAACGGATGGCTCGGCATGGTCAAGCAGTGGCAGAAGCTTTTCTGGAACAAGAGGTACAGCGAGACGGAGCTGGGTGCGGACCCGGACTTCTCCAAGATCGCCGAGGCTTACGGTGCCAGAGGAATGCTGATAGAAAGGCCTGGAGAGATTGCCGATGCCCTTAGGGCAGCCATAGACAGCGGGGAGACGTGTCTGCTCGACATACACATCGACCCAGAGGAGGATGTACTCCCCATGTTGCCGGCAAATCCGAAGCAGTCGCTTATCAAAGGACGCTGCCAGTATTGAATCGCCGAGATGCCTTACGGGCGGGAACGATACCTTTTAGTCTATAAAGCGGTTGAACCCCTCAATAGGTGGATAAAATGAAGATTTACCACGATGCAGATGTGGACATTGATGTCCTTAAAGGAAAAACGGTCGCCGTTATGGGCTACGGATCCCAGGGGAGGGCTCAGGCCCTGTGCTTCAGGGACTCCGGCCTCAATGTCGTGATCGGACTCAGGAAGGACGGAAAATCATGGAACAAAGCGAAAGAGGACGGCTTCAAGGTCGTCGAATTCGCCGAGGCCGCCAAGACCGCGGACGTCGTCATGATGCTCTTGCCGGACGAAGTTCAGCCCAAGGTGTACAAGCAGTTCGTCGAACCCAACATCAGAGAAGGATGTGCACTGGAGTTCGCCCACGGTTTCGCCATAATCTATAAAACGATCGTTCCCCCGAAGAACGTCGACGTCATAATGATGGCTCCGAAGGCTCCCGGGGACAAAGAGAGGGACGTCTTCGTAGAAGGATTCGGAGTTCCCGCCCTTGTCTGCGTCCACCAGGACTACACGGGCAATGCGAAGAAAATCGCGCTGGCACTTGCGAAGGGACTCGGATCTACCCGCGCAGGCGTCTTCGAGACGACTTTTGAATACGAGACCCTTACCGACCTGTTCGGAGAGCAGGCAGTGCTCTGCGGAGGAACGACCGGTCTGATCAAGTCCGGATTCAAGACCCTGGTAGATGCAGGATATCCTCCCGAGATGGCATATTTCGAGGTCTGCCATGAGTCAAAGCTCATCGTCGACCTGATCAACGAGGGCGGTTTCGAGAAAATGTGGCACGTTGTTTCCAACACGGCCGAGTACGGAGGCCTCACAAAGAGGGACCTCGTCATAACCAAGGAATCCGAGAATGGAATGAAGAAGATCCTGGACGACATCGAGTCCGGGAAGTTCAAGGACGACTGGACGGCAGAGTGGGCGAACGACCTGAAGAACCTCAAGGCGATGGAAGAGAAGGAGAAGAACCTCCAGATCGAGATCACCGGCAGAGAGATCAGAAAGCTCTTCGAAAAGAAAAAGAAAAACTGAATTAAGGGCCGGGTGGCGCTGTGAGCAGAATGAAGGTTGTCACAAGGAGCGGCGAGTACTATGCCGAACTGGATGACTCCGACGTCTCCAACGCCATCTGGCTTTCTTTACCTTTTAAGGCCGACATCAATATGATGGGCGGCGAGATCTACTTCGAGATGCCCATCGATGCCAGGAACTCCGGCTCGGAAAGGATCACCGTTCTCGAGAAGGGAGATGTGGCCTGGTGGCCCGCGCCCGGAGCGCTCTGCATTTTCTACGGTCCGACGCCGCTGAGCGGCGAGGACGGCAGACCTGTCTCCCCATTCCCGGTGATCAAAATAGGTCATATCGAGGACTGCGATGGGATCGAGGACTCGGGCGACAGGCAGCGTGTCCTTTTAGAATACGCGTTCTGATCACACTATGGTGAGCTCGCGGTCGAACGACGTCAGCCGCTCGGCCCCGCCTGCCTTGACGAGACATGTATCCTCTATGCGTATGCCTCCGACCCCCGGAAGATAAATTCCGGGCTCCGCGGATACCACGTTCCCGGACTTCAGGACCTGCTCCGATTTGCAGTAGATGGATATCGCCTCGTGGACGTCCATCCCTATGCCGTGCCCGAACGTATGGATCATCCTGCCCTTGAACTCTCCGGCATCGATGACCTTTCTGGCCTCGATGTCGGCCTCGGCAGCCCTAGCTCCGTCGCGGTAGCATTGGAATCCTGCCTCCTGGGCCTCCTTGACGGTCGTGTATGCCCTCTTCAGCACGTCCTTCGGCTCGCCGAAGAAAACGGTACGGGTCATATCCGAGCAGTACCTGTTGAACTTGGTGCCGAAATCGAACAGTGCCACATCTCCCTTTTTGAGCTTTTGTTCCGTTGGCGAGTGATGCGGCATCGATGCGTTGCGCCCGAACGCTGCGATAGTCTCGAAGGCATTGCCCTCTCCGCCGAGCTCCCTCATCCTTCTGTCCATCATGGCCGCGACATCCTTCTCGGTGATGTCGGCCTTCAGCATGCTGGGTATTTCCCCGGCCACCTTGGACGATATCTTACATGCTCTACGGATGGCCTCGATCTCCTTTTCATCTTTAACGGAAACCGTATCGTTTATGCTCCTGGTAGCATCGACCACCTTTGCCTCCGTGAGCTTTCTGACATATTCTACGGACGAGTACGGCGCGCTGTGCACGTTGAAACCTACGTTTCCACAACCATCGAGGAGCCCCTTCAGAATGTTATTGCGGTCTTCCCGGTCCCTGTACTCATGTATCTCTCCCTTTCCTTCCTTGGCGCACTCGGCCTCCAGGGAGCTTACGATGACGTCCAGTCTGCCGTCCCTTACTACAGCGATACCTCCCTCGAAGGTGCCGGAAAGCTGTTCTGTCAGATACCAGAAAGTAGAGTCGAGGAACGGATCCTGCCCGTTGAGAATGACTATGGCATCAACATCGGGCGCATTGCCTGTAAGCCTCTCGGCCCTGGAAGAAAACATACCACCCGCATCGAAGTGGTTTTATGAATATGTTTTCAGAGAGCTATCCATACGTTCTTGACCAAACTCCTCAGTGCGTGGGCCGCCGAAAGTGCGGCCAGATGAGAGGTCCTTGGATTCTCCGGGGACGGCACGTTGTATGTGTGGCACACCGTCTCGCCGAAAACCCCCTTATATCTGAGCTCGTGGGAGTTGCTTGTGATCTTGGGGTCTGCGACGATCGTGACCTTCGTCTTGTCGAAACCGATCCCGAACAGGCTGACGGTCGCCGCGACGTTGATGTTCTTCGGGAAGAGCTTGACGGCCTCTCTGGCGGTACCGGTGTAGATCACCGTCTTCTCTTTCAGGTCGTCCACGACTATGCCCTTCTCAAGAACGTACGGGATGTCCTCCAGGCTCTTCGGCGCCTTCGTGGTTATAAGTTCCACGTATTCCATGTCGGCCTCCCTGGCGGCCCTAAGCCCGTCCACGCCGCATACGGCCCCGGAGGGGATGTATATGCAGGACTCCGTCTTAGACGCTTTTTGGAACACCATGTTCCTGAAATCGTCGTCCACGAGCGCCCCTACGGACATGAGCATCACGCTCACTCCCCTTTCGACCACTATGGGTGCGAAGGCTTTGGCGGCGGCCTGCGATGCCGCCTCGATCACCAGGTCGCAATGGTATAGCTCTTCTTCGACAGAGTCCGTTACTATTCCTTTCTTGGTCATGGATGCAACATGTTCGGCGGCCTGGCGGTTCGTATCGTAAAGGTAGATGCGCTTGACCTCGCTCATGCTGTCCGCGGTTCTCGCGAGAAAGGACCCGATGAAACCGCAGCCTATTATTGTAATACGCATAATTCCAGCAAATAAACCGACATATTAAGAACTTACGCAGACAACCGCTTTTGTCTTCGTATGTCGGATATCATATGCACTTTTTTTACGTTTTGAGTATTTATTTTTCGAATATCGAAAACAAATCTATTTTGCGAACGTTCCGATGGTTCCTTTAACGTGTAGACATATCACGCCCCATGCATTCCTATGAGAGGCTGGAACATACCGCGGACGCATTCGTAAGGTGCACCGGGAGCACGCTCGAGGAGTGTTTTGCCAACGCGGCGTACGCGATGTTCGATCAGACCCTCGACCTGAGGGGCGTGTCCCCCAAGAGGACCGTCCACACAGAGACCGAGGGAGATACCTCCGAGGAACGGCTCTACAACTTCCTTTCAGAACTCCTTTTCATACAGGAAACGGAACGGATCTTCCTATGCAGGTTCTCGGTGCGGTTCAGCGGGGACAGCGTCATATGCGATGCAGAGGGAGAGGACCTCGACCTTGGCAGGCATAAGGCCAGGACCGAGGTTAAGGCCGTGACGTACCATATGCTCGATGTGGATGCGAAGACGCCTAGCGTCACCGTTCTGTTCGACATATAATAAAATACACTGATGAGGGTTAGGAAGACGATGCTAAGAATAGGCTGGTTCTCAACGGGGAGGGGGCCGGGCTCCAGGAATCTCCTGAAGGCCGTGATGGACGAGAAGGCAAAGGGCAAGCTCGACATAGAGATAGCCTTCGTTTTCTGCAACTGGGACAATACAGAAGACAACAACCCCCGCAAAGATCAGAGACAGATGTTCTTTGACATGGTCCGCGGATACGGGATACCGCTTGTTCTGAGTTCGTGGAAAAAATTCAAACCCGAACTTAGGCGAGAGAACGAGGACAAATGGAGGGCCGAATACGGGAAATCCCTCAGAGAGAAGACCCGGACCTTCAAATTCGACCTCGGCGTCCTTGCCGGATATATGCTTTGGGTGGACGACGAGACCTGCAAAACATATGATCTGCTTAACCTCCATCCTGCCCTGCCCGATGGCCCCAAAGGAACCTGGGAAGACGTGATCTGGGAGCTCATATCCCAAAAAGCGGTAAGACAGGGCGCCATGATGCACATGTGCACGGAAGAATGGGACCGCGGGGCGGCGGTAACTTACTGCGGATTCTCGATAAAGGGCCACGGATACGACGACCTTTGGGATAAATTTACTAAAAAGCTCAAGGGCAGGACCTTCGACCAGATAAAAGACGACGAGGGCACGGAAGAACCGCTTTTCAAGAAGATCCGGGACGAAGGCGCGATGCGCGAGCTGCCGTTGATCGTGTCGACGATAAAGGCCTTCGCCGACGGAAGGGTCTCGATCAGGGACAAGACCCTGTATTCGGGAGCATCGGAACTAGAGCATCCATACGACCTTACGAAGGAAGTAGATGCCTCGCTGAGATGATCCAATGGGCGAATTCGATACTCTGGACGACCTCGGGTTCATAAACGACAAGCAGTTCGTCTGCAGCTGCTGGGGATTCCTTACGAGGAACAACGGCACAAGGGACATCTGCGAACGGTTCATAAGGAACGGGGGGCACTTCTACGACGTCGTTTCGAGATACGATTCCCTATGCGCATATGTCCTGAACCGCGATGACAGCCGCTCCGGAAACACTATGAAAATGATTGCTCCGTTCCTGAAGGCGTTCGGAGCCACGGATTTGCAGATATACGGCGCCAGCGCGGACTCCCTGGACCTTATGCCCGGTGCCGGACAGGTCATGCGTTATGCCCTCAACGTGATGCCTACGTTCATCACCACCAGCCTTTACGAGCATGACGTCATGAACGTATGCGAGGGGCTCGACATCCCGATGGGGAACATCAGCTACACCGAGCTCAGCCTGGACGGCCATGAGATAACGAGGCAGGAAGGCAGGTCGCTAAGAGAGGCCGCGTCGGACATCGCCTCCCTCAAGATACCGAAGATGGAATACAAGCTCAACGTCCCGATGGAGCTGGCCGCGGACGACGTGAAGATACTGAAAAAGCTGGACGAGGTCGTAGCGGACATGGTTCCGATGCAGTCCTCCGGCTCGATAATGCGCTCGATGAACTCCATCGGTTCGAACGAGAAGGCCTATACTTTGCTGGAGATAAGGCGCAAGACGTCGGTGGATCTCGACGGCACCGCGTATATCGGCAGCGACACCTCCGACTACCAGGCGATGGAACTTGTGAACGAGAGCGGGGGGCTGGCACTTTCATTCAACGGCGAGGACTTCGCTGTCCGCGGGAGCAACGTGGCCGTGCTTTCCAACGACTGTACGGTCGCCGCGGTGCTGCTTCAGGCATTCTACAACGAGGGGATCGAGGCCGTGATGGACCTGGCGGACAACTGGAACAGGAAATCGCTTAAAAGCTGGGATTTCCCGGACCGCTACCTGATGGACGCCATGCTTGCGGCCAACCCCAAAAAGCTGCCTGATGTATATGTTGTGAACCGGAAGAACGTCGACGAGATATCGAAAAAGAGCGTCGACTACCGCAAACGGATATTGGGGTTCAAAACAAGAACGCCGACGAAAACATATTGAACACACAGTTCGAAAGGTGAAAATGGTGCTCCGGTCGGGATTCGAACCCGAGTGTCGGCCTCGAAAGGGCCGAATGATTGGCCACTACACTACCGGAGCGTAAGGCGTCCATATTTGGATAGGATTAAAATAGTTTGTGTAAAGGACAGGCCGAATTCCGGCCTTTTGAAGCGTTCGACAAGAAATTATTAATATAAGACAGCGGACATGGCAAGGCTATGGTAGTAGATAAGGGACCGCTAGAGAGTGATGAGGAGGATGTATCGAGGATACGCCTACCCAACATCAAAGAAGGAGAGATATTCGGAATTGCGGACCAGCTGCTGGGGGCCTCCAAGATCAAGGTCATGTGCGAGGACGGCGTATCCCGGATGGGGCGCATTCCCGGAAGGATCAAGAAGCGCATGTGGATCAGAGAAGGCGACCTCCTGATAGTTTCCATCTGGGACTTTCAACCTGACAAATGTGACATAAGGTTCAGGTACACAAGGACCCAGGCAGTCAACCTCAGCAAGAGGCACAAGATCCCCAAGACCATCGACATCTACTGAGGCTTGAACCGGCATGACCTCCTATGACGAGATCTACTCCTACATGGAGAGGCATGTCGACAACCTTAAGACCAATAGGACCGGCGACGAGAGGCAGACAGAGGGCGAGGTCTTCGACAGAAGGACGTTGATGACGCTCTATGATTTCATGACCTCCGGAGTAATTGACGCCGTGCGCTACCCCATATCTACCGGAAAGGAAGGGAACGTCTTCTACGCCGAGGACCCTGAAAATGGACCTTTGGCACTTAAGATATTCAGAACTACCACTTCGACTTTCAAAAGACTTTCCAGATATATCGAAGGGGACCCGAGGTTCAGAGGGGTCTCGGGCAACCGCGTGAAAATGATATATGCGTGGGCGCAGAAAGAGTTCAAGAACCTGCAACGTTACTATGAGGCCGGCATACCTGTCCCCGAACCGATCGCCTACGACAAGAACTGCCTTGTAGAGGAGTTCATAGGAGATGAGACCGGGCCTTCGCCGCAACTCAAGGACGTCATTCTCGAGGATCCCACAGAAACTTACGACGAAGTCGTTTCGTTCATAATCGACGGATGGAAGGACGCGCACCTGGTGCACGGCGACCTCAGCGAGTACAACGTGCTGATGACGTCTGACGGTCCTGTATTGATCGACTGCGGTCAGGCGATGACGAACGACTATCCGGGAGCGAAGGAGCTCCTGGAGAGAGATATAAGAAACGTAAACCGGTTTTTCAAATTCCGCGGAGCGGAAATTATCGAACCCGGCGTGATTATGGAAGAAACGCTTAACACATCAAGCGAAGAAGAGGAGGAAGAAGATACATGAGGACCGTCAGGGTCACGGCCGACAGGGTCGGGGCGCTCATCGGAAAATCCGGTGAGACAAAGAGAATGTTGCAAGAGGCGTCGGGGATACCCATAGACATCAGAGAGGACGGGCTGGTGATCATCCACGAGGAAAAAACGGAGGATGCCCTGATGCCGCTCAAACTGGCCGACGTCATAAAGGCCATCGGAAGGGGATACAACCCGGAAAAAGCGTTGCGCCTCATGGAAGACGACGAGTATCTGGAGATCATCGATCTGAAGGAATTCGTCGGCGACAGGACCAATCAGCTCAACAGGATACGCGGCAGGCTTATCGGCAAGGACGGCAAAACACGTCGTATAATAGAAGACCTGACCCGCTGCGACATGATAATCTACGGCAACACGGTGGGGCTGATAGGCAACTCGGTAAGCCTCCCTATAGCCAAACAGGCCATTGAAATGATACTCAACGGAAGCGAGCACTCAAGCGTATACCACTATCTGGAAAGTCAGAGGCCGCGTCTGAGGATCGCCGAGATGGGATTCGACATCTAAGGTATTGCTATGGAAGACTGGATATCCGATAACATGGACAAGGCCGAGGGACTCGCCAAGCTGGGTCTTTGCGACCGCTGCCTCGGACGCATGTTCGGCAAAGAGGGCACCGGAATGACCAACGACGTGCGCGGGACGATGCTCCGCGGAGCACTGTGTTCGCAGGGGAGGAACACGCCGCCCCTCGAATCCTGTCCGTTGTGCGGAAACATGTTCGATCTCCTTCCGCGCTTCGCTGAAGCCGTTTCCGACGCCATAAGGGCCGTCGAGTCCGATAATTTCCTGGTGGGCAGCAAGGTCGACCCCGCCATAACTGCCAAGGAGAAGGAGATCGTAGAGAGTTTCGGTCTTGAGAAGAGCGAACAAATAAAAACCGAGCTCAACAGAGAGATCGGTAAGCTGTCGATCCCGCTTATCGACAGGGAAGTCGAATTCACCAATCCCCAGGTCGTCGCATGCGTGGACACCCGATTCGCCGATGTGGAACTCGACGTGAAACCGATATTCATAGCTGGCCGCTACAATAAGCTCAGCAGGGAGATCCCTCAGACCATATGGCCTTGCAGGATGTGCAAAGGCAAGGGCTGCCCCAGATGCAACGGTACAGGCAAGATGTACCAGATTTCCGTGCAGGAGATAATCGGGGACATCGCCCTCGTTATGAGCGGCGGGCACGAACATTTCTTCCACGGGATGGGGAGGGAGGACATAGATGCCCTAATGCTCGGGGAAGGCAGACCTTTCGTATTGGAGATAAGCAGCCCCAAGATCAGGGAAATAGACCTGAAAATCCTGGCAGAGGAGGCGAACAGGTCCGATCTGGCACAATTCAGGGACTTGCATTTGGTGAACCGCGAGGCAGTACAGAGGTACAAGGGTGCGGATCCCGATAAAATTTACCGTGCACGCGTCAAATCCGAGGGTAAAGTTAATAAAGAGAAACTAAATGGGGTAGCCTTAGCGTTCAAGGATGTTCGCATCGACCAGAGGACTCCAACCCGTGTCGAGCACAGACGTGCCGACCTCGTTCGTAACAGAGGAATCCGCTGGGTCGAGGCTGAACCGGTCGACGATTATGTCTTCGACCTTACGCTGGAGACAGAGTCCGGGACTTACATAAAAGAGTTCGTTTCCGGAGACGGGGGGAGAAGCAGGCCAAACTTCTCGGAATACCTCGGTGTCCCCTGCGTCGTCCTGGAGTTGGACGTGTTGGCGATCAAATACAAAGAACCAGAGTGTGAATGAGATGCAGGCATCCAAAGGAACAAGGACAAAGACGCGCAAATTGCTCAGTAAGAAACCCAGAGCAAGCGGTCTTTCGCCTATCACAAAAGGCCTCCAGATTTTCGAGTCCGGAGAGAGAGTCAATATAGTGATAGACTCCAGTGTACACAAGGGAATGCCGTTCTCCAGGTTCCACGGCCTCACCGGAGTCATAATTGGCCCCAGGGGAGCCGCCTACGAGGTAAGCGTGAAATCCGGCAACAAGACCAAGATGGTCGTTGCAAGGCCCGAGCACCTCGTAAGGAACGTGCAGTGAACGGATAAAAAAACAGGTGGATAAAATGGCTGAAAGGTATGTTAGTCTGGCAGAAGTGAACAGCCTATTGGCTGCTGAAAAAGAGAACAGAGGACTCCTAACACTTCAGAATGCTTCAATGGAGCATGCCAAGGTCATGAGCCGCCTCTCAGCAGAAGACGCGAAAAAGCTCATCGCAGAGCTTAAAGCGATTCCGCCTGTTACTGATTTTGCCGCCGTTAAAATAGCAGACATATTGCCCTTATTCCCGGTCGATCTGCGTGCGATCTTCTCCAAAGAGAGGGTCAATCTGGAACCCGAGGCCATTGAAAAGATTTTAGCGACAGTCGCTAAATACCTGTAAGCTGGTACTCAGGAGGGGACTACCGTGGAAGAGTATGTACGCATTATCGATTATTTGCCACAGGGCATGCCTGGTGGCAGTTTTTCAAGGAAAGAGCCTATATGTTACGCAGTCGGCGAAGAAGAGTTCAAGGTCTTCGAGCTGACGCCCAAGGCGGGTGCGAAGATATCCATGGGCGACCGCGTATACGTCGGAGAGAACAGAAATCTCCGCACACAGATAGACCACATCAAAAAACGTGTCGGCTATAAAGATCTCACAAGCACCGCCCAGTCGGAGCTTGAATATGCCATTAACGAGATAGTGGCCGCACATCCCCAGAGGTTCGTACGCTTCTACAACGAGGCAGGTCCGATCTCGATGCGCAAGCACCTCCTCGAGGAGCTCCCCGGACTCGGGAAGAAGAGCATGGAAGCGATCATCAAAGAGCGTGAGAAGGGCAACTTCAAGGATTTTCAAGATCTCACCGCCAGAGTCTCCCTCGTAAAGAACCCTGACAAGCTGATCGCCTCGCGCATAGTCCAAGAGATATCGGACAGCGACATGAAGCGCTATATCTTCGTCTCCAAATGAGCGAAACCGGCCGCCTCATCGAAGAGACTGGACTTGTTCCTAAAAAGAGCAAGGGCCAGAATTTTTTGACCGACAGGGCGACGGCCGACAGACAGATTGCATACGCGGGCATATCCAAGGACGACAGAGTACTTGAGGTGGGTCCGGGCTTCGGCGCTCTGACCGAACGCCTTATCCGCGAGAGCGACCGCGTCACATGCATAGAGCTGGACGAGAAACTGGCAGATTATGTTTCCGATAAATTCTGTAATGACATCACCCTGATCAGGGGAGATGCGCTTAAGGTCGAATGGCCGGAGTTCGATGTTTTCGTGAGCAACCTGCCGTACAGCGTGTCGACACCTATAATCTTCAAACTTCTGGAGCAGAACTTCAGACACGCTGTCATCATGGTACAGAAGGAATTCGCCGAACGGATGACCGCCAAGCCCGGAACGGACCAATATTCACGACTGACTGTGGGCGTATACTATAGATCGGCATGTAAAATGCTGGAAACGGTTCCTGCTTCACGCTTCAACCCGCGCCCCAAGGTCGACTCTGCCGTGGTCAGCCTGACCTCCCGCCCTACGCCTTTCCGAGTGGACGATGAAAAGCTGTACTTCAGAATAACGGAGACGTGCTTTACGCACCGCCGCAAGAAAATCGGAACCGCTCTGAAAAACGCCCGCATTATAGAAAGGGA
Source organism: Methanomassiliicoccaceae archaeon (assembly GCA_034928305.1). Classification (NCBI taxonomy): domain Archaea; kingdom Methanobacteriati; phylum Thermoplasmatota; class Thermoplasmata; order Methanomassiliicoccales; family Methanomassiliicoccaceae; species Methanomassiliicoccaceae archaeon. The sequence goes on along the minus strand of JAYFOZ010000001.1, from coordinate 35,214 downwards.
TGCCGATCTGCCTCACCTGGACGACCGCATAGAGGTATTGTCGCCAGAAGAGATAGCCGAGCTGTCCAATCTCATAGGTGCGCTCCGCTCTTCGCCATAAGTGTAAATGTTAGCTTGGCGATACAGGGTCGATTGAATGCTTATCGGAATAGTAGGAAAGCCCAATGTGGGCAAATCGACGTTCTTCAGCGCTGCCACCATGGCACCCGTTGAGATAGCCAACTACCCATTCACTACGATCGAACCCAACAAAGGCGTCGGCCACGTCAGGTCGCCCTGCCCCTGCAAAGAGCTCGGCGTCACGTGCACACCGCATAATTCTGCCTGCATAAACGGTACCAGGATGATACCCGTAGATCTCCTGGACGTTGCCGGGCTTGTGCCAGACGCATGGGACGGCAAGGGACTGGGCAACAGGTTCCTCGATGACCTCAGACAGGCGGACGCCCTCATAAACGTGATAGATGTCAGCGGTTCAACAGACATAGAAGGGAATGTTTTAGAGCCCGGGTCCCACGACCCAATAGAAGACATAACGTTCCTGCAGAAAGAGATCGACCGCTGGATGCTCGAAATCATAAAGAACGGTTTCGGGAAGATAGCCCGGCAGGCCAAGATGCAGGGCACTAAACCCGAGGTGATATTGACCGAGAGGCTGGCAGGACTTAAAGTGAGCGAGGGGCACATAAAAGACGCCGTCAGAACGGTTGGGCTTCCCGATGACCCTCTTCTCTGGGACGACAATATCCTCCTTTCGCTTTGCGCCAGGATACGCGAGAACAGCCGCCCGGTGATGGTCGCCATGAACAAGGCCGATATAGCCTCCGATAGCAACATCAAAAAAGTACGTGAATTCGCTGAAAACAGCACGCCCACCATGGCAGAAACAGAACTGGCTCTCAGAAAAGCGGCGACCGCCAACATGATAGAATATGTCCCAGGAGACAGTTCTTTCAAAATCAAGGAAGGGGCGAAGTTCAACGACGCGCAGAAGAAAGCACTTGGATACATGAATGAAAAACTGGCACATTTCGGGGGAACGGGCGTTCAGACATGCCTGGAAGAGGCCACCTTCAAAATGCTGGACCTTATAACCGTATATCCCGTAGAGGATGAAAACAAGTACACCGACCACTTCGGCAGAGTCCTTCCGGATGCCTTCCTGTTACCGCGCGGTTCGACCGCCAAGGACATGGCATACAGAGTGCACTCGGACCTCGGGGATAAATTCATAAGAGCGGTGAATGCGAAGACGAAACGCACCGTCGGAGCAGACTATGTACTCCAGGACGGGGACATACTGAGGATCGTTGCAAACAGGTGATGGCGTGGGAAACTGGGATGTCAGACTGCTAACCGCCTCGTATTCTCAGCAAGACGACGAAATCGTCGTAGAGCTGTTCGGCAAGACCCGCGAGGGGAAGTCCATCACCGTTCTGGCACATGGTTTCCGTCCGTATTATTTCATTGTCAGGCCGACCCCGGCCATCGAAGAGAAGCTCAGGAAGGACAAGGATGTGCTGCAGATCGAGCACGACAGCCTCCTTTTCCGCGGAGAGTTCCAGGAAGTCCTGAGGGTGACGATAAAGTACCCATGGAAGGTGCCGGAATACCGTAATGAAGCCCAAAAGGAAGGTTTCAGAGTCCTTGCGGCCGACATACCTTTCCATCACAGGTACATTTACGACATGGACATGGGAGCCTGCGTAAGAATAGCTGGCAAAGAGAGGGCCGGCCCGTACGTGACGGACCTTATTGTCGATCTGGAGTCGTACGAAGACCTGGCCCCTTTCACTCCGCCTCTGAAGATCATGTCCTTCGACCTGGAAAACAGCGTGGAGCATGATTTTATCTATTGCATATGCGCAGTGATCTCGGAGGGCGATTCCAAGCGTGAATGCGAGCCGATAACCGGCTCCGAGAAGGAGATCATCGAGAAGTTCGGCGAGCTTATCAGAAACGAGGACCCGGACATCCTGACCGGTTACAACATCGATAACTACGATATCAAGAAGATAAGGGACCGGGCAGAGGTCAACAAAATGTCCGACGCCATGCCCTGGGGACGCGACGGGGGACAGCCGAGGGTCGTGAGCGACAGGTTCTGGCGCGTCAAAGGAAGACTTATCTCCGATGCTTGGTGGGCCGCCAAGAGGGAGATTAGGCCTAAGCAGGAGACGCTGAACGCCGTTTCTATGCTTCTTCTCGGTGAGGGCAAGATGGATGTAGACCCGTCCCGTATGGACTCGGAATGGAAGAACAATCGCGAGAAGGTGCTGGAATATTGTACAAAGGATGCGGATCTGGCACTTCGTATTCTGAATAACGTTGGCACGATCAGGAAGGGAATGGACCTGGCCGCAGTGTCCAGGCTCCCGGCCGAGGATGTCCTTACTTCGGGCTCCTCACAGCTTGCGGATTCGTTGCTGATACGCGCGGCCGACCGCCATAAGGTGGCGGTCCCGATGATGGGGGGCAGGAACGCGGACGGAGACCAGATCGAGGGAGGATATGTCCACACTATGAAACCCGGGCTTTACCATTGGGTAGTGGTGCTGGACTTCAAGTCTATGTACCCCTCTCTCATCATTGCGAAGAACATATGTTTCACGACCCTTTCGGAAGACGGGGAGATCGTCAGCCCATCCGGCGCCCGGTTCATGTCCAAGGAACGCAGGGAGGGGCTTCTTCCCACAATACTGTTTGATCTGATGAAGTACAGGGACAGTATCAAGGCCTCCATGAAACTGACGAAGGACCAGACGGAGTACCATTACCTGGACGGCCTGCAGTCGGCAGTTAAGATCCTTATGAACACGTTCTACGGAGTGTTCGCATCCTCGTTCTATAGATTCACTAACAAGAACATCGGCTCCGCGATCACGTCATTTGCAAGAGGGAACGTCAAGGGCATAATCGGCGAGCTCGAATCCGAGAAGATCGGAGTGATATACTCTGACACGGACTCGGTGTTCGTCCAGTCGCCGCATGCCGACCTCGAAGGTTCCGTGAAGTTCGGCAAATCGCTGTCGGAGAGATTTTCAAGGGAGGGCGGCACACTTGAGTTTGAAAAGCTGGTTGAACCGCTCTTCACCCACGGAAAAAAGAAGAGGTATGTGGGAAGGGTCCTGTGGCCGGAGAAAAAGGACGAGCTCCTCGTACGCGGCTATGAAATCCGCCGCTCGGACTCCTTCGACCTCCAAAGCAGACTTCTCGAGGAGTTGTTCGAAAAGATACTGGACGAAGACAACGAAGGTGCTGTCGCTTTCGTCAGGAAGATCGTACAGGATACCTTGTCAGGGGCGATCCCGGCCGAGGAGCTTGTAATATCCAGGACCTGCAAGGGCGTGAACGCCTATGCCAATCCGGACAGCATGACGAATGTGCAGGCGGCACGCAAGCTCATCGCCATGGGCTACGAGTTCATTCCCGGCATGAAAGTATCGTGGATAGTAACCGACGGCAAGGCCGTACCTCAGCTTGTCGAGCCGTTCGTAAGCGGAAAGGTGTTCGAGCACGTTCCCGACTACCGCTACTACGCAGAACGCCTGGCACAGACGGCGTCCAGGATAACCGAGGTATTCGGATGGTCCGAACGCGACCTCATGCTCGGAAGCCAGCAGGCTACACTGTTCGATATGAACTTCGAGACCAAATCGGCCGATAAACCAAAAACCGCTCCGAAGGCAGTCGCGGCTGACGCCAAAAAGAGATCCTCAAGTCTGGACGATTTCTTCTGACTTCGTATTTACGACCTCTTGTACCTTACAGCGCTATCAGGAAAATAAAGTTCAACACCCATACTGCCAGCGAAACGATGATGGCAATGATGCACACCGACAGGTATGTGTTGTTGCGTTTGTTCTTATCCTTATGTGCAAATGCGGCCCCCAGGCCGCCCAGGACCAACCCTATGATCGGAACCATGATCCCCAAAATGATACCGGATATCCCCAATATCAGGGGCACGATGGACTGGGTCCCTTTCACCTCATGTGGCGGAACGGTTACCTGATCGGAACCGCAGCTCGGACAGAATCGGGTGCCCGACGGCACATCGAATCCGCAATCGGTACAGTACGGCATGCATGGAAATAACCGTCGGCCGATAAATAGTTATTATTTCTTTCTGCCGTCAAATATTAAATACTGCCTGGTAATCACTGCCTCACAGAGCATTATTCGCTCTGCGGAAATGTGCCCCTAAAAAGGTGAATCCGAAAAGGTGATACAAATGAGCAACGAATCTCAGGGAGAGGTACGCCCCGTCAACGGTAAGAGCATGTACAGCTATATCGGGGACGCATGGGATGTACCGGAAAAATCATACGTTAAAGCGTTGAACTACGAGAGAAAGATCCTTTGGAGAAGGGAAGAGAACTTCCTCAGGATCGAGAGACCTACCCGCCTCGACAGGGCAAGAGCCCTTGGTTACAAGGCCAAGCAGGGCTACACGATTGTTAGGGCCCGCGTTAGGAAGGGTAACTTCAACAAGAGAGCCATCACCGCAGGAAGAAGGGCTAAAAGAAAGGGTATCAACAGAATGACCGTCGGAAAGAGCATCCAAAGCATTGCTGAGGAGAGGACGGCAAAGAGATACCCCAACATGGAGGTCCTTAACTCCTATTGGGTTGGAGCCGACGGGCAGCACGAGTGGTACGAGGTAATACTTGTAGACCCTGCACACCCGGTCATCAAAGCTGACAACAAGATCAACTGGATCTGCAAGAAGAGCAGCACCAACCGCGTCTACCGCGGAAAGACCTCTGCAGGACAGAAGGGACGTGGAATGAGGCACACCGGAAAGGGCGCCGAGAACGCGAGACCGTCTGTCAGAGTCAACAAGCGCAGCAACAGCAAGAAGAAGCAGCTTTCTCGCCAGTACAACCACTAAGCGGGGGGAGTCCCCCCGCTTATTAAACATTTTAATTTATTTTACACTCTTCTTTCAAAAAAGATATCTTTTCTACGACCTTTGCATCCGACATTCCTACTGTCGGGAAGTATACAGGAAGCGCATATTTTGAAACGTCGACTTGCTGTACCCCTTCGAGCGATGTTCCAAGTACATATCCGAGGGCGGTGCGCGGGTCCTCCTGGTCCTCGGTCAGGAACTTCATGTCCGGATCGTAATGTATCAGAATACCGGTGGAGTCTGTTCCCCTGACCATAATTCTGCATCCGCGCTTCATCATCAGCCATGCGGAAAGCGTCGAACGGTCGTCCCCGAGATACGCGATAACACGCCCCTGAGTTCCAACGGGAAGCCCCGCGTGACACCGTATGTACTCGTCGAAAATATACGTCTTGTTCTCCCTGACCTCCACATAGAACACCTTGTCGGGCGAGGTCAGGTCGACACGTATTCCAAGGTGCTCGTTCTCAAGGAATATCGCGGAGCCGGCCTCCCTGCCGACGTCGGTGCTCTTGTATTGGTGGTTGCCTTCCCTTCTCGGCTTGACGGCGAACGATTGACCTTCGGAAATACGGCCTTTGGAATAATTTGCGGCCATACTGCATATGTCCTCCATTGATGCCGTAGTGACCTCCGCGATCGACATGGAACCGATTCCGAAAACCTTTCTGAGGGATTTTATTGCTTTATCATTATCAGAAGCATAAACGTAAAAGCGGGCATCGCCCTTTTCGACGATCGCTTCGACGCCATCGAATGCCAGCATCGAGAGCATGGCGTCCTTCATCTGATTCTCAAACCTCAGTCTCACCGGCGTGCTCTTGAGGCCGATTTCCGAGTACCTGACCATTATTACGGACACGATGGACGCTACACGCACAGCGCTAATAATCCTTTTGCCACATTCTTAATACGAAACGGCCAATCGGGTAACGTGGGCCCGGAACTCCTTTTCTCACTCATTCTCGTAGGTGCTTTAGCGGGAGTTATGGGCGCGCTGTTCGGCATCGGCGGTGGAATGATAATCGTCCCGATACTCATGATATTTTACGGCCTGGCGGCGAAGGATGCGGCCGCGATAAGCTTGGTGGGCATAGTCGCCACTTCCGTCGGAGCTTCGGCGGTCTATGTGGACAAACGGATATCCAACATACGCCTGGGCCTTTATCTGGAGATCACTACTGTGATTGGTGCCATCGCCGGAGTCGTGGCCGCGACCTACATCAGCAACACCGCGCTTACCGTCATATTCTCGATTGTACTGATATACAGCGGAGCCAGGATGATATTCAATCCGGAGCTGGTCGTGGAACCGGGAGAGTGCTCCGGGAAGTACTGCTTCACCTATTATGACGAGGTACAGAAAAAAGACCTCGGCTACGAGATCCAGAATGTGAAGACGGGTGCGGCCATGTGCACTGTCGCCGGGCTGGTGGCCTCTATGACGGGACTTGGCGGGGGGGCCATCAAGGTTCCGATCATGAATCTGCATATGCATATCCCGATGAAGGCCGCCACTGCCACAAGCAACTATATGATCGGAATTACCGCGTTCGCCGGGGCCGTGCTGTATTTCGTGATGGGCGACATTTCTCTCGTATTCGCCGGGGCCGTGGCCGTCGGAGGGTTTCTGGGTTCCATTGCCGGAACGAAGATCGCCTCCTACGTGGACGGAAGGTCCCTGAGAAGATATTTCTCGGTGCTGATATTCTTCATCGCCGCAATCATGATCATGGATGCGGGGGGATTGTTTTGAGCCTGAACCGCTCCACTTCGAAGGCCCTGTGGTGGGGGGCCGCTGTAGGAATATTAGTCATCGCCCTGGGCCTGGCCTTAGAATCTGTGGGCATGGGCGAGCGGGTCCTTTGGACAGGGATATTGATTCTGATAATCTCTCCGATGCTGGGCGTGGCGGTATCAATGATCTCCCTGATCAAGGAAAAAGACAGCAAATGGGCAGGTGTCGCTTTGCTCCTTATAATCATGACAGCGGTAGCGACATTGGTTTCTTCATTGATATAATATCATAATACTGGCACTTTTCCGCAAAGTCTTTTTCGAAAAAGCCGGTGAAGAAGTTTAGAAAAATATTTTTTAAATCACCAGGGCGGGTTGCCTGTCTTGCGTACATGCTCATTGTATTGATTGATCGATTTGTTGGTATCATAGATTGCCCATATCCAAATTACAATCGCAATTATTGCCGTAATGAAAAACGTAAAAAACATGAGAACCCACAAAACAGTGTAAACTACGATCAACAGCAGACCTTTGGTTATCAGGCCTGCATAGAGGTGTCCCAGGCCCACGCATATCACTGAAAGGATAATTCCCAGGCCTGTGCTTTTCTGTGGCGCTATATATACAGTGTTACTTTGAGAGTAACCGGGATTGGCCCCGGGAACGCCTATATTGTAACCGCACGACCCGCAATATGTCGTGCCTTCTTGATTTTCTTTACCGCATTGTGGACAGAACAAAAATTCACCCTTCTCAAAACCTATTTACAATTATATAACGACAGGTGCGAATGGCCCTTATGTAAAGACGCATTTAAACCGATGCCGCGCTTAATCTCAGTAAATAAATTACTGATGAAAACTTGGCGAATAATATCGATTGAATCGGGTAACGCACCCGAAAACAGAATGAAAACCGAAATTACGGGCAATCGATTACAGTGGTGCAGGGGATGGGATTTGAACCCACGAACGCCTGCACGAATAGACCCTGAATCTATCGCCTTTGACCAAGCTCGGCAACCCCTGCGTTTCAGCACGGTGATTACTTAGTTCTATAAAAAGAATGATGCGCCGGAGTTTTTCCGGCAGAGAAGTTTAGGCCTTCATTATCTTCATCCAGCCACCGGACTCATATATTGCCAGACCCCTCTTTTTAAGGGCCTGCTCGAACTCGCCCCATGAAATAACCGTCAGACGGTCGTTGGAACCCTTTGTGAATTGAACGCCTTGGGTGCCCTTGACCCTTCCCGGCTGGAGACCCTTGGACTTGGCGATCGTCTGTGCCTTCCCAAAATCGATTTTTTCCATAACCATATTTTCCCTTCCGTTGAGCTGGCCAGCTCTGGCCATCCTTTTGATAAATCTACATTTGTAGTATTTAAACATTATTTGAATTTAGGACCAAATAAGAGTGTCTGGGACATTAGATTCAAAACATACAATAGGACTATGGCAAGAAATATGAACAACCAAAGACCATTGCTACATGATGCCTGCCACTAAATTGGAGCTCATGTCGACCGTCGACACGGCCATGACCCCGGAGAAAGCCCTGCATGCCGGAAGGGCCGTAGGAACAACATACAGCAAGGTAACGGTAGGAATGGACCTCAGCCGCAGCAGCAGAATGATACGGGATGCTTTTGTTTCAGGAGTTCTTTCTGTTGGTTCGGGTGTTTTCAACGCCGGATATGTACCGTCGCCGGCAGGGGTGCTCGCCGGCCGCGATTCGGGCTGCTGTGCAATGATCGGAGAGCCGAACAACTATGGGATGATCAGCGGCATCACTCTGCGTAATCCTGACGGGTCCAGATTCAACGATCAGCAGATAAGGCAGTTGGAGAAATACATCGGAAGTTCGACCCCTCTGCCGGAATATCACTCCATAAATACAATAAGGAGATGCGACACGGTCGCCAGCGACTATATCAAGAAACTGGTCGATGTTTGCGGGGAGATCGACTGCCCCGTGGTCATAGATTGCGGATGCGGCAGCGCGTCTACGGTAGCCCCGCAGGCATTGGCTGCTGCGGGAGCGGATGTGACAAGCATCAACTCCCACCCGGACCGCAACTATGCCCCGAGGTTCCCTGGTATCGAGGCTTCGGAGGCCAAGGACGCGCAGGCTACCGTGAAATCCATACCGGGAAGCATCGGCATTATCTTGAACGGCGACGGAACCCGTGTAGCGCTGATCGATGAGGAAGCAAGGTATGTTACGGGCAGCAAACTTCTGGCACTTTTGGTCAAATTCATGAGGCCGGATAAAATGGTCGTTCCGGTAGATATTTCATCGAACGTCGACAACGCGTTCTGGGGGGAAGAGGAAGAAAATGACAGGCGCAGAGTTGTAAAATGCGAACCGACCCCTATCTCCCTAAGCGATGCAATGAGGGCAGAGAAGGCCGACTTCGGAGCTCTGGCCAACGGCTCGATAATCCTTCCTGGAATGACAAAGTGCCCCGACGGAATATTCGCGGCGGCAAAAATCGCCCAGTTCGCGGGAACCCGCAGCCTCAGCGGCATCTTGGACGAGATGCCTAATTATGTGACAGACTCCGCCAGGATACACTGCACCGGAAGCTACGAAGCCCTCGGCAGAAAGATAAACGATGCCATCGACGACCTGGATTACAAGAACTACCTGCATACGAAGGGATGGCGCGTAGACATGAAGGAAGGATGGTTCCTCCTCAACTATCCCGACCAGGAAGGGATAATGGACATCAAGGTCGAAGCCAGCGACAAAGCTTACGCCGTAGGGCTGCTGGAAATGGCCAAAGAGATAGTAAACAACAGCCTCAGGAGTCAGTGAACAGCTCAAGGTCCAGCTGCTCGCCTCTGGAATTGTATGCTTTCCAGCTGTTGCGGTCGAACGGCATGCACGTGATTATGTGCACACCTCCGTAATTTGCGAAATACTGGAGATCGTCGTCGGAAGGTTCGTTCGAATAGCCGGGATGGGAATGCACCGTACCTACGAGGCTGAAATCCACGGGAGCCATCCAATCGTTCAGAAAGCTGTGCGAATCGCCATAAACGGTGCCGGGTATCAGTATCAGTTCTGAGATTATCCCGTCGTCCTCCCTCATCATGCTGAGGAATTCTTCCGGGTACGTCGAGCTCGCCGCATCGTTGAATGCATCGACGAGCTCTATGTAAATTCCCCGGATCTTCTTCATATGGCATTCACCAGCTTCTCTCTGACACGGGAATAGAAGTCCTTGTCCAGCTTTATGAATTTGGCGAGGTTGTCCGAAAGCGAGAATTCAACACGGGTGCCTCCCCTCATCGGATACTCGTGCTGGCCGTCCACGACGATGAGACAACCCTTGTCCATGACCTCCTCTATCGTTATTTTGGATGTATCGGGGACGACGAACGGACGCGATGCGAACTTGAACGCCGCCATCGGCACTATTAGGAACGCTCCGACCCCGGGATCGGTTATCGGTGCTCCCAGGCTCATGGCGTAGCACGTGGAGCCCGTCGGCGTCGACACTATGACCCCGTCGGCGCGCACCTCCGTGGCCAGGTGGTCGTTGACATATATCTTGTACTGCCTGATCTTGGCCACGGAATCCGTGTGGACCACCGCCTCGTTCACTGCCTCTGCGAGATATTCTCCGTTATACCACGTTCTGAGCTTGGACCTCTTCTCAACGGTATATTCTCCGCGCCTGATACGCGAGATGCTTTCCTCTATCTCGGATGGCTCGACCTCCGCAAGGAATCCCACGCCTCCTGCGTTGATTCCTATCACGGCCGCTTCGGTTTTCTTCAGCGCCCTGAGTATGGTTCCGTCACCGCCGACGACTATCACGATGTCCGCATCCATTTCAGTGAGCGGAATACCTTCCATCCCGATGAGTTTGGCGGCCGATGTGTCCAAGGTTACCTTCTCTCCCTTCAGTGCGTTGTACGCCCTCTGCACGTATTCACCCGCTTTGGGAACGGTCTCGTTGGCATATATTCCGTAACGTGTGGTGCCATGCTCCCCGATGTGCGGCCTCATGACGTGGTCGAATACCTCTTTGCACGAACATGCCACGAAACTTGCGTGATGTGCGTTGTCCAGGGGCATGTCGAGCTTGTTGCCGCCCGTATCGAATACCTCGCCTCCCGCCTCCCTCAGTATCAGCGCGCTGGCGGCTATGTCGACCGTCCTGACGGCGCGGTTGTAGCGGTAGGTATTCATGTAATACACATCCGCATGCCCGAGAGCCAGAAGGGTCATTTCCAGGGATGCGCATCCCATCGAGCGTGACGTCTTGACGTTCTTCGCAAGTGCGAAGGCCTCGTCCACGGCGGCATTACCCATGTATATCATCGCGAACAGATTGGAGAAGTCGGGCTTTCTGACCCTTAACCTCCTTCCATTATAGTATGCGCCCTCGCCCTTGGACGCCCAGAACTCGTCCCCTGTTGCCAGGTTCCGGATGAAGGCCGTATGCATACCGCAAAGAGACCCTGTTCCGACAGCCATGGAAATAGTGTAAAATGGTATCTCGGCGACCGAGTTGCTGGTTCCGTCGATAGGGTCTAGGACCAGAATTTCGGAGGCGCCGTTGTCGACAAAACCGATCTCCTCGCTGAGGACGTTGAGAGCCAGATGATTAGATTCAATGTATCCGAGCACTGCGTTCTCGGCTACCTTGTCGATCTCCGAGGTTGGCGTACCGTCATCGCCCATGCATATCTCGTTGCCCCTGCTGCAGGGATCGGGAATGAGCGAAATGGCAGTCTGGACCGCGTCGGCGATCTCGCGAAGGGTCTTAATATCCATGGGGCCGCATTGATGTTCTCCCGTATTTAGGGTTTGCAACGGTTGGCACAGGTTATTTCTAAAACCATGGCATCTGCACGGGCATGGAGCTTTTGGACCGTGTGCCTGGGGTTTTTTCAGAACGGGGACGCCTGTACACTCTTTCGACCTTTCCGGGCAAACGCATCTACGGTGAACGCCTTGTCACCGAAGGAGAAAATGAATATCGCGAGTGGTCGCCGAGGCGGAGCAAACTCTCCGCGTATCTTACAAACGGAGGAAGGTCCTTTCCGTTCACCGAAAACAGCCAGGTCCTCTATCTGGGTGCTTCCAGCGGTACCACCGCCTCCCATGTGGCCGACATCTGCAGTCACGGTTCGGTGGTATGTGTGGAAATATCGACCAGAATGTTCAGGGACCTTGTCACGGCCTGTGAGACGCGCCCGAACATGATGCCCATACTTGGTGATGCGACCCGCCCCGACGAATATAGATTCGCCGCTGACAGGATCGATATCGTCTATCAAGACGTGGCACAGAAGCAACAGGCCGGAATAGCGGCCGACAACGTCGAAGCATTCAATGCGAAATACGGGATGGTCGCCATAAAAGCGAGGTCGGAAGACGTCACGGCCCCGCCGGGCCGCATTTTCAGAGAAGCCAAAGATCTGCTGAAAAGCAGGGGATTCGAGATATTCGACTCCCGCGAACTGGGACCATACGAAATAGATCATGCGATGATAATCTTCGGGGCGAGAAGTTGACAACCGTCTACACGGTGGCGGTATCCGAGGGCATGTTCCTTATGGTTTTCAACACTAAACGCAACGGGTGGGAGATGCCGGGCGGAAAAGTGGAAGAGGGGGAGAGCCTGGTGGATGCGGCGAGAAGGGAGTTTGCCGAGGAAGCGGGATACGACATAGACGTGGTTTCCGTCCGTGATCTCGGTTACTGCTACGTCTGCGCAGCGAATCTTGGAGACAGGATATGCGTATGCGAGATGGAGAGCATGCTTTTCAATTCCATCCCGGAAGAGCTGTCCTTCGACCGCGGCGAATACGAGGATGTGGTCCCCTGGGCCATCCGGGAGCTGGAAAATAAGAGAGTGCCGGACCTCCCCTGACCTTCGCGCGTATAATAACGGGGGCATTAAAGTGGTGAACCTTTTAATAGTGGTTCTAGAATGGAGTGTAGCCTAGCCGCCAAACATATTCGGAGCATCATATCATGGCAAGAATGCACACTAGAAGAAAGGGAAAATCCAGCTCTCAGCGCCCGATGATTTCCGAGAACCCGGCATGGGTTCCGATCGGAGCGGCGGAGATCGAAGACCTCATCGTAAAATACGTCAAGAACGGAGTCGTTTCCGCGAAGATAGGGCTCATTCTGAGGGACCAGTACGGCGTCCCCAATGTAAAGCTCGCAACCGGAAAGACCATCACCCAGATCATGGAAGAGAAGAATGTCTACCCGTCCATGCCCGAAGATCTGTCTAATCTCATGGCACGCGCCATCTCCCTCAACGTCCACGTGAAGGAGCACAGGGGCGACGTTGCGAACAAGAGGGGACTTAATCTCATCGAAGCTAAGATCAGAAGGCTCGAGCGCTACTATAAGAGCAGGGGAATTCTCCCCAAGGAGTGGAAGTACTCTCTGAGCAACGCTGAGCTTATGCTCAAGTGAGACTCACATGGACCGAAGCGTCCCAAATAAACTACTTGACGATCTTTCAAAAGCCGCGGAAATAATCCGCGGCCATAGTTTTATTCATATTTTCTCGCATTACGACGCCGACGGCATAGCTTCGGCAGGAATCATTACCAAGGCCCTCCTGCGCGAGGGAAAGGAATTCTCCGCCACCCTTTTCACAACTCTGGACGATGTCACTTTCGCTCAAATCAGGGACTGCGACGCCGAATGCGTGATCATCTCGGACCTGGGCGCCTCCTACATCGAAGAACTGGATGCTATGACGTGCGACGTGGTAGTTCTCGACCATCACGCCGTATGCGCAGAGGCCACCAGGATATGCTATATCAATCCGCACCTTCACGGAATAGACGGTATGAAGTTCGGATGCGGATCCACGATGGCCTGTCTTTTCGCCATCAGGATGGACCATAGGAACTGGGACCTTGTTCAGGTAGCGTTCGCCGGGATGTACGGTGACAGGCAGGAAATGGAGGGACTTAACGGCTTCTTGTTGGATGGGGCCGTTAAAAGAGGCTTTATAAAAGCTGAAGGCGGATCTATCATACCCCGCGGAAAACTGACCGACGAACTTTACCTTACGACCGAACCATATATCAGAGGTGTAAGCGGAAACGCCGATGGCGTTGCCACGCTCCTCAAGGATGCGGGAATTTCCCGTGATGCAACAGGTTCCGGACTTTCTGACGGCGAGAGAAGACGCCTCTCTTCCCTGATAATACTCAAATTGGCGGAGCAGGGCGTTGCCGCCGAGACGATGGAAAGCACATCCGGGACGCGTTATACTCTGAAAGACTGGGGCCTTGACTCTGCAGGCCTAGCGTCCCTTTTCGACGGTTGCGGCCGCAACGGCCAGATGGGGCTTGGCGTGGCCGTTGCATGCGGCGACAGGAAAAGCATCGAAACCGCCGGCGAAATAGAGAAGGAATACAAACGCGAAGTTGTACAGAGCGCGGCCGCGCTGGACGAACGTGGACTTACCCAGATGTCCAATGTCCAATGGTTCGACAGTACCCGGTCCGGATACACCGGAGTGCTGTGCGGAATAGCTATGAGCTACTTCGGGGACCAGTCCAAACCGACCTTCGGGATCAATTCATCGGAAGACATCGCAAAGGTCTCCGGAAGGGCTACGGGCAAGCTCCTCACCAGGGGGGCGGACCTATCGTCGGCCCTCCGCGAAGCCTGCTCGTCGGCAGGGGGAACCGGCGGAGGACATCGCATAGCCAGCGGAGGTTCGTTCCCTTCAGATAGAACGCATGATTTTGTAGAGAAGCTGAATGGGATAATAAAGTCCCAGGTCAGCGCCAGGTGACTTCGACCTCATCGGTCCGGAACCTCTGCCTGACGGCCGTGGAAGGTATGTCCATGCGCACGCCGGAATCGTACATCAGGTAACCCAACCATGCTATCATAGCGCCGTTGTCCATACAATATCTCCTGTCCGGTACGAACATTTCGGCACCGCGCGCCTCCGCCATCTCTCCGACCATCTCTCTCAGTCGCATGTTCTGTGCCACCCCTCCTCCGAGCAGCACTTCTTCTTTGCCCGTGTGGGCCATCGCCCTTTCCGTTACCTCGGTCAGCATCGCGAACGCCGTCTCCTGTACCGACATGGCTATATCTTCGATCCTATGCCCCTTTTTGTAAAGTGCCAGAGCAGCAGTCATGATCCCTGAGAACGAAACGTCCATCCCCTTTACGGAATAGGGGATGTCCAAAAACCGAGTGCCTTCCAGTGCCATTTTCTCAATCTTCGGTCCGGCGTAGAAACCGAGGCCCAGTTCTCTCCCCAGTTTATCGAACATATTGCCGATTCCTATGTCCTCCGTCTCTCCGAATATCCTGTACCTTCCCTCGGAGAAGGCTATCACTTGGGTGTTACCACCGGACGCATAAAGCAGTGCCGGGTCGTCGCATCCTTCCATCGCACGCCCGATCTCAATGTGCGCGATGCAGTGGTTTGTCCCGATTATCGGAATACCCAGGCGATGGGATAGCGCCCTCGCGGCAGTCGCAGAGGTTTTCAGGCACGGCCCGAGCCCGGGCCCCATAGAGAACGAAATAAGGTCGACGTCCCTTATCGAAATTCCAGCTTCCTCCAACGCTTTTCCGATATCCCCGGCGACGTTCTCGGCGTGATGGTTGGCCGCCTCCCTCGGATGGAGACCTCCCTGCGGAGGCCTGTACATGTCGATAACGTTGGCCAGTACCTTCCGTCCGTCTTCGGGATCGATGATTCCCACTCCGAGAGTGTGGGCTGTGCTCTCTATGCCTATCGTCTTCATCTTCCGCCGGCGATCTCCTTTAATTTTTTAAGGACGTTGATTGACCCTTCGGCAACAAACTCATCATCGACCACAAGAACGGGAAATCCTTTGCCCAATATACCATAGAATGCTCCTTCGGCGAGCCCGCCGGCCGTATCTACATTCTGGATGTCCACATCGATGCCTGAGGGAATCCTTTCCTTGACATACTCGCATTTGTTGCAGTTATTCTTTGTGAAGAGTATGATCTCCGCCATGGAATGGACAGATGCATACCATGATTAAAGCTTGTCGAGGCCATGTGCCAGCATATCAGGCGAATATCTGGCCGATGTTCTTTGTAGGAAAGATATAATTACTATGATTGTATCAAGGCCATGCTGGGCTCGTGGTCTAGGGGTTATGACGTCGCCTTGACATGGCGGAGGTCGCCGGTTCAAATCCGGCCGGGCCCACCAGCTTTTGCCCCTATTTGTCATAACTACGATATATCGAACGGTTGATTTGATAGTCATGAGTGTGTTGAACGATTTCCATGACACTGTCCTCTTCGTTGATGAGTATGTCTGGTATCTGGGACTTCTGTTGATAATCGGCATAGGTCTCATTCTCACTTTAAAACTAAAATGCGTCCAGCTCACGCATTTTACCGATTCCGTAAAAATAGCGGTATCCGGGGCCGAAAAAGGAAGAAGCAAGAAGACGATCACTTCTTTAGAAGCCTTCTGGGTAAGCATGGGTGCCCGAATCGGTGTGGGCAACATTGCCGGCGTAGCGCTGGCAATAATAATGGGCGGCGCGGGCGCAATTTTTTGGATGTGGGTTTTCGCCCTGATCGGCGCTGCAAGCAGTTTTGCGGAATGTACTTTGGGGCAGATCTTCAAGGAGAAGAAATCAGACGGCCATTATCACGGCGGCCCCGCATATTACATCAAGAACGGCCTTAAGAACCCTAAATTCGCCATCTTCATCGCTTTGCTCATTGTCGCCACATACGGCATAGGGTTTATCGGAGTGCAGTCCGCCAATGCTACCGATTCGTTCGTCAACGCGTTCGATTTTGAAAACAACCAGTTATTCTTTGCCCTTTTGCTTGCCCTGATAGCCGGCATTGTAGTGTTCGGGGGCATCAAGAGGGTTGCAAGGGCATCTGCAAAAGTCGTTCCGATAATGGCCATATGCTGGATTGCCCTGGCCCTGATCACTGTTATCGTCAACTGGAGAATGATAGATGATGCGTTCGCCATGATCTTCAATGGCGCATTCGGATACGACAGTGTGCTGGGCGGGGCTCTGGGCGCTGCCGTCATGTGGGGCCTTAAGAGGGGCGTATTCTCGAACGAAGCGGGAATCGGTTCCGTGCCAAACATAGCGTCGTCAGCAGAAGTTTCGCACCCTGTCAAACAGGGGCTCATGCAATCTTTAGGCGTTGTTTTTGACACGATGGTAATCTGCAGCGGGTCTGCCTTCATCGTTCTCACCTATACGGACCTTGCTTCTCTCGGACATATCGTCGACGGCGCGCCTCTGGTCTCGGCCGCCCTCAGCGGAGGCCCGCTCGGCTCGGCCGCCCCTGCGGTACTATCCGTGTTTCTGATACTGTTCGCATTCACGAGCATAATCAGTTATTATTCGATGTGCGAATCGAATGTGAAATTTGTTTCTGAAAAGGGCATTTTTTCTATTGCTCTCAAAATCCTGATCGTAATCGTGGTCTTCTTTTCATGTCTTGCACCAGTGCAGCTGATATGGGACCTGTGCGACGTATTCATGGCCGTGATGGGCATAAGTAACATGATCGCGGTGCTGCTCCTGAGCGGTTACGTTGTAGCCGCCCTGAAAGACTACAGGCGCCAGAAGGATGCGGGGCTCGACCCGGTATTTGATAAGAGCCGGATAGACCTAGACACGTCCGGAATATCCCTATGGAGCGGAAAGTCCGGCAACTGATCAAAGAAGTACCATTTTTTCACTGTATATTACATCTGCCGGACGGTCCTTGCCAAGAACTTCGTCCGCTTGGGACTTCCTGAGGCCTATCATCGAACGTACGTCGTCGGAACAGTAGTTTGATATCCCGCGTGCGATTTCTTCGCCGTCGCTGACTATTGCAACCATATCTCCAGAATCAAATGTGCCAGATACGTCTTTTATGCCTACCGGTAACAGAGAACTGTGTTTTCTCAGCGCCTTGGCGGCACCCTCGTCCACACTTATGCACCCGCGGGGATTGGCCGACTTGAGCCACAGCCTCTTCTTCGGAATTACGGAATTGGATATGAATATGGTCCCCGCATCTTTTCCGGACACTGCATCAAGTATCACGTTCTCATCGAAACCGGATGCGATTATCATCTTGCAACCGGCATCCGCGCATATACGTGCGGCCTCGAGCTTGGTCTTCATGCCTCCGACGCCCATGCGGGTCGTGGGGTCTCCTGCCATGTGCTCGACGGAATCTATGTCCTTTACCGTACGGATGATCTCGGCGTCCTCGTAGAGTTTGGGGTTCTTGTTGTACAGGCCATCGACGTCGGACAATATTATCAGCAGATCGGAATCCGAATTGCTGGCTATTACCGCGGACAGAGTATCGTTGTCGCCGAAGACGGCATCTATCTCCTTAGTGCAGACGGCATCGTTCTCATTGAAGACCGGAACTGCACCGTTGGCGAGGAGAGTCTTTATGGTGTTGCTTATGTTGTTGGCGGTCTCCCTGACCGAATATGCATCCATGGTCAGAAGAATCTGTGCCCCGATGAGCCCGTACTTCTCGAATGCGGTGTTCCATCTGTGCATCAATGTCGATTGTCCCACGGATGCGGCGGCCTGTCTCATTGGTATGTCCTTGGGGTGTGCTGCGACTCCAAGGACGCTGAGCCCCAGCCCTATGGCCCCTGAAGATACTATCAGGACTTCTATCCCCATTCCTTTGAGGACCTTAACCTGATACGCAATGCTTTCGAGGAACTTCATCGACTCTTCGGGCGAATTCCTTGCTATCGACGACGTTCCGACCTTCACCACTACGCGCTCGACTTCGCCCAGAAGATCTTTTCTTTCGCTCAAAGCGGGCACTCCCTCTTCACGTGTGTGTGCTTGAACTTTTTGGAGCCGTCGGCATATCCGCGGACCTCCTGGCCTTTTCCGATCAGGATGTACTTGTAGATCATCAGGCCTTCCATTCCCACCGGCCCTCTTGCATGGATCTTGCTCGTGCTGATCCCGACTTCGGCACCTTTGCCGAACCTGTATCCATCGGCAAACCTTGTGGACGCATTGATGAACACATCGGCAGAATCCACCATTTTTGCAAAATATTTCATACTGGCACTGTTCTCGGTAATGATTGCATCGGTATGATTCGATCCGTATTTCTCTATAAATTCGACTGCTTCCTGTATCGAATCCACGATTTTTACTGAAACGATCGGTGCACCGTATTCGGTTTTCCAGTCATCTTCGGATACCGGAACCGTTCCTTTTACCCCTTTGATACGTGAAATATCGGAGCTGGCTCTGATCTCCACCCCATTCTCTGCGAAAAGGTCGCACATCTTCGGAAGGAACTTTTCAGCGACCGCCCTGTGGACCAGTAAGTTCTCGGTCGCATTGCAGGCGGCCGGATACTGGATCTTGGAGTCGAGGGTTACGCGGAGGGCCTTTTCCAGGTCCGCGTCGGAATCGATGTACATTGTGCATATTCCGGCCGCGTGGCCGAGCACCGGGATCTTTGTGTTCTCCTGAATGTACTGCACGAAAGAATTCGATCCTCTCGGAATCAGAAGGTCGATATACTCGTCCATCCCCAGTATCGCGCTGATATCGTGACGGGTCTCCATGAGAACGAACACGTCCTTCGGCACTCCGGCCGAATACGCCGCTTCGACCAATATCTCGAACAGTGCCTTGTTGGACCTGACCGCCTCGGAACCGCCTTTGAATGCTACGGCGTTACCGCTCTTAAGGCAAAGGGACATTATCTGCGGGACAACATCGGGACGGGATTCGAATATAACTCCGATCATCCCTATCGGGCAACGGACCTGATAGAGCGCCAGGTCGTCGTCCAGATCGATCGTGGATATCGTTTCCCAGACCGGGTCGTCGAAGGATGCCACGTCCCTGACGCCTTCGATCATGCCTGTTATCTTGGCTTCGTCGACCTGCAGCCTTTTCACCATCGGCCCGGCGAGCTTTCCTTCTTCGACCAGCTTCCTGGCCGCGGACATATCTTCTGCGTTGGCTTTGAGGATCTTGGCCCTGTTCCTGTCCAGAGCGTCCGCCATCGCATTAAGGGCCTTGTTCTTGATCCCCGCGTCCAATGCCGAAAGCTTTACGGCTGCGGATTTTGCCTTGATTATCTGTTCGGTGATGTCTTCCGGCATTTTACTTCCCACACGATATTGTCCAAGAGTGATATTTACATTGGGCTGTAGCCCCGCATGTCATAGGAAATTTAAAAATACGCGGAGAGGATTGTCACGCCGAGCCGAGGTAATCTAGTCCGGTAAGGTGGCGGTCTCGAAAACCGCTGGCCGCAAGGCCTCGGGAGTTCGAATCTCTCCCTCGGCGCCATTTCCTTTCAGATCTTGTCCGACAGGTCGTCGATCTTCTTGCGGAGCTTGGATTTCTTCGCCCCGGCCTTGTCATCCAGTTTCTGGAGCATCTCGGCCTCTTCCTTTGTCACCTTGGTGGGGACGTCTATCTTGACGCGCACGAACAGGTCGCCGCGCGTCAACGAATTGGTGGACCTTGGCATACCCTTTCCGTTTATCCTCAGCACGGACCCCACCTGGGTCCCCTTGGGGACGGTAAGTATGATCTTCTCTCCTTCGAGCGTCCGGACCTCCTCCTGACCGCCCAGCACCAGCTTCGGATACGTTGTGGTTATGCCGGTCCAAAGGTTCGCACCGTCGCGGTCGAACGCCTTGTCGTGCCTTACATGAATGATCACATAGAGGTCTCCCGCCGACCCTCCGTTGTAGCTTGCGTCTCCCATTCCTCTCAGCGTAAGGGTGGAGCCTTCGTCTACTCCCTTGGGGATGCTGACCTCGACCTTCGAGGTCTTCTGCGTGTAGCCGCTGCCACGGCATTCCGGGCAGCGTTCGTCGTACGACTTACCGCTCCCGCGGCATTTGGAACAGTCTGAGACCGATACCATGTTACCGAACATGGTCTGACGGACCGAGCGCACCTGTCCCGTACCGTTGCACTGGTTGCAGTTGGTTACTTTGCCGTCCTTACCACCGGTGCCTTTGCACGGGCCGCACATCACCGTATGGGGGATCTGTACTTCCTTCTTGACGCCGTTGAGGGCATCGAGAAGGGAGATCTCGATGTCCATCCTGAGCGAGTTGCCCTGTTTGGGCCCTCTGCTCTGCGAACCCGATCTCCCTCCTCCGAAGATGTTTCCGAAGAAATCCCCGAAGATGTCGCTGATGTCTTCCGCATGGGTGAAATCGTCCCATGAGAAACCGCCGCCGGAGAACTGGCTGTTCACCGCGTCGCTGCCGTACGTATCGTACGTCGTCCTCTTTTCGGGGTCCGACAGGACCTCGTATGCCTCAGATATCTCCTTGAACTTGGCTTCGGCGACCTCTTTGGGCTCCTCGGACACGTCCGGATGATATTTCTTGGCGAGCTTGCGGTAAGCGCTCTTTATCTCGTCCTGCGTGGCGGTCTTGCTCACGCCGAGCGTCTCATAGTAATCTTTTCCCATTCCCTATTCCCAGCTCAGTTCTTCTTGTCGTCATCGTCGACTATCTTGTAGTCGGCGTCGACGACGTTGTCGTCCGTCTTAGATTCTTGGGATTCCTGTGCCCCCGACTTTCCGGCGGCATCGGCCTGGGAGGCCTCCTGGTATATCCTCTGCGAGATCGGCTCCATGGCCTTCATCAGGCTGTCCATCTTCTTCTTTATGTCATCGACCTTGTCCGACTTGTTGGCCGTCTCGAGGTCCGTTATCGCGGCCTCGACGGAAGACCTCTCGGTCTGGTTGACCTTCTCTCCGAGCTCCTCGAGAGCCTTGCGGACGGTGTAGACTGCCGTCTCCGCCTGATTGTGGACCTCGATGAGCTCCACCTTCTTCTTATCGGCGTCCGCGTAAGTGTCGGCCTCCTTGACCATCTGCTCGATCTCTTCCTTGTTAAGCTTGTTGGACGAGGCTATCGTTATCTTCTGCTCCTTGCCCGTGCCCTTGTCCTTGGCGGTCACGGTGACGATACCGTTGGCGTCTATGTCGAACGTCACCTCGATCTGGGGTATCCCGCGGCGTGCAGGCGGTATCCCGTCGAGTATGAAGCGGCCGAGGGACGTGTTGTCCGTAGCCATCTTCCTCTCTCCCTGGATGACGTTGATCTCGACCGAGGGCTGGTTGTCCGCCGCCGTAGAGAACACCTGGGACTTCTTGGCCGGGATCGTGGTGTTCCTCTCGATGAGCGGCGTAGCCACTCCTCCGAGGGTCTCGATACCGAGCGTGAGGGGAGTGACATCCAACAGGAGGACGTTCTTCACGTCTCCCGACAGTACGGCTCCCTGGATCGCCGCTCCCATCGAAACGCACTCCATCGGGTCTATCCCGCGCTGGATCTTGGGGCCGATAATGTTCTCCACATAGCTTTGTACTATGGGCATCCTTGTCGGACCTCCGACCATGATGATCTTGTCGATCTTGTCCTTGTTCAGCTTGGCGTCGGCAATTGCTCCCTCGATACAGGGCTTGCACCTTGAGATGATCGGTTCCACGAGCTCTTCGAGCTTGGCGCGGGTGAGCGTCTGGGTAAGGTGCTTCGGACCTGTGGCGTCTGACGCGATGAACGGCAGGTTGACTTCGGTCTGCATAGTGGTGGAAAGCTCGATCTTCGCCTTCTCGCATGCTTCCCTGACCCTCCAGAATGCCATCTTGTCGGCCATCAGGTCGATCCCGGTCTGCTTCTTGAACTCGCCTGTCACGTACTTTGTGAGGACCTCGTCCATATCGGACCCGCCGAGCTGCGTGTCTCCCTTTGTGGAGAGAACCTCGAACACTCCGTCGCTGAGGTCCATTATCGTAACGTCCAGGGTTCCGCCCCCGAGGTCGAAGACCATGATCTTCTGCTCGGTCCCGCTCTTGTCGAGGCCGAACGCGAGAGCTGCCGCGGTGGGTTCGTTTATCATACGGACGACTTCGAGCCCGGCGATCGCGCCGGCGTCCTTTGTCGCCTGCCTCTGGTTATCATCGAAGTACGCCGGGACCGTTATCACGGCCTTGTCGATGGTCTCCCCGAGGAACGACTCCGCGTCCCTCTTTATCTTCTGAAGTATGAATGCGGAGATCTGCTGCGGGGTGTATTCCTTCCCGTATATCCTGATCTTCTCGTTGGTCCCCATCTTCCTCTTGACGTTCTTTACCGTCCCCTCGGGGTTGGTGACCGCCTGCCTCCTCGCGGGCTCTCCGACGAGCAGCTCGCCTTCCTTTGTTAATGCGACGTATGACGGGAAAGACTTCCCGCCGACGCTGGTACCCTCAGCGCTGGGGATCATGGACGGCCTTCCGCCCTCCATGGCCGATGCTGCCGAGTTGCTTGTTCCAAGATCTATTCCTATTATTCTTGACATATCGCTCACTCCTTGTATTCTTCTGCCGTATCGACGGCTTCATGGCACCCGGACTGGTCCGGGGCCTTGGTAACTTTCACTTTCGAATATCTCAGGACACGGTCGCCGCTGACGTATCCTTTCTGGAATACTTCGGCGACCCTGCCGTCATCTTTTGCATCCACGGTGCACAGGGCCTCGTGGAACTTCGGGTCGAACATCCCGTCCGTCTTTATCTCCTCTATGCCGTATCCGGCCAGGACCTTCATCAGATTCTGGCGGACTTTCTTTATGCCGCGGATGAACTCGTTGTCCTCATCGGTGCTGTCCAGTGCCCTGTCCAGGTCGTCCAGCGTTGCGAGCAGGTCGATGGCCAGACCGTCGGCCGCGTGTTTCTTGAACTCCTCGACGTCCCTCAGGGACCTCTTGCGATAGTTGTCGAAGTCCGCCTGTATCCTCTTGGCTGCGTTGAGATACTGGTCTGCAAGCTCCTTTGCTTCTGTCAGCTCGTCCTTGGCCGGCGATTCCTCGCATTGCGCGTCCTCTGCCGCAGGTCCTTTCTCTTCCTCTGCTTTCATTTTTTCTCTAGACCTACCAGTCATCTGCGATCATCTCAAGGGGATAATAATGTTAAAGGGGGCCGGTGGCCCCCTGTTTATTTGCAGTTTTAATCGTCGTCCATTCCGGGAGGCATTCCGCCTTCTCCGACACCCAGGTCCCTGGAGGAGCCCGAGGAGGCGATGACGTCGTCGATCCTGAGGATCATGACCGCCGCATCGGTTGCGGAGTTGATGGCATGCTTTCCCACTCTGTAGGGTTCGATGACATTGAGCTTCGCCATGTCTTCGACCTTTCCGCTGAAGGGATTGATGCCTGCGGTTATGTTGCCTGCCTTGTGCTGCTTCCTCATCTCGATGATCATGTTGATCGGGTCGAGTCCTGCGTTCTCGGCGAGGGTTGTCGGAATGACCTCCATCGCGGATGCGAACGCCTCGAGGGCTATCTGCTCCCTTCCGCCTATGGTCGACGCGAACTCTCTGAGCCTCATGGTGATCTCCATCTCTTTGGAGCCGCCTCCGCACTCGATAAGTCCGTCCTCGACCGCGACCCTTACTGCCGACCAGGCGTCCACGAGGGACCTTTCGACCTCGTCTGCGACGTGGTTGGTTCCGCCCCTTACCAGGACGGAAACGGTCTTCGGATCTTTGACATCGGTGATGAACGTCATCTCCTCGTCCTCGACCTTCCTGAGCTCGACGAGTCCGGCGGACCCGAGGTCTATGTCGGCGATGTCAGATATCTTGTTCACGATGGATGCGCCGGTGGACCTGGCAAGCCTGTCCATGTCGCTCTTCTTGACACGCCTGCAGGCGTAGATCCCTTCCTTTGCGAAAAGGTGCTGGGCGAGGTCGTCGATGCCCTTCTGGCAGAACACGACGTTCGCTCCTGCGCTCTTTACGCTCTGGACCATCTTCTTCAGCATGTTCTCCTCTTCTGCGACGAAGAGGGCGATCTGGCTGGGGTCTGTGATCTGGATCTTTGCGTCGACCTCGGTCTTCTTGACCTCGAAGGCCGCATCGATCAGCGCGATCTTGGCGCCCTTTACCACTTTAGGCATGTTGGGCTGGACGGGCTCCTTGTCTATGATCAGGCCCTTGTACAGCTTGGACTCTTCCATCCTCGCTCCGGCCTTCTTGACCGTCTGTATGTTCTTCAGGTCGACGGTGTAGCTTCCGTCCTTTTCCTTCTCGGCCACTGTCTTTATCGCCTCTACGACGAGCTCGGAGAAGTGCTCTTTGGAGCCGCTGACCTGTTTGCTTATCATTGCGACCTCGGCGATCTGCCTGAGGGTCTTCTCGTCTTTCAGAGAGACCTTCTTCGCGATCTCCCTGAGGATCTCCTGGGCCTTTTCGTTGGCAAGCCTGTAACCGGCCGTGATTATGGTCGGGTGGACGTTCGCATCGATGAGGTCGACGGCCTTCTTCAAAAGCTCGCCGGTGATGATGACGGAGGTTGTGGTTCCGTCCCCTACCTCTGTGTCCTGTGCTTTGGCGACTTCGACCAGCATCTTAGCGGCAGGGTGCTGTACGTCCATCTCTTTGAGGATCGTCACACCGTCGTTGGTGATGACTACGTCCCCGATGGAGTCCACGAGCATCTTGTCCATGCCTCTGGGGCCCAGACTGCTCTTCACGGAGTCCGCGATGGCCCTGGCGGCAGTGATGTTGTTGTTCTGAGCTTCTTTTCCTTTGCTTCTCTTTGTTCCTTCTCTGAGAATCAGAATAGGCGCGTTACCCATACCCATGTTTTTTAGCCTCCAATTTATTCCATTTTGTGGATTCTGGTTGGATAAAGTTTGTTCTTCTATATAAACATATCAACTGAATCTCACACGATCCGAAACGCGAATCCCATTCAGTGTATGAACAGCATCTCGCGATATTTGGGGAGCGGCCACATCTGGTCGTCAATTATCATTTCCAGCGCGTCCACGTGCTCCCTGGTGCTCTCCATCAGAGGGACCACCTCGTCGTGGAACCTGATCGAGCGCTCGCGCTCCTCCCCGATGCGTGCCAGCTCGTCGCACAGTACGTCCATCTTCCTGGCCATGCTGCGAGCTTCCGATATATGGGAGGATATGTCCCTTATGAGGTCGATCTCGTTCGAAGCGAGCGTCCTGAACTCTGCCGCCGGGAACGATTCTTTGATCTTCGATACGTTGTCCAGCAGGACGGACTGATACCTGGTCGCCACCGGCAGTATATGGTTGAGCGTCATGTCGCTTAGGACTCTGGATTCGATCTCTATCTTCCTGCCGTACTGCTCCCAGAGCACTTCCGCCCTCGACTCCTTCTCGGTCTCCGTCAGAACGCCTGTGTCCGCATAGAGCTCTTTCGCCCTGGGCGACAGCAGCGCATCGTATACCAAAGGCACGGACGTCTCGCAGTCCAGTCCCCTGCGTGCGGCCTCGGCCCTCCATTCGTCGGAATAACCGTTGCCCTCGAAGCATATGTCGCGACAGCTCTTGTACGTCAGGCATATCTCGTCCAGTATGGCCCTTTCGGTCTGCGCCCCGTCGGCGATCCTGGCGTCGACCCTCATCTTGAACTCTTTCAGCTGTTCCGCGACGACCGAGTTTATGATCGTGATGGCGGAAGAGCAGTTCGCCGAAGAGCCTACGGCCCTGAACTCGAACCTGTTGCCGGTGAACGCGAACGGGGACGTCCTGTTCCTGTCCGTGTTGTCGACCAGTATCTCCGGTATATGGGGGATTCCGAGGCTGTACCCCGACTTCTTGCCTATCTTCACCATGTTCTTGGACTCGAGCAGCTGCTCGAACGCCGATGTTATCTGGGTGCCCAGGAACACCGACATGATCGCCGGGGGGGCCTCGTCCGCTCCAAGCCTGTGGGCGTTGGTGGCGGTCATGATCGCGGCCTTGAGAAGCTGGTTGTTCTTGTAGACGGCCATGAGGACGTTCACCGTAAGGGTCAGGAACCTCAGGTTCTCCCCGTCGGTCTTCCCGGGGGACATCAAGGGTATCCCGTCCCCGGTGCCCAGGGACCAGTTGCAGTGTTTGCCCGAACCGTTGACGCCTTTGTAGGGCTTCTCGTGGAGCAGTACCCTGAAACCGTGTCGCTTCGCCGTGGGCTTCATTATCGACATCAGCATTAGGTTGTGGTCGATCGCCAAGTTCGCTTCCTCGTACACGGGGGCCATCTCGAACTGGTTGGGAGCCACCTCGTTATGCCTGGTCTTTATCGGTATGCCGAGCTTGTAGCATTCGATCTCGAGGTCCTTTAAGAACTCCAGGACCCTCTGGGGGATCGAACCGAAATAATGATCGTCGAGCTGCTGGCTCTTGGCGCTCTCGTGCCCCACGAGGGTACGTCCGGTCAGCATCAGGTCGGGGCGCTGCGAGAACAGGGCCGAATCGACCAGGAAGAACTCCTGCTCCCATCCGAGGTAAGATTCGACGTTCGCTCCGCGGAACCCGAAGTACTCTAGTATCTCGGATGCCGCCTTGGATACCGCCGCCTTGGACCTGAGCAACGGCGTCTTGTAGTCGAGGGCCTCCCCGGTATATGATATGAAAACTGTGGGAACGCACAGCACGTCCCCGATGATGAAGGCCGGCGAGGAGGGGTCCCATGCCGTGTATCCGCGGGCCTCGAACGTGTTGCGGAGGCCGCCGTTGGGGAACGACGACGCATCCGGCTCCTGCTGGCATAGCAATGCGCCGGAGAAGGTCTCCAGCGATTCGTCGCGGCCGTACGGTGTCGCGAAGGAATCGTGCTTCTCGGCCGTCCCGCCTGTCAGCGGCTGGAACCAGTGAGTGTAGTGGGTAGCTCCCATGTCCATCGCCCAGCGCTTCATACCCTCGGCGACGTGCTCGGCAACGGAGATATCAAGGGTCTTGCCGCTTTCTATTGATTCATAGATGGACCTCCTTGTTTCCTGGGACAGGTACTTCCTCATGTTCTTCCTGTTGAACACGTTGCACCCGTAATAATCGGAAACGTTGGCACCGGGCGGCACCGCTTTTACAGGTTCTCTTCCGAACGCCCTCTCCACAGCCGCAAACCTGCTGTTGTCCATGCTGGGGCGAGCAATTTATTTCATATAAAGTTTTCCGAACACTTCTGACAAATGTATCTATTATTAAAATTGAATTAGACAAACATCTAATAATATTTGAAATAATCGATATTTACTTTATTCAACGAAGAACGACCGAGACAAAGTTTCGATTCTGGTGGCGGTTGGGCGCCCAGCGTGCCCGATGCTCATACCAAGATCGTTCAAATAGTATTTTACCCTGAACATGCAATTCTCCACAGAAGGAAAAATATGGCCCTCTCACTTTTCAAAGATGCAGATGCCCTGTACGAACAAGCCCTAGATCTGATAAAACAGGGAGAATTCGATAAAGCCCGCGCCAGACTGATGAAGTCGATAGAGAAGGACGGCGGGCCCGATGACATATCGGCGGTCCTTGTAGGGATGATAGACCTGCGCGGACGGCTGGGCGACGTTAATGCTTACAGGGCCCTGCTCAATGCCATGAAGGCCACCAAGGCAAAGGAGTTCACGTTCGGCCTGACCACCGTCAACATAGCCATGATGATCGTGCAGTGCGAACTGGCGATCGAAGAGATTCAGATCTTCAACATGAACGGACCTTCGGCCGTTTTGCTGGACAAAGGAAATAAACTCCTGAAGCTGGCGCAGAGGTACCAGGCCGAGGTGGGCAACGAGAACCTTAAGACGAACGAGATCTTCCTCAACGACACGACGAGGACCGGCATCAGAGAAGGGCTTGTCCTGTTCGCGACGGGATACGAGTTCCTGGCCCTGGGAACGGTCTGGGACGACCCGAGGAAGGCCGCGGAGTACCAGCAGATAGCCTACGGGTACAGGAAGCAGGTCGGGGACACCGGAGAGGCCAACCTCAAACTGGTCAACGATTATTCCAGGACATGCAAATGCTGGTTCTGCGGAAGGACCGCTTCCGGCCTGGGAATCCACTTCTTCCCGATATCCAGCGAGATCTCGCCGATGCTCAGGAAGGCCGATGGCGAACCCCTTAGGTCCGAGACCGACGATTACGGTGCGATATATGCCTGCAGAGCGTGCTACAAGGGTATCTCCACAAGGGCGGACGATATCGCCAAAGCGTACCATGCCCAGGCCATGAGCGAGATGAGGGCCATGGAGGCCAGGCTGCAGGCGGAGATAGTTGCCCTGTGGGCCGCCGTCAGATCAGTAAGGTGATTATTTGGACGACATGGTAATGCTCAGGTGCAAATACTGCGGTGCGCCGTTCGAAGCGAAGGACGTCGAGGCCAACACACCGTACATAACATGCCGCAGCTGCGGCACCACACAGCAGCGCATAGACGCCAAAGCGTATCTGGACCAGGTCATGGACCAGGTCCGGTCCTGGGTAAGCAGCGCTATGCCGGGCGGCTTCTCGATGTCCCAGGCCGAGAACGTGGACTCGATAGCCAGGCACAACATATACGTCACCAACGTAAGGCCCAGGATATCTGCCGAGATAACCGAATACAGGTTTGCTGCGAACACCTTGATGACCAATCCGCTGTTCGTGATGCCTTTCACCACCGACAACACGGCCAAACCTGTGCATACTTCCGCGTCCGCCTTCGAGTTCGACGCAAAGATCAAGGGGCTTTCGCCTCTGGCCGTCGACAGTAACGACCGCAAGGAGCTCGCGAACGCCGAGAGCATCGTGAAGTCGTATGCTCTTATAATCAATAACGTGAAACTGTTGCTGGAGGACAAACCGGGAAGATATCTGCTTATGAGCAACAACTTCACACAGGCTTCGGAGATGCTGTCGAAATCCAACGATTATGCACCCGTATCCAAGCGCTTCTCGGCACTTGCCGAGGCGTGCACGGGATGCGAGAAACTTCTGAACGGGGACTCGCTGGGAAGCATCGGCTACCTCGAAAAGGGCGCCAAAGGCCTGAAGGACGTGAAGGACAATCTGTTCTCCGTGCCCTCGCTGGCCATAATGTATCAGGGCGTCGAGCGCGAACTGTCGCAGGTAAGTGCGGTCGCCGACCTGGTCAAAAGCTCGTCGTCGACAGGCGGGGACGCCGTGAAAACGCTCGCGGCGCTGGCCAAGATCTCTAAAATACAGTATCCTAATGTCAGCAACTGGACCATATTGAGGACGAAGGACAGGAACAGCGAGCTGTTCCAGCACCTTTCCCAGGCATTGGGCGCGAGGAGCGGTTCCGGAACGATGATGATAACATCGGGGGACGGAGACTATCTGTTCCCGTTCTGGGACGTAGACCTCAGATACAGCTTCGTGACCGGCGCCCTCTGGTCCAAGAAGAGCGTCGAAGTTGCGGAAGACATCCTGATCCCCGGAGATTTCACCGTCGACGCGGGATGTCTTACCAATCCCGCCTCGGGGGTCACCGACATATTCGCGCTCTGCCCGGAGACGAGCATACTTGCGGGCCTCCGCGGATCGGAGGTCAGCATCAGCGGCGGCGAGGGGATAGGGTCCCTGTCCGACACCGCGAGGCCCGGCAGCCCCGGCGCCAGGAAGATAATAGTCCCGCTCAGCACCAAGAAGGAGGCCGAGCATCTAACCGAGAACTATCTGGTTCAGCGCATGCAGAGCAACAGCAAACTAAGACTGAGCAAACCGTACGTGAAGAACCTGATATACGTCCCGTGCAAGGTATCCGGGAACACCGTTGTTGTCAACGGGTTCGGAAAGCTGCTGCCCGAGAGGATGAAGAGGACAGACATCAATCAACTGATAGTACTATAATAGATACAAAGGAGAAAGAGGAAATGACAAACAAGGACAAGTTGGCCAACAGGACCCTGTCCGCAGTGATCGGCTCGATGTTCCTGATCGCGGTGGTCATCGGTCTGGTAGCCTACAGCGTAATGAACGAAGGGATCAGCATCATCCTCTGGGTCGTGCTCATCGTAATGGGAATAACATTCGCCGTAATGTCCCCCATGCAGAGGGACGGAGGGACGAACTTCGGCCCGAGCAACAGCGACTATAACCTGGTATTGGGAGTGCTCATGCTGGTCGTCGGCCTCGCAGGCTACATGTGGTTCTACACCGGCCTCGGTTGGCTGGCCCCCGTGGCTTTGATACTCCTGGCCGCGGCAGCGATCGGAATTATTATTACATTTAAGAACAGGAAGTGAATGAAAATGCCTTTAGACGACACAGTTGGAAGCCATATGAGGGGCAACACATCTCTGGTGGAGCGTATCGGACTTTACATCCCCATATACAGGGGGTACAAGGAAAAGAACCTCCGCAGGGACGAGGACAGAGCGATAAGGCAAGAGGTTGCCCGCACGCTCGAAGGCACGAAGAACGACCTCGCAACCATCCAGAGGGCGGCGATAAAGGACCTCGAGCTCATGAGGGACACCGAAAGGATCCGCACGAAGGTCGACAAGTATCATATATCCGTGCAGAAAGCGGTAAACGGTTACAGCGGATGGCACGCATCCGTCAAAATCCTGGAGGGCGAGCTGGACGATCTGGTCTCCTGGGACGCCAAACTGGTGGACGGAACGGTGCTCCTGAGAAAAGAGGTCGCCGATCTTGTGAAGAAGATAGACGAGGGCGAATACGCCATAAAAGGTATCCTGCGCGAGATCGAGAAGACCGCCGACAGGATGATCGAGGATTACAACCACAGGGAGACCGTGATGAAAGGATTCATGGAAGGGGTCAAGGAGTGATTTGAATGGCAGAAAAGAAAACCAATGTGGTAAACTGGGAAAGCCAGGGCCCTGACGATATCATCTATACATACGAGTACAACGACCTCAGGACCCTTACGTCCGTGACCGTCCCGGAACACGCGGTCGCGCTGTTCATCAGGGACGGCCAGCTCACCGGCGTCCTGGAACCGGGAAGGCACTCGGTGATGTCGTCGAACATCCCGTGGCTCACAAAGCTCTACCAGCTCGCGCTGGGCTTCAAGGAGACGCCGTTCAAGGTCCAGATCATATACGTCTCGCTGAAGATGTTCAACGGGAAGTGGGGCATCAGAGGAATGATAAAAGCGGCGCAGGAATACAATGTGCCGATCACCCTCATGGCGAACGGCGACTACCAGTTCCGCGTCAAGAAGGAGGACATCGCCGTGTTCTTCACCCAGGTCATCGGAGGCATGAGCGCCTACAGCACCGGTGACGTGAACGCGTTCATGAAGAGCTTCATCAACGAGCAGATAACGCAGCAGCTCACCGAGCAGTACTATATGGACGTGTACACGAACCTCGAGAGGGCGTCCACTTCCACCAAGGCGCTGATCGAGCCGTACTTCACGCAGAGGGGCATAGAGCTGCTGGCGCTGAAGATCTCGGAGCTCAGGACCACGGATGAGGACATGGAGAAGGTCTTCCAGTACCTGCAGTTCAGCTCCAAGAACGGAGAGGCCTTCAAGAAGTATGCTGTAATGGACCGCATGGCCGACGCCATAGGCAATTCCGAAGGAGGTGCCGCCGTCGGTACGGGAATGCTCCTGTTCCCACAGATGTACCAGCAGCTCCAGCAGCAGCAGATGTCCCAGCAGCAGCCCGGGCAGACCCCCAAGGTCCTGTGCCCTTACTGCGGAACGCCCAACGAGTATCCGTACAGATTCTGCGGAAACTGCGGAAAGCCGTCTCCACAACAGCAGGCCAGGGACGATATCGGGAGCCCTCCCGCGGTCCAGCAGCAGGCCGCCCGTTCCGCCGCCGCTCCGGCCTCGGCGGGAGGGCAGAAGAAGTTCAACGTCTGTCCGTACTGCGGAGAGGACCTCAAGGGACTTGCCAAGGTCCCGAAGTTCTGTCCTTACTGCTCCGAACAGCTGAACTGAAACCGATTAGCCGGCCCCGGCCGGCCACCCTTTCTTTTTAATCCGCCATGTGGAATATTTTTATTCGGATCCCTCGCACATGATCATATTTCGCATTTCGTCGTTTTTATAATATTATTCTACGAAATTCGTATTAATTAATCGTTTATTGACGTAAATCGTTAAACGATTGATATAAATAGTAGTAATGAATTGTATAATCCGGAGGTAAGTGGCTATCGGCAAACGAAATAACACAAGGATCTGCGGCGAAGATTGTTCAATATGGTACTGCGGTAACAAAGAGCAGAAGACTGGCCTGATGGCTCTTTACTCTGATTGACCCTCTACAGAACGGTCTGCAAGACTCGACTGATGACCGCAATAATCCCGGCAGGGCCGGGCCCTTACCCCACTCGGGGATTTCTCCGGATTTTGTCCCATGATTGGCTTTTTATACTGACCTGCCAGTCCATACTGTACTCACATGAAAACAGTCGAAGACTACATCCAGACGATACCGGATTTTCCAACCAAAGGAATAATGTTCAGGGACATCACGACGGTCCTGCAAGACAGCGAGGGATTCTCTCTTTCGATCGACGGCATCGTCGACATGTTGGAGGGCGTGGACTTCGACCTTGTGGCGGGATCCGAGTCAAGGGGCTTCATATTCGGCGCCCCCGTCGCATACGCGTTGAAAAAGGGCTTCGTTATCGTAAGAAAGAAAGGAAAACTCCCCAGAGCGACCATATGCCAGGAATACGACCTTGAATACGGCACCGCCACGCTGGAGATGCACAAAGACTGCATCAGGCCCGGGCAGAAGGTAGTGATCGTTGACGACCTGATAGCCACAGGGGGAACCACCGAGGCCATGATCAAAATGATCGAGAAGCTCGGCGGAGAGGTTGTCAAGATATGCTTCGTCATCGAGCTTGCGGGACTCGAGGGCAGGAAGAAGCTGGAAGGATACGACGTCGAATCGCTTGTCGTGTACCCGGGCCACTGACCGGGACGGTTTTCAGATATCGGGCCTGAAAAACACATAGTCGGCTTTGAAAAAAATAAAAATGCGGGCGATGCCCGCTAAATTATTTACCTCTTGGAGGTCATCTTGCGGAAGTTCTCGCAGCAGTTGATCTTGATGTCGAGAAGCTTCTCGATGTTCATCTTTGCTGCGATACCCCTGGGAGCTCCGGGGAGCCCCACGGTCACTCCGATGCCGAGCGCTTCGCGGAGGTCCCTCATCACATATACATCGGTCAGATCGAGCACGGAAATTCCGAGCTTCTTGGCGACGTACTCCTTGGCGGCGGGGGTCTTCATCTTCTTGCCGAACTGCATCCTGGCGACAAGGTCTCCGGAAGTTCTGATCCCTCCGAGCCCGGAAGCCATCATGTGTGCGATCGACATACCGGCGGGGTCGCCGACACCGATCTAAATACCGTCCACTTTGGCAACTTCGACCATGGCTTTGCTGCAACGCGTGACCGCCTCTGCGGGAGGTGTCTCCAGCATGGGTATTCCGCCGACTCCCATTCCCAGGTTCACATGGCAGGGCAGGTTGGACTTCTTCTCGCACTCTTTGATGATAGCTACGGAGTAGGCCATGTTCCAGGCGAGGGATTTTCCGGACTTGGTGTTGGTGACCGGTCCAAAAACGTCGACGCCGGCCATCTCGGCAAGCTTGGCCTGATCGTGGGGATATATCCCCGCAACTTCATGTCCCTTGTAGTCGAGCATCCCGTGAATTCCGATGACGTTCTCGCTGGACATTCCCACCATGGTCTGTGCCTCAGGGCGGGCCTTCTTAAGAAGCTCCACTCCCCTGAGCACCGACAGAAAATCTCCGTCGCCGGCGGACGCGGTCGTGTCGAAGTTGAATCCGTCGGACCCGGCCTCCTGCATCCTAACGCCCATGAACTCTATGTCCCTGGTCATCGAGTCCATCGCCTTCTCCATCTCGGATTGGGCTTCCTCTATCTTTCCCTCTCTCATCAGGTCGGGCGGGTTTCCGTAAGGTCCATCCGGCTCATAGTACAGACCCATGTTGGGCATAGCTCCGTAGAAAAAGGGCACAATCATGCTGTTCTGCATGTCTTCCATCTTCTGCATCTGCATCGCTATGACCGCTTTCAGCGGCTTGACGCTGTAATTGTTGTCGAGGCTTCCGAATTCGAAGGTGTCCATCGACATGGCGCGCTCGTGCACCTGGGCGGCTACCAGCGCAGACATCTCGATTCCACATCCGCTGCTCCCGCTGTCACCGGTGAACTTGTTCTGGGCTCCGTCGTTCGAAAGAACGACTTCGTTTCCGGGCTCAACGCTGACTATCCTGTTACGGTCGCATACGATGTCGCAGAGCATTGCCAGCTCTTCAGAGGAGAGGTCCGGGACGTTTCCGACCTCTGCGGCCTCCGCCATTCCCGCCTGCAGGTCGTCGATGACCTTCTCGCGAGTGGACCATATCCTCTTTCCGTCACCCATGTATGTAAGATATTCTGCCATTTCCGTTCACCCCAGAAGCGCCTTCGCCTTCCCGACCTGCTCGGACGCCGACTCGCTGTAGCAGTCGGCCCCGATCTTGTCGGCCCACGTCTGCGTGACCGGCGCCCCGCCGACCATCACTTTCACGTTGTCCCTTATGCCCGCGTCCTTGAGCATGCCGATGACGTCCCTCTGGACCGTCATCGTTGTCGTCATGAGTGCGGACATCCCGAGCATGGTGCATCCGTTGTCCCTTACCTGGGCGACGAAATCCTTGGACGGGACGTCCCTGCCGAGGTCGACTACGTCGAAGCCTCCGCACTGGAGCATCGTCGAGCAGATCGATTTGCCTATGTCGTGCACGTCGCCTTCGACGGTC